>JAFSHU010000037.1 GCA_017440145.1 Bacillota bacterium
CCAGTGGGATCCCAACAATAAGGAAAAATACATCGGCACCGCCGAGCAGTGGGACGAAGCCCAGGGCATCATGAAGCGCATTCTGGATCATCTGGGCCTGGATTACAAGGTGGTCATCGATGAAGCCGCAATCAACGGCCCCAAGCTGGACATTCAGATCAAGAACGACTGGGGCAAGGAAGATACCCTCATCACCATCCAGATCGACCAAATGCTGGCGGAGAAATTCGGCATGGAATACACCGATACCGACGGCAGCAAGAAGAATCCTTATATCATCCACCGCACCTCCATCGGCTGCTATGAGCGCACCCTGGCGCTGCTGCTGGAAAAATTCGCCGGCGCACTGCCGCTGTGGTATGCACCCGTTCAGGTGAAGCTGCTGCCCATCGCCGACCGTCATCTGGATTACCTGAACCAGCTCTGCGCCAAGCTGCAGGCTGCCGGGATCCGCGCCGAGGTGGATGCCCGCAGCGAAAAGATCGGCTACAAGATCCGCTCCGCCCAGATGGAGAAGATCCCCTATATGATCGTGGCGGGGGACAAGGACATCGAGGAGAACAAGATCTCTGTCCGCTCCCGCAGCAAGGGTGAGCTGGGCTCCATGGATTTCGAGGCCTTCCTGGCGCAGCTGCAGCAGGAGATCGCCGACAAGGTTCTGGACTAAGACAGAAGCGAGAAGCGCAGCTGCCGAGGATTCGGCGAGCGCTTCGATAAAAGCTTCAACAAAAGTTTCGATAAAATAAGCAGCCCCGCCTTCAAAGGCGGGGCTTTGCTTTGAGTCCGATAAGGGACGATTACCGGCTGCGACGAAAGGTGCGTGGCAAAGGCTGCCAGCCGCAATTATTACCAGCCTCCTCTTAAAGGGGCTTTATTTCTTGAAAGGATATGTATTCTTTCGCTGCCATTTTATCCTCTGCCATCCTCCTCTTGTTGATATTTGATATACCTTTGTATCACTTTTCTATTTCTCCCTACCGTACGCACAGAATACCATATCGTATTTGCAGCCCCATTTCGCATGTGATAAACTCTTCTCGTCTACTGACACATAAAAACCTCCTTTGTTTTCGTTTCGGCCGGCACCGACTCCATTCCATCAAAGGAGGTTTTTATTTTTCTCCACCCACATAGCGGGCGGTCTTTCAGGCGAAAAAAGCCCTCTCTTCCCAAGAGGAAAAGAGGGCTTTTTCTTCTCATCGAAAAGAAAGCAGCACGGCTATTCACGCTTCTTCGTTTTCTTCGCAGCTTTTTTCTCTGCTTTTTCTGCCTTCTTCCGGGCCTTTTTCTCAGCTTTTGTCTCCGGCGCTGCCGGGGCTTCTGCTTCTGCTTCGGCCTCTGTTTCTGTTTCTGCTTCGGCTTCAGCTGCTTTCCCTTCCGCCTCGGCCTTCGCTGTCAGGCGGAGCAGCTCTTCCTCATCCTCCAGAATCTCCACCTGCCGCAGGGGTCTGCGCTGCAGCAGATCATAGCAGGCCGGAACAAAGAACATGGTCAGGATGGTGGCATAGATCATGCCGCCCACTGCCACCAGGGCCAGGGGCTGCAGCAGCTCGGAGCCCATCTGCTGGGAAAAGGCCATGGAGCCCAGACCGAAGATGGTGGTCAGGGCTGTCATGAAGATGGGGCGCATACGCATCTGGCCGGCTGCGATCAGGGCCTCCCGCTTCTCCATGCCCTCGTCCAGACGCAGCTGGTTCACGCAATCGATAAAGACGATGCCGTTATTGACAATGATGCCCGCCAGGATCAGGAAGCCCAGCATAGCCACGATGCTTACCTCCACACCCAGCAGGATCAGGGTCAGCAGGCCGCCGGTGAAGGCCAGAGGGATGGTGGTCAGCACGATGAAGGGCAGCAGCAGGCTCTGGAACTGCGCCACCATGATGAGATAGATGAAGACCACGGCCAGGCCGATCATCAGCAGCAGGTCACCCATGGTTTCCTGAATGCTGGTGTTCTCACCGGCCATCTCCAGCTGATAGCCGGCGGGCAGCTCCAGATCAGCCAGAGCCTTTTCCGCCTCTGCGCTGACCAGGCCGATGTTATAGCCCTCCTTCAGCTCCCCGCTGACGCTGTGATAGCGTTTCTGATCTGCGCGGCTGATGGAGGCCAGGCTTTCTCCCTCCTGCACCTCCGCGATCTCATGCAGGCGCAGCAGGACTTCCTCCTTTTCCCCCTGCATATTGGTTTTTTCTATGGTAAAGAGGTAATCCTCCAGCTTCTCCCGGTTCAGGGCATCCTCCGGCGCGCTGACGATCACCACCGGGTAATCCTTCTCCGCCAGAGAAAGGCTCATGGCCTCGGTCTCCTGCCGCAGAGCAGAGCTCAGCTCCATAAAGACCTGTGCCACGGTGAGGCCATGCTTCATGGCAGCGTTCTTATCCACCTTCACCCGCAGCTCGGGCGCAGTCTGACCCAGGCCGTCCTCCACCTGGCTGATGCCCTCCACGGTTTTCAGGAGCTGACTCACTTCCGCTGCCAGCTCTGCCAGAACAGCGCCGTCCTCGCCGTAGAGATAGACCTGCACACCGGAGCCGCCGGTCATGGCCGTCATATCCATAGAGGCGCTGGCGATGCTGCATTCCACCGGCAGATCAGCGGCGATCTCCTCCAGCCGGGCGATGGCCTCCTTGCCCCGCAGGCCGGATTCCGGGTCACAGAGCACATAGAGGCTGAGCATATACTCTTCCTCGCTGCCGCCCATGCCCATGGAGGAAAGCAGGGAGCCTTCGAAGGCGCCCACCATGGAAATGCCCTCCAGCTGCAGAATCTCCTCTGTGAGCTTATCCGCAGCCGCCTGAATCTCTTCCTCGCTCAGCTCCTGGCCCTCCGGCGCACGCAGCTCCACGCTGACCTGGCCGTAATCCACAGCAGGCATCAGCCCCGTACCCATGGAGGCCACCTGTGCCACCGCATAGACCGCCAGACCGATCACCAGCAGGAAAATCAGCCATTTGTTCCGCAGCGTCCAGCCCAGCAGCCGCCCATAGCCCCGCAGGAAGCCGGAAAAGCCCTTGCCCTGAGGCTTCATGGGCTTGCTCAAAATGCGGGAGGCCAGCATGGGAACCAGAGAAAGCGCCACCAGCAGGGAGGCCAGCAGAGAATAGGCCACAGTCAGACCCATATCCGTGAAGAGCTGGCGGGAAAGCCCCTCTGTGAACACGATGGGCAGGAAAACGCAGATGGTGGTCAGGGTGGAGGAGGCAATGGCCCCCGCCACCTGTTTGGCGCCGCGCACCGCCGCCGTAGCCGGGGGGATACCCAAAGCCCGCAGGCGGAAGATGTTCTCGATCACCACGATGCTGTTATCCACCAGCATACCCACGCCCGTGGCCAGACCGGCCAGAGAGATCACATTGATGCTGACCCCGGAGAAATACATCAGCGCCAGAGCGCCCATGAGGCTGATGGGGATGGACAGGGTAATGACCAGAGTGGGGCGGACGCTCCGCAGGAAGAGGATAAGCACCGCCACCGCCAGCGCCGCGCCGATCAGCAGATTGTTCAGCACCGCGCTGACCGCCATGCGGATGTAATAGCCCTGGTCGGAAAGAGCCACCAGATGCAGCTCCGGGTCATTCTCCATCATCTGCGCCATGGCCTCATTGATGGAGGCGCTGACGGTATTCGTGCTGTACATGCTCTGCTTGGAGAGGGAGAGGATCAGGCCGGGGTTGCCGTTGACCCGGGCATAATATTCCCCGGCGGTATCCGTCAGCTCGATCTTTGCCACATCCCGCAGATAGACCGGGCCGATCTCCTCCATGCCCAGATCCATCAGGAGCAGGTTTTCCACCTCATCCAGGCTGGCGAATTTATCCCCCACCTTCACCAGGGGCTTCTCTTCCTCGCCCTCCAGATAGCCCGCAGGCATGGAGAAATTGGAGGCGGTGAGGATGCCGCTGAGCATATCCGTGGTGAGCACACCGTCCAGGCCTGCGTTTTTGAAGGCCTCTTCCCGGGCTTCCTCAAACTGCTCATAGGCTGTATCCAGCTGGGCCTCTCCCATGGCCAGCTGCACTGCGGCGGAGCTGAGCTGGGTGGAAAGCTCCAGCTTGCCCTTTTCCAGCTCCAGGCTGCCTTCCTCCAGCTCCTCCCGGGCCTGCTCCAGCTCATATTTTGCACCGGGCATCTCTGCCAGTGCCTTGTCGATCTGATAAATGCCCTCGTCGATCTGGTCGATCATGCCGTCCATATCGCTGAGATCCATGCCGCCCATATCCGGCATGGAGCCTTTCATCTCTTCCAGGTATTCCTGCATCTGCTCGTCGGCCTTTTCCAGCTCCCGGCGCTGCTCCTTCAGGAAATCCCGTGCCTGCTCCAGCCCCTGCTCGGACTGAGAAAGGGCAACAAGCAGCCGCTCTGCCAGGGCAGCGGCCTGCTCCGGCTGATTTTCGAAGAGCAAAGCGAGCGCATCCCGGCTCAGGGCCTCCAGCAGCTGGGAGAGCTCCACATCCCCCAGGCTGCCGCTGAGATCAGCCTCCAGCAGCTGCAGCACATCCCAGAGCTCTGCCAGCAGGCTGCCGCTGTCCATCATTTCTTCCTGCAGTGCATCCGCGCTTTCCCCATCCGGCGCAGCCAGATAGGCGGCAAGGGCGGCCTGCAGAGCTTCCTCCTGCCGCAGCAGGCTGTTTTCCAGGCGGCGCAGCTCAGCCTCCTGCGCCTCAATGTCTGCCACCGCGTCATCGATCAGATAAAGCTCATCTTCCAGAGCGGCAAGCTCATCCAGCAGGCCGTCCACCATTTCCAGAGTGCCCTTGGTGGAAAGCAGCTCCTGCTTCTGGGCTTCCAGCTGGGCCGGGGTCTGCTCGATGGTGTTCAGACCCAGCTGCAGCTGAAGCCGGCCGTCGGAAAGCTGGCTGCTGGCGTCCGCCAGCTCCTTATAGGCCTTGGCGCTTTCCCGCTCCAGCTCTGCCTTGCCCCGGCGAATCTCTGCCCGGGCATCATCCAGCTCCTGCTGAGCCTTGGAAAGCTCCGCATCTATGCTGTCCAGAATCTGCTGGTTCAGTGCATCGATAGCAGGCTGATCCCAGCGGATCTCCACCTGCTCGGAGATGGCACCCATCAGGCTGACGGAGGCCACGCCCTCCACCCGTTCCAGGGCGGGCTGCAGGGTCTCCTGGGCATAGGCGGTGAATTCCGTCTCGCTCATGCCATCCTTATCCGCAGTCATGATCATCACCGGCAGCATGGAGGGATTGATGCGCATGAGAATGGGCGCGGCTACCCCATCCGCAAAGGAAGCGGAAACGCTGTCCACCGCAGAGGAAAGCTCGATCATGGCGCTGTCCATATTCATGGAAGCGGAAAACTGCAAAATCACCATGCTGTAATTCTCATTGGATACGCTGGAAATCGTCTCCAGCCCGCTGATCGTGGCCAGAGCGCCCTCCAGCGGGCGGCTCACATCCTGATCCACCTGCTCCGGGCTGGCCCCGGGGTATGTGGTCATCACCACCACATAGGGCAGCTCCATTTCCGGCAGCAGGTCAATATCCAGCTTCAGATAAGAGACCACGCCCAGAATGATGATAATGGTGACCGCCACGATGACGGTGAAGGGTTTTTTCACGCTCAGTTTGGACAACATAAGAATCCCACTCCTTTACCTTGGGGGCTGATAAAAAAAGAAAAGCGCCTATTCCTGCTCATCCGGCAGGCGCAGCAGGGCATCGGCAGCATCCAGACCATCCAGCAGCTTCTGCACCAGCGCCGGGTAATCCCGGTGGACCTGCCCCCAGCGCAGATCGATCTCCTCCAGCAGGGTCTGGATCTTTTCCTGCCCGGCCTGGGTCAGGGAAAGCTGCACCACCCGCTCATCCTGCTTGCTGCGCTCCCGCAGCAGCAGGCCGCTTTGCTCCATCTTCTTGCAGAGCGTGGAGGCATTTCCCTGCCCCAGCTCCAGCACGCGGCAGGCGCCGTTGATATTCTCGATCTCCCCGCTGCCGATGCTCAGCAGCAGGCAGGCCTGCACCAAAGAAAGTCCCGCTTCCCGCAGGAGCGGCTCCATGCGCCGCTGAAAATTCACCCGGATGGAACGGAGGATCTGCAAAGCCTGCAGCTGTGTGGAATACATAAAAAAGCCTCCCCTTTGCTCTCAAACGAATCCCTTTCGGCTGCCCGGCACAAAAAGAATCTGCCGCCCGCAGCCGCCCGGAATTATATCTAAAACAAATATATTCTAAAGCACAACACTTTTATACGATACTACGAAAAATGCAGGCCGTCAAGATGCAAAAGCTGAACTTTTCCTGAAAGCAGCAGCCATAAAAAAAGGCAGCACAGGCCGGCTTTGCGGAAAGTGTTTTTCTGCTGAACTTAAAAAAGCCGAAAGGATTTTCCCCGGAGCTGTAGAATACTCATGCCATTATCAGCCCGGGACCTATTTAATATGTAAGAATAGGAGTAGGAAAAGAGAAAGGAGCATGTCCCATCAAAATCAAAGTCATCGTGAACCCGAAATCCGGCCGGCGCGTCTTCCAGAAAAATCTGGAGACCATTCTCGGCCGTCTGCTTTTGGAAGGCACAGCGGAGCAAATCAGCGTCAGCCCCACCAAAGCGCGGGGGGACGCCCGGGAAACAGCTGCCCAGCTGCAGCCCGGTGAATTTGACCTGGTGATCGGCTGCGGCGGGGATGGCACCATCAATGAGATCATCCACGGCCTGATGCGCGGCGGCTGCGGCACGCCGCTGGCCATTCTGGCGGCCGGCACCAGCAACGATTTTGCCTACAGCATGAAGCTTCCCCAGGATCCGGAGGAATTCTGCCGCATGGTGCAGGACAATCAGCAGCGCCTGGTGGATGTGGGCCTGGCAAACGGCCGCTATTTCATCAATGTTGCTTCCTTCGGCATGTTTACGGAGATCGCCCATACCACAGATCAGGAGATCAAGGGCGTCCTGGGCAAGCTGGCCTATTACCTGAACGGGCTCATCAGCGCGCCGGAGCAGCTTTCTACCCTGATCCCGGTGCGCATCAGCTCCCCGGAGCATACTATGGAAGCAGAGCTGAGAATATGCCTCATCGCCAATTCCATGTCTGTGGGCTCCCTCCGCAAGCTGATGCATAAGGCGGATGTGAGCGATGGGAAATTCGACGTGCTGCTCATCAAGAAAAAGGCCCTCATCCCCAAGGATATCGACCTGACTTCCTATGTGCTGAACGGGGATTTCCTCAACGACCCGGCCATTCAGTATTTCCAGACAGATCAGATCAGCATCGAGCCTCTTCGGCCGGAGCAGGGGGAAAAGATCGAGCTGGATCTGGACGGAGAATTCTGCGGGCACCTGCCTTTGGAGGTAAAGGTGCTGCATAAGGCCCTGCCGCTGCTGATCCCAAAGGAGCAGGCAAAGCCGGAGCCCATCCTGCACAGCCTGCCCCTGTAGCTTTTCCAGCCTGCCTGCCGGGCGCAGCCTTAAAACTTCACAAAAGAGAAACCACCCGAAAAGAAGCTGTTTTCCCGCTCCTCGGGTGGTTTCTTCTATATATACTTCTTTGGTGTGCAGCCCCTCAGTGCAGCGCTGTTTTCCGATCCAGCAGGTCATCCTCCATGCTGTCCAGCACCCAGAGCAGAGCCTCCAGCCGATCCACCATGGTCAGGAGCAGCAGCTCCAGCTCCGGCATGGGCCCCGGCGATTTGCTGCGCTGCTCCATGGCCTGCACGATCATCTCCCGATACCGCGAAGCCCGCTCCCGGACTTCCCACTCCTGCTTCATAAGCCGCCTCCCGGCCCACCGCGCCCGGCGGGTATTCGCATACTCCAATATATCCGAAAAAGCTGCTTTGGTGCGCCGCGGCGGTTTCCCTCCGGGAAAAGATCAGTAAACCGTACTTCTTTGAAGAAGTTCGGTGCGCGAAAAGCGCGCCGAACTTGGGAGTACCAAGAAACTTTTAGCTCTGGGCTGGGAGCAGGCCAAAGGGCTGTCATTGCGAGGCAGGCAAGCTGCGGGCTTGCCTCTGCAAGTCCCAGCTTGGCAACGTGGCAATCTTCAAGCCGTTTTCCCCGGGAACAGCCCGGTAAACCGTACTTCTTTGAAAAGAAGTACCAAGAAACTTTTAGCTCTGGGCTGGGAGCAGGCCAAAGGGCTGTCATTGCGAGGCAGGCAAGCTGCGGGCTTGCCTCTGCAAGTCCCAGCTTGGCAACGTGGCAATCTTCAAGC
>JAFSHU010000038.1 GCA_017440145.1 Bacillota bacterium
GCCACGCCGCCACCACCCATCTTTTTCCAATCTGCTCAAATATTCGACAAAAGTCTGTATTTTCCTGCGCTGCTTTCCAGGTAAAGCGCGATTTTCATCCAAATCAAGCCGGGGAATCCGCTTTACCCGCTGCCGGATAGAAAAAGAATCTGCTCCGCCCCTGACAAAAAAGCCCCCTCAAAAGAGGGGGCTTGCTGTCTGCATAAAGGGCAGAGCGGCTTTATTCGTCGTCGTATTGATCCAGAGAAGGCAGAGCGGAAAGCTCGCTTTTCACCGTGGAAAGCACCAGCAGGGTACGGGTCCAAGCAGCGCCCTCGATGCTTTTTATGTAGGTCAGCAGCTTTTCCAGGGTTTTGCTGCTGGCGGTAACGATCTTCAGCATATAATCCACGTCACCGGCGGTATAATGGCATTCCGCAATATCCGGGTGGCGGCGCACCATCAGCTCAAAGCCTTCATTATACTTCGGGTGCTCCAGCCGCACAGAGATAAAAGCGGTGATGCTGCGGCCCATGGATTCCAGATCCACGATGGTGGTATATTGCTGGATCAGACCGCAGCGCTCCATGCGGCGAATGCGCTCGATCACCGATGAGGTGGAAAGTCCGATCCGTTCTCCGATGGTGGTCGCATTGACGCGGGCATTCTCCACCAGGCATTGCAAAATTTCATGATCCAGCTTATCCATTCCTTGTCCTTCTTTCCTGCTTGCGAAAATTTTCCTGCAGGTGCAATGCTTCCGTTCAGGCGAAGATATGCACATGGTTATATTATATGCGAAAAGTAGAAAAAAGTCTACAAAAATCCTTTTCTTCTTTGCCAGAAGAAAGTATGCTTTCGTTTCTCTGCCCGGAAGGGGTCGCTAAAGCGGGCAGGGGAAGAGAGCGGAAGCAGAAGAGGAAACAGAAAAAGGAAGCCGGGCCCGGCGCAGCGAATTATTGTTCATACCCTGCCCGGGGATTCCATAAGCAAAGGAGATTTATTTTCCCATGACGGCTTTTCTTTTTGACCTGGACGGTACACTGCATGACAGCGTACCGGTGATTTGTCATGTTTCCCAGCTGGCCTATGCGGAATTGGGTCTGGAGCGGAGTCTGGAGGAGATCAAAAAGACCATCGGCGTCCCGCTGGTAAAGACCGGGGAGGAGCTTTTCGGCCCGGGGAATGGGGATCTCTATCGGCTGACCTATCAGCGCATCTATCAGGAGCAGGAGTCGCTCTTCCCCCTGCGGGCCTTTCCCGGCATCCCGGAGATGCTCAGCGCCCTGCGGGAAAGGGGTGCCCGCCTGGCGGTGGTCACCTCCAAGCGGCACCAGCTCACCCTGGAAAATCTGGAAACCACCGGCCTGCTGCCTCTGGTGGAGGTGGTGGTGGATGCCCAGAGCACCGATAAGCACAAGCCCGATCCGGAGCCGGCCCTGCTGGCTCTGAAGCAGCTGGGCTGCCTACCAGAGCAGCAAAGCTGCCTTCCAGAGCAGCGAAGCTGCCTGCCAGAGCAGCAAAGCTGCCTGCCAGAGCAGGGCGTCTTCATCGGGGACAGCCTCTTTGACCTGGGCTGCGGTCGGAATGCGGGCCTGAAGACCGTGGCCGTCAGCTGGGGCGCAGGCATCCGGCAGGAGCTGGCGGATTTCCAGCCGGATTTCCTCTGCGACACGGTGGAGGAGCTGCAGCAGGTGCTGCTTTCTCTCCAGGAAGCTTCTTCCTGCCCGGAAGAACAGCGCTAAGCGAGGTCTGGCATCTTGAAAACTGCGGATATTCATCTTTTCGTATATCGCCGCCCCTGGGATCAGGTGCTTTTGCCCCATTCCGATGGGCTGCTGGCAAGGGCTGCGGAAAAATTCAGCGGCCGCCCGGGGGATTGGGCTGTCTCCCGGCCCCGGGGCGAAAAGCCCTTTTTCACCCACCACCCGGAGCTGCACTTTTCCCTGAGCCACAGCGGGGATTTCTGGGTCTGCGCCATGGCCCGGCAGGCGCTGGGGCTGGATCTGCAGCAGCAGCGTGTGCATCAGCTGGAGCGGCTCAGCCGACGCTTCTTCAGCCGGGAGGAGCTGGCCTTTCTGGAAAGCCAGGATTATCAGGATTTCTTTTCCGTCTGGACGGCAAAGGAGGCCTTCGTGAAGTTCAGCGGTCAGGGCATAGACCGGGATTTCTCCGGCTTTTCCGTGGCCGGGCCGGAGGGGCTGCTCAGCCGGGTGCAGGGCCTGCGCCTGCGGCATCTGCCCTTTCTGCCGGATTATGCGCTCTGCCTCTGCGCCCGGGAGGTGGAGACTGTGCTGCTGCGACTGCTCTGATCGCAAAGCCTCGCAATGACAGCTCTTTGGCATACGCACCGGGATGAGAAGCAGCAGCCCAAGAGTAAAGTTTTTTGACCCACTTTTTTTCAAAAAAGTGGGGGTTTCAAAAGCTCGAAACCCTGCCTTTCTTTCAGGAAAGGGACGGTTTGCCGGGGCTTTCCCCTACAAAAAACCCCCTCCCGGATGGGAGGGGATTCTGCTTTTATCTTCCCAGCATGGCCTGCTGATAATCCACATAGAACTGATAGGTGCAGACAGAGAGGTACACTTCCTCGCTGATAAGATCCAGCAGAGGCAGCAGCTTTTCCTGCAGCTCCTCCGGGAAAGAGTTGATCTCAGCCTGGATCTTTCTGCAGACCTCCAGGCTTTCCTGCAGGGCGGCGCTGCCTTCCGCATCCCCGGCCTGCTGCCGCCGGCGAACGAGTTTTTCTATTACTTCTGTGCTTTCGGGATCGATCAGGCAGCGGAAGAAGTTTCTCCCCCGCGCTCGCAGCGTTTCGGTTTTCTCCGGGTTTCTCAGATCAAGGGCTCTTACTTGCATAGATACACCTCCCAAAAAATAAGCGCCGCTCCCCTCCCGTCGCAGCAGGAGGGGAGTGCAGTATACGGAACCCTCAGCTGCCAAAAAAAGACCCGCGTCGGCATACCACCGGGATGGTGCCTACGCGGGTATATAATAGCAGAAAAGCCATTACAACCTTCAAACGCCGCTCTCCCTCCACACTGCACAGCAAAGCCGGGTATAGCACAAATAGCCCTGCGCCTTGAAGAAGGACGGGGAATGTGTTATACTGTTCTTTACCGTTGGCGCTGGATTTCCAGTGGCGTTGGGTGCTTGCACACCCGCGCAGGGGCCGGGAGGTGCGAACTCCCGGCTCTGCTGACGGTATTTTTTTGGACTGAAAGAGTACCTTTGAATGTGAAAAA
>JAFSHU010000039.1 GCA_017440145.1 Bacillota bacterium
CATCGTTGCCATGGGTTCTGTCTGCGACACCGCTGAAGGCGTTGTGGACAAACTGAACAAAGAAGGCCGTAAGGTTGGTCTGCTGAAAGTCCATCTCTATCGTCCCTTCGCTACCGATTATTTCCTGAAGGCTCTGCCCGCTACCGTGAAACGCATCGCCGTTCTGGATCGCGTAAAGACCCCCGGCGCTCCCGCTGAACCCCTCTTCCTGGACGTTCAGGATGCTTTCTTCGGCAAAGCCAATGCGCCCCTCATCATCGGCGGCCGCTATGGTCTGGGCAGCAAGGATACCATCCCTGCTGATATCGTGGCAGCTTTCGATAACCTGGCTGCTGCTGAACCGAAAGATGGCTTCACCCTCAGCATCAATGACGATGTAAGCTTCACCTCTCTGCCTCGCGGCGAGATCGTGGACATGCTGCCTGCAGGCACCATCCAGTGCAAATTCTGGGGTCTGGGCTCTGACGGTACCGTCGGCGCCAACAAACAGGCTGTTGACATCATCGGCACCTACACCGATATGTACGCACAGGCTTACTTCGATTATGACTCCAAGAAATCCGGTGGCCGTACTCTGTCCCACCTGCGTTTCGGTAATGAAGTCATCAAAGCCCCCTATCTCATCAACCAGGCTGACTTCATCTCCTGCTCCAACCAGAGCTACATCAACACCTATGACCTGCTGGATGGCCTGAAGAATGGCGGCACCTTCCTGCTGAATACCACCATGACTCCGGCAGAGCTGGCAGAAAAACTGCCCGCTTCCATGAAGCGCACCCTGGCAGAAAAAGAAGCCAAATTCTATACCATCGATGCCGTCAGCATCGCGAAGGAACTGGGCCTGGGCAACCGTACCAACATGGTCATGCAGGCTGCCTTCTTCAAGCTCACCGGCGTGATCCCGGAAGAAATGGCTGTGAAAGCCCTCTACGACAGTATTGAACGCGCCTATGGTAAGAAGGGCGAAAACATCGTCAAGATGAACAAGGCCGCTGTTGATGCCGGTATGAATGCTTTCTGCCAGGTCGAAGTTCCTGCGGATTGGAAGAATGCACAGGCTGAAGAATGCGCCTGCGCCGATGAACCCGCATTCGTCAAGGAAATTCTCCGTCCCATGGCTGCCAACCAGGGCGATCAGCTGCCTGTTTCCGCTTTCGTGGGCCGTGAAGACGGCACCTTCCCCGTAGGCGGCTCCAAATATGAAAAACGCGGCGTTGCTCCCTTCGTTCCCGCCTGGGATTCCACCAAGTGCATCCAGTGCAACCAGTGCTCTCTGGTTTGCCCCCATGCCGCCATTCGTCCCATGCTGCTGACTGAAGCCGAGCAGGCTGCTGCTCCCGAAAACTTCACCAGCATCAAAGCCAATGGTAAAGATTTCGCCGGTATGACCTTCCGTATGCAGGTCAGCCCCCTGGATTGCCAGGGCTGCGGCTCCTGCGTAGTGGTCTGCCCCGCTAAGGACAAAGCTTTGGTTATGGTTCCCACCGCCAGCCAGGATGCAGAGGTTGCAAACTGGGAATACGCCATGACTCTCTCCGACAAGGGCGAAGCCATCGAAGCCAGCAACGTGAAGAACAGCCAGTTCAAACGTCCGCTCTTCGAATTCTCCGGTGCCTGCGCAGGCTGCGGCGAAACTCCCTATGCCAAGCTGCTGACCCAGCTCTACGGTGATCGCATGATGATCGCCAACGCCACCGGCTGCTCCTCCATCTGGGGCGCTGCCGTTCCGGCTATGCCTTACTGCACCAATGCCAAGGGCCGCGGCCCCGCTTGGAGCAACTCCCTCTTTGAAGACTGCGCCGAATTTGGTTTCGGTATGTTCCTGGGCGCCACCGAACAGCGCGAACAGCTGAAAGCTATGGTCGAAGAGCTGGTTGCACATTGCGACGAGACTTCCGGCTGCGCCTCCGGCACCAAGGAAGATGAACTGCTTTCTCTGCTGAAAGAATGGTTGGCCAATTACAGCAACGGCGATGTGACCAAGGCTCTGGCTGAAAAGATCATCCCCATGCTGGAAGCTGCCAAATGCCCCAAATTCCAGGATCTGCTGAAGAAGAAGGATCACTTCGTGAAGAAATCCTTCTGGGCCTTCGGCGGCGACGGCTGGGCTTATGACATCGGTTACGGCGGTCTGGATCATGTCCTGGCTTCCGGCGAAGATATCAACATCATCGTATTCGATACGGAAGTTTACTCCAACACCGGCGGTCAGAGCTCCAAAGCTACCCCCACCGCAGCAATCGCCAAATTTGCTGCCTCCGGTAAGAAGACCAAGAAGAAAGACCTGGGCATGATGGCCATGAGCTATGGCTATGTATACGTTGCTCAGATCGCCATGGGCGCTGATATGGCTCAGACCCTGAAAGCCATCAAGGAAGCTGAAGCTTATCCGGGTCCCTCCCTCATCATCGCTTACGCCACCTGCATCAACCACGGCGTCAAGGCCGGCATGAACAATGCCATGACCGAGATGAAGGATGCTGTCAACTGCGGTTACTGGCATCTGTATCGCTTCAACCCGCAGCTGAAGGAAGAAGGCAAGAACCCCTTCACCCTGGACAGCAAAACTCCCACCGGCAATTTCCGTGATTTCCTGATGGGCGAAGTTCGTTACAACTCCCTGGCCCGTATGTATCCGGAACAGGCTGAGCTGCTCTTCGCCAAGACCGAACAGGATGCCAAGGATCGCCTGGCAACCTATGAACGTCTGGCCAGAGACTAATCGGACGAAAACAGATAAAAGCAGAGCAGGGCAGGTGAATCCACCTGCCCTGCTTTTTTCATAAAAACCTTTACAAGAAGCATAATTATGCATATAATAATAAATATAGACAAAGTCCTTTTGCCGGGCTTGCGGGGCAGCCCTGCCCTGATCTTCAAGGCAGACAGAGGAGGCGCTTTTCATGTTGGTCAAAGACAAAATGACGAAATCCCCTATCACGGTGGGGAAAAAGGAAACCCTGGTTTCCGCTGCCCGAATTATGCATGAGAAAAACGTCCGGCACCTCCCGATTCTGGAGGATGGGCATTTGATTGGATTGCTTTCCTTCACGGATATTATGCGCGCTATGCCTTCCAATGTGAGCACACTGGAGCTGCATGAGGCCAATTCCCTCTTCAATTCGGTGCGGATTCAGGATGCGCTGCCGGAGCGGCAGAAGCTCATCACGGTGAAGGAGGATACCTGTATCGAGGAAGCGGCCTTGATTATGCGTTCCTATAAAATCGGCTGCCTACCGGTGCTGGATCCGCAGGGAAAGCTGGTGGGGCTTTTTACGGAGAACGATATTTTTGATTCCGTGATCGACCTTTTGGGTGTGCGCTCTTCCGGCAGCCGCATTTCCATCAATATCGGCGGCGAGCCGGGCATCATCGCGGAGATCACCAGCATCATCAAATCCTTCAATGCCAACATTACCAAGATCGGCATGATCCCCCGGGATGACAGCCATTACCGGGTCATCATTCGCCTGCAGGCAGAGGATCTGCAGGCGGTGGTGGAGGCGCTGGCCGCTCACGGATACCAGGTGGAGGCGCTGGCGGACGCCAGAAAGCCCTTTTCCACCCGAAGCCCCCAGTAAGCGAGAGGAAGATTTTGCGGAAACAAAAAAGCCAGCTTTTGCTGGCTTTTTGTGCGTCTATTTCCGGCTGCTTCCGCATAAGAAAGAATATCGGGAGTCTGAAAAGCCTTCCAAACCTCATCTCACTTGAAAGCAAAAGAGCCCCGTATGGGGCTCTTTTGCTTTGCATGAAAAGGGATTGCTTTCCTTTATTTGTTGTATTCCTCCTGAATCAGGCCGCCCAGACGCTGCAGAGCCGTATCGATCTGCTGCGGGGTGCTGGAAGAGAAATTCAGGCGCAGGGTATCCAGACCCTGGGTTTCTTCCAGGAAGAAGGGCGTGCCGGGAACAAAGGCCACCTTGCATTCACTGATGGCGCGCTCCAGCAGCTTGCCGGTATTTTTGATACCCGGCAGCTGCACCCAGACGAAGAGGCCGCCTTCCGGGCGGGTGAAATCTGCATCCGCCGGGAAATAACGCTCCAGACCCTGCAGCATGGCATCCAGGCGTTCGCCATAGATTGCCGTGATGGTGCGGAGATGATCCGGCAGCAGGCCGCGCATGAGGAATTCCGCGCAGATGGCCTGGGGCAGGCTGGCGGTGTGGGTATCCAGACCCTGCTTGACCTTTTCCATCTGCTGGATCAGGTCGGCTGCGCCCACCGCTGCACCCACGCGCAGACCGGGGGCGATGATCTTGGAGAAGCTGTTCATCAGGATCACGTTTTCGGCGGTATCAAAGCTCTTGATGGGGGGCAGGGGCGTGCCCTTGATGCGAACATCGCCATAGGGATCATCCTCAATGACGATCACATCATATTCCGCGGCCAGCTCTGCAATGCGTTTGCGCCGTTCCAGGGGCAGGGTGCGGCCAGTGGGATTCTGGAAGGTGGGGATGGTATAGAGCAGGCGGGGCTGATGGGCCTTGATCTTTGCTTCCAGATCGTCCATGAGCATGCCGTCGCCGTCCATCTCCACAGGGATGATCTTTGCGCCCAGCTTCTTGATGACATTCAGCGTCCCCAGGAAGGTGGGGTTTTCGATCAGAACCGGGGTTCCCGGGTCGATGAACATATCCAGGATCATATAAATGCCCTGGGTGCTGCCGGTGAAGGGGATGACATTTTCCAGATCAGCCTGAATGTTCTTCGGCCGGAAAAGATGCTCCAGAGCCGCCTCTCGCAGAGGCAGATAGCCGTTGGTTACGCCGTATTGCAGCATCTGAGTGGGTTTTTCCCGCAGAAGCTGATCCGTGATTTCCCGGATTTTTTCTACGGGGAAGCTTTCCGGATCAGGGTTGCCGCCGCCCAGGGAGATGATTTCCGGGTCGGACATCAGCTTCATGATCTGCCGGATGGCGCTGCCGGTGAGTCGGCTCATTCGTTCGGAATACTGTCTCATTTTCATACCTCTTTCTGGGGATTTTTTCTTCGCTTCTTTGCTGCTTTTATTCTCCGGGGCTGCCCCCGGGCTTGTCACCTATTCCGGGATGACAGGAAGCTCCCTTTCTCCATCAAGGGGGGCTTCTATTCCCTCTGTCTCCGGAGCAAGGGGGGCTTCCTCTTCCGGCAGCATCTGCTGCAGGAAGAAGGCCAGCTCATCCAAATGTGAACCGTAGGCTGCCCAATCGCCGTTCCGCTGGGCTTCCAGAGCCTGCTCATAGGCTGCATTGGCCTTTTCTGCCAGCTCTTCCAGGCCGTAAGCGCCGTTCTCCGGCTCAGGCTGCTCGTTCTCCTCTTCGCCTTCGCTGCTGCTTTCCCCGCGGAGGGCTGCCATATCCACATCGAACATCGCATTCAGGGCCTCGGTCAGGGTGTCCTCATAGGCGATGCGCTCATTGTAGTAGATAATGACCTTTTTCACCTCCGGCAGGGAGGAGCTGGCGCTTTCCAGGTAGATGGGCTCCACATACATCAGGCTGGAGCCGATGGGGATAACGAACATATTGCCCCGGCTGTAGGTGGAGCCGGCGCTGCTCCAGAGGGTGAAATCCTGGGCGATCTCCGTATTCTGGTTGATCTGCGCTTCGATCTGCTGGGGACCATAGATGATGCGATCCTTGGGCATCTGGTAAAGCACCAGCTCCCCGTAATGCTCGCCGTCATTCCTGGCCACCAGCAGGGCTGTGAGATTGTTTTTGCCGCTGGGGGTGTAGGGGATGGAATTGATGAATTCCGCCTGCGTCTCGCCGGGCAGCTTCATGATGAAATAGGTGGGCGTCATGCTGACCTGCTCCCGTCCATAGGTTTCTGTGGCCACAGCCCAGCCGTCCTCGTTCTGGTAGAAAACATTCACATCCGTCATGTGGTATTTGGTGTATACCCCTGCCTGGATGGTGAACATGGTGTTGGGATAGCGCAGATGAGCCTGCAGGCTTTCCGGCATTTCCTCCAGATCCTTGAAAAGAGCAGGGTAGATCTTCTGCAGGGTATCTGCAATGGGATCAGCAGCCCCCACGATATAGAAGCTTACATCCCCGTTATAGGCATCCACCACGACTTTTACAGAGTTGCGGATATAGTTGATCCCTGTTTCGCCAAAGGGCTCGGAATAGGGATAATAGCTGCTGACGGTGTAGGCATCCAGAATCCAGTAAAGGCCGCCATCCGCTGCCACGATATAGGGATCCTCGTCATAGCTGAGGAAGGGAGCGATTTTCTGGATGCGCTGCATGATGTTGCGGTTGATGAGGATGCGGGAATCCTTATCGATATTGGTGGAGACCAGAATCTGCATATCCCCTTCCCGCAGTGCAAAGAGGGCCCGGTTCAGCAGGCTCATGGGAATACCGGCGTTTCCTTCGTATTCCGTGTAGACATTGCTTTCGCCGGAGGGATAGTCGAATTCCGGCTCGTTGGTATTGACGATCACATAATTGTTGGTGTCCTCGCCGAAATAGATTTCCGGGCGGGTGATTTCGATCTCCGGAACCTGAGAAACAGGGGGGATGCTGTCGATGAGCATGGCCGGCTGACCGCTTTCGCTGACGGTATCCACCCGGGAGAGGGTCACGCCATAGCCGTGGGTATATTTCAGATGAGCCGTCAGCCACTGCTGGTTGATGGCATTTTCATCGATTTCCCGGGCAGAGAGGAAGGTCTGGGTGTATTCCCCATTGACCATATAACGATCCACATCCACATCATTGAAATTGTAATAGAGGCGGATGCTCTGGGTCTGGTTATAATACTTCAGGGCTGGCTCATAATCGTTGATGCGGATGTTGGTGATGGTCTCCAGGTTGTTTTCAATGTCCGCTGCCGAGAGATTGTACTGAATGTCATAATCCTCGGTGCGGATATCCTGCAGATCATAGGCGTAGCGGGTGAAGGCAATGTTGTTTTCCAGATAAGCCCGTTCCTTGTTGAGCTCATCCGGCTCCACCACCAGATTCTGCACCAGGGCGGCGGCAAAAACACCCAGCACACCCAGGGCGACCATGGCCGCAGGGGCCAGCAGGATGCGCTTGATCTTCCCTTTTTTCAGGCTGAGCGCCACCAGAAGCGCAGCAGCCAGGGAGAGCGCCACCTGCAGGCGATAGACCCAGAGGTAGATCTTGATATCCGTGAATCCTGCACCAAAGACCACACCGCTGCTGCTGGTATAAAGCAGAGTGAATTGCTTGAGATAAAAATGCAGTGCCAGCAGGAGGAAGAAGAGTACGCCCAGAACGACCAGCTGCGTCCCGGCAACCTTCAGCAGATTCCCGGCGGTGTTTTTGTTGAATTTGGGCACGGAGCCGGGCATTTCAAAGCCGCCAAAGGGGCTGAACTGGGAAAAGGGATTCTGGCTGCTTTGGCCGGCTTCGTTCTCTTCCCGGGCAAAAAGCTGAGGACGCCGTTTGGCCAGCAGGGCCAGGTAGTAGAGCACATTCACCACAGCAAAGCCGATCACCAGGCCGATCAGCAGCCCGTTCAGCCGCTGCAGGAATTCCAGCTTAAAGATGTAGAAGCTTACATCGTTGTTAAAAATGGGGTCGGCAATGCCGAAATCCGTGCTGTTGGTGAACTGCAAAAGCTGGAACCAGAGCTGTTTTGCGATGCTGACAGCTGCGAGAAGGGCAAAGGCCAGGGAGAGCAGCCCGGCGATCCAGTTGATGCTTTTTTCTGAGGAAGTTCTTTCACAGGCGCCCAGGCGCTTGTAATAGTTCCTTTTGATGACCATCAGGTAGAAAAAGCAGATGCCTCCCACGCCGAGGAAAACCGGCACGCCGAATTTCAGCTGGGCCACAAGCTCCGTAAAGAAGACGCTCACATAGCCGAGCTCTTTGAACCAAAGCAGATCCGTAAAGAAGCCTGCCAGGGCAAAGAAGAGGATCAGGGCCAGAATCAGGGCAGAGGCAATGATGATTTTTGTTTTGCTTTTTTTCACAGAGAACTCCTTTTCTCCCGGTTTTGTTTTGGGCTGCGGCAATGGGGCTGCTGTTTTCCGGCAGCTCTTTCCATTACAGCCGAGGCAATGATATATTAACCTATTATAACATAAAGTTTGCAGCAAGAAAAGAAAAAACTGGCAGCTTCTCGCAGAGAGCATTGCCAATTCTCATTGTTTTGTATGGAGAAGACTTTTGGAGGCCGGAAATTGCAAAAGAAGGGCGGAGTGGCTCCGCCCTTCTTTGAGATTCCTTTGGAGATTAGAGAACTGCCAGAATGGGATCCAGAGCATCCAGATAGGACTGATCCAATTCCTCGATGCGGCCTGCATCGCAGGTGGCGGCAATGGCCGGGTCGATAGGCAGTCGAGCTGTGGTGACAAGGCCGTATTCCTTGGCAACATCCGCCAGATGGCTTTCACCAAAGACCGCATGTTCCTTGCCGCAATCCGGGCAGCGGAAATAAGACATATTTTCCACCAGACCCAGAACCGGGACGGACATCATATAGGCCATTTTTACTGCTTTGCCCACGATCATGGAGACCAGATCCTGAGGGGAGGTAACGATGACTACCCCGTCCAGAGGCAGGGACTGGAACACGGTCAGGGGAACATCGCCGGTTCCGGGGGGCATATCCACAAACATATAGTCCACATCGCCCCAGATCACTTCGGACCAGAACTGCTTGACGGTGCCGGCGATCACCGGGCCGCGCCAGACTACGGGATCCGTGTCATGCTCCAGCAGCAGGTTGATGGACATCAGCTTCAGGCCGTTTTCGGTTTCCGTGGGCAGCAGACCTTCATCCGTTCCCACAGCCTTGCTGCTGATACCGAACACCTTGGGGATGGAGGGGCCGGTCAGATCCCCATCCAGAATGGCGGTTTTCATGCCTTTGCGGGCCATGGCCACTGCCAGCATGGAGGTGACCAGGGATTTCCCTACGCCGCCTTTGCCGCTGACCACGCCGATGACCTTTTTCACCCGGGAGCCGGGATGGGCCGGAGCCAAAAAGCTGTTGCGATCGTGGCAATCGCTCTGGCTGCAGCTGTCGCAATTATGGGTGCATTCACTCATGATGATTTACCTCCTGAATTCACATTCCTATTTTTCAGTGGCTGCCTTCTGCAAAGCAGATTTTGTGCGCCGCTGGTTTTCACAAGGGGATTTTGGAGCCAAGCTTATCTTTTCCGACTTTTGGGATGCCATACATCCTCGCTAGGGAAGAAGCTCTGCTTCTATTATAAGACATTATAAGACGCTTTTCTATAGATAACAAGATTTATTGGAAAAATGGAATTATTGCCATCAGCATAGGGGAAAGGCTGGACAGAAAGAAGCCTTTTCGATATACTGGAATATGCGTATATATGCCTTTATATGGCTTTTTATGAGAAACGGAATAAATTTGCTTAGTAAAACCGAGGTAGATATGGATTTTCGTCAATTGGAAACTTTCGCTGCCGTTGTGGAGGCCGGGGGCTTCTCCCGCGCGGCAGAGCTGCTTTATCTGACACAGCCCACCATCACCGCACATATCAACAGCATGGAGCAGGAACTGGGGCAGCAGCTGCTGATTCGCAGCACCAAAGGGGTGCAGCCCACGGAAGCCGGCCGCCGCTGCTATGATTACGCCAAGCGGGCCCTCTCTGACCGGGATCGACTTTTGGCGGAGCTGGGTGGCCGGGGCAGTGTTTTGCCGCAGATTCGCATCGTTGCCTCCACCGTTCCTGCGCAGTGCCTGCTGCCGGAGCTGATGGCAAATTATCGGCAGAAGCACCCGGATGTCACCTTTAGCCTCAGCCTCTGCGACAGCACAGAGGTAAGCCTGCGGCTTAGTGAGCATCAGGCGGATATTGGCTTTTGCGGAACCTCTCTCGCAGGGAGTGATTGTCGCTTTCATGCGCTGACTGAGGATGATCTGGTGGTGATCACGCCGGTGAGCAGCCCTTATACCAATTTGCCGGAGGGGATGTTCCCCCTGGAGCTGCTTTTGCGTGATCCCATGATCTGCCGGGAGGCCGGGAGCGGCACCCGGCTGGAATTTGAGCGCTGGCTGCGGAAGCAGGATAAAATGGCCCAGCTGAATGTGGCTGCGGAAATGGCCGATCCGCAGGCGATCAAAAATGCGGTAGCTGCCGGGCTGGGTTTGGCAGTGCTTTCTTCCCGGGCTGCAGCAAATTATGTGACATTGGGAAAGGTGCTGGCCTTCCCGCTGGATACCAGCGCCCGACGCTTCCTGTATCTGGTACGCAGAAAGAAGGGGAATCTGATCGGCCCAGCCGGTGATTTTTATGATTTCACAGTGCGGAGCTTTTCCCTTGGTTTGCCGGAGCAGAACGTGGAATAAAAGAGGCAGCAGACAAGATTATTTGTGCATAGGAGCAGCAGCCGGATGGCTTTCCCGGCTGCTGCTTTTTCTGCGCTTCAGCCGCTGTCCTGCGTAGGCCCGTGGCACAAAAAGCTGCCCGCTATGCGGATGGGATTCAAGGCTTAAGCAAAGAGCAGCTCCTTTCCGGTATACGATTGTTCAGGTCACGAAAAAAGAAAGGAGCTGCTCTTATGGCAGAAAGCTTAGCACATACGAAAAGGATGTGCAAGTATCCTATCGTGTTTCGCCTGCGGTATTTTTATTCCTGCGCCGGAGGGAGGGGCTGGGGCTGCTGCTTCAGCAGGCTCATGAATTCTTCCCCGGTCATGGTCTCTTTTTCCAGCAGCCAGCGGGAGATGCTGTTCAGGCGCTGCATGTTTTCCCGCAGGATTTCTAGGGCCTTATCGTGAGCCTGCCCCACCAGGGAGATGACCTCCTGATCGATCCGGGTGGCGGTTTCCAGGGAGCAGGCCAGGGAGGCGTCTCCGCCCAGGTATTGGTTGGTGACGTTTTCCAGGGCAACCATGCCGAAGCTTTCGCTCATGCCGTAGCGGGTCACCATGGCGCGGGCCAAACGGGTGGCCTGCTCGATGTCATTGGAGGCGCCGGTGGTGATGCTGTGGAACATCAGCTCCTCTGCCGCCCGGCCTGCGGTCAGGGTAACGATTTTATTGAAAGCCTCTTCCTTGGAAAGCAGGAATTTTTCCTGTTCATCCACCTGCATGGTGTAGCCCAGCGCGCCGCTGGTGCGGGGAATGATGGTGATTTTATGCACCGGTGCGGAATCCTTCTGCAGGGCTGCTACCAGGGCATGCCCCACCTCATGATAAGCCACGATCTCTTTTTCCCGGGGGGAGATGACCATGCTCTTCCGCTGCTGCCCGGCCAGGATCACTTCCACGCTTTCCTCCAGGTCAGCCTGGATGACTACATTTCTGCCCATGCGAACAGCGCGCAGGGCTGCTTCGTTGATGATATTGGCCAGCTCTGCACCGGAGGCGCCTGCGGTTGCCTTGGCGATCTCCTTCAAATCCACGCTTTCCAGGCATTTGATCTTCTTGATATGCACTTTCAGAATGGCTTCCCGCCCTGCCAGATCCGGTAGCTCCACGGGAATGCGTCTGTCAAAGCGCCCCGGACGGAGCAGGGCCTTATCCAGAGTTTCCGGTCGGTTGGTGGCCGCCAGGATCACCACGCCCTTTGCACCGTCGAAGCCGTCCATCTCTGCCAACAGCTGATTCAGGGTCTGTTCCCGTTCATCGTTGCCACCCAGGCTGCCTGCGCCGTCACGTTTTTTGCCGATGGTATCGATCTCGTCGATAAACACGATGCAGGGCGCTTTTTCCGTTGCCTGCTTGAAGAGGTCGCGAACCTTGGCCGCGCCCATGCCCACGAACATCTCCACAAATTCCGAGCCGGAGATGGAGAAGAAGGGGACAGAGGCTTCCCCAGCCACAGCCTGCGCCAGAAGGGTTTTACCGGTGCCGGGCGGGCCCACCAGCAGCGCACCCTTTGGCAGGGTGGCACCGATGGCCGCGTATTTCCCCGGGTCATGCAGAAAATCCACGATCTCCCGCAGGCTTTCCTTTGCCTCATCCTGCCCGGCCACGTCCGCAAAGGTCTTGCCGGTCTGATCTTTGGCATAAATCTTTGCGTTGGATTTGCCGAAACTCATCATGTTGCCGGATTGGTTGGCGATCATCTTCTTGATGAAGAATTTGTAGATGAGAACAAAGAAGAGGATGGGTACGCCATAGCTCACCAGCAGGGTGGTCAGCAGAGAATCCTGCTGGGTGGGAAGCTTGGCGAAGCTGGCTCCGGAGGCGTAGAGGCGCTCGATCAGATTGGGATCATCCATGGGGATGGTGGTGTAGATCATTTCATCATCCTGTAGGGTATAGGCGATCTGATGATCCTGAACCTCCACCTTTTCTATGCTTTGGCTGCTCATGTCGTTCAGGAACTGATCGTAGCTCACTTCCTGTACTTTGTTGGCTGCAAAGCGGGGGAAAACAAAGGTGTTTAAAGCGATGACGATGATGAAAGCCAGTATGCAGTAGTAAAAAAACGACTTTTTCGGTTTTTCCATGTGTGTTCTCCTTTTTGAGAGGCTTTCCCGGCTCTGCCGGGAAACCGGGGGATTCTATTTGGTGCCGCTTTCAAGTAAGCTCTCTTTGAAGCCCGCAGTCAGCCTGGTGGCTGGCAGCTTCCTTTGCACAGGGGGCCTTGGGCTGCTCTGTTTGCCAAGGAACACGAAGTCGGATTGGGGCTTGTTTTAGGCAGGAAGGCTATTCCATTTCAAAAGCGCCGATATAAAGCTGGTAGTATTTCCCTTTTTGGGCGATGAGATCCGCATGATCCCCCCGCTCAATGATTTTTCCCTGCTCCAGCACGATGATGGCATCGGAATTCCGTACTGTGCTGAGCCGGTGGGCGATCACAAAGACGGTGCGCCCCTGCATGAGCTGATCCATACCCTGCTGCACCAGGGCTTCGGTGCGGGTATCGATGCTGGAGGTGGCCTCATCCAGGATCATGACCGGCGGGTCGTTTACCGCTGCCCGGGCGATGGAGATCAGCTGCCGCTGCCCCTGAGAAAGCCCGCTGCCTTCGCCATCGATGATGGTTTCATAGCCCTGAGGCAGGCGGCTGATGAAATCATGGGCATTGGCCAGCTTGGCTGCTGCGATGCATTCCGCATCCGTGGCATCCAGACGACCGTAGCGAATATTTTCCAGGATGCTGCCGCTGAACAAATGGGTATCCTGCAGAACAACGCCCAGAGAGCGGCGCAGATCTGCCTTGCGGATGCGCTGGATGGGAATGCCGTCATAGGTGATGCTGCCCTTCTGAATGTCATAAAAACGGTTGATGAGATTGGTGATGGTGGTTTTTCCGGCGCCGGTTTCCCCCACAAAGGCCAGCTTCTGCCCGGGCTTGGCATAAAGATTTACCCCATGCAGAACCTGCTTTTCCGGGTCGTAGCCGAAATCCACATCATGCATGCGTACATCCCCAGCCAGGGGAACGTAGCGGAATCCCCCGTTTTCCGGGAGCTTCCAGGCCCATTTTCCGGTACGCACACAGCTTTCCTGAATTTTTCCTTCTGCATCGTAACATACGCGAACCAGGCGCACATCCCCGGCGTCCTCTTCTGCTTCCTCATCCAGCAGCTGGAAGATGCGCTCCGCACCGGCCAGCGCCATAACGACGTTGTTGATCTGCTGGCCAATGTGGCTGATCGGGCCGGTGAAGCTCTTGCTCAGCTGCAGGAAGGCGGCAATTCCCCCCAGCGTCATCCCGCCCACGCCGGCCAGAGCCAGTGCACCGCCAAGAATGGCCACCAATACATAAAGCAGATTGCCGATATTGCCCATGATGGGCATGAGGATGTTGGCAAATTGGTGCGCCAATGTGGCATTTTCACAGAGCGCATCGTTGCGCCGGTCGAAGCCCTCTTTGGCGGCTTCCTCATGGCAGAAGATCTTGATGACCTTCTGCCCATGGATCATTTCTTCGATATAAGCGTTCACTGCAGCCAGGGAGCTCTGCTGCTGCATAAAGTATTTGCCGCTTTTCCCCCCAATATAGCCCATGACCCGGGTCATCAGAAAGACCCCGGCCAAAACCAGCAGCGTCAGCCAGAAGCTGGTGCTCAGCATGGCAATGAGAACCGCCAGAATGGTGATGGCTGAGCTGATGAGATTGGGCAGCCCTTGGGAAAGCATTTGCCGCAGAGTATCGATGTCGTTGGTATAGTAGCTCATCAGATCCCCGTGGGAGTGGCTGTCGAAAAATTTTGTGGGCAGCTTTTGCATATGGGAAAACATTTCATCCCGGATGCTTTTCTGCACGCCCTGGGCGATAGTGATCATCAGCCGGTTGTAACAAAATGTGGAAATCAGGCCCAGAAGATAGATCCCTGCCATGAAAAGCAAAACCTTCAGCAGGCCGCTGAAAACAGGCGCGGCTTCCAGCAGCTGTGGCTCGATATAGTCATCGATCAGCACTTTGATGAAGAGGCTTCCCAGCACCCCGGCGATGGAGGAGAGCAGGATGCAGATCAGCACCAGAGCGAAGCGCCCCTTATACAGCCGCAGGTAAGAGAGGAGCCGCCCAATGGTGGATCGTATGTCTTTCGGGCCTCTTTTGCCTTTTGGCGGCATGGCATTGCGTCCGCCGGGGCCGGGCATTCCTTTAGGCGGCATGGTCCCCATCTCCTTTCTGCTGGGATTCATATACTTCCCGGTAAATGGGGCAGCTTTCCAGCAGCTGGCTATGGCTGCCCTGGGCGATGAGACGGCCTCCATCCATGACCAGGATAATATCTGCATCCTGCACAGAGCTGATGCGCTGTGCAATGATGAATTTGGTGGTATGAGGGATCTCTTCCCGGAAGGCCCGGCGGATCTGTGCATCCGTGGCTGTATCCACCGCCGAGGTGCTGTCATCCAGGATGAGGATTTTGGGCTTTTTCAGCAGGGCCCGGGCAATGCAGAGCCGTTGTCTCTGTCCACCGGAAACATTCACCCCGCCCTGTTCGATGTGGGTATCATAGCCATCGGGGAATTGGCGGATAAAGGCGTCTGCCTGTGCCAGTCGGCAGGCATGGATCATTTCCTCCTCTGTGGCTTCGGGATCGCCCCAGCGAAGATTTTCCCTGATGCTGCCGGAGAAGAGGGTGTTTTTTTGCAGAACCATGGCTACGGCATCCCGCAGGCTTTCCAGATCATAGTCCCGTACATCCTTTCCTCCCACCAGCACCTGTCCCCGGCTGGCATCATAAAGACGAGGGATGAGCTGCACCAGCGTGCTTTTGCCGGAACCGGTGCCGCCCAGAATTCCTACAGTTGCGCCGGAGGGAATCTCCAGCTTGATATCCTGCAGACAGGGTCTCTCCTGTTCCTTGCTGTAGCTGAAGCTGACATTCCGGAAACAGACAGAGCCATCCGGGATTTCTTTTTCCGCTCCCGGGCGGCTGCCCAGCTCCGGCTCTTCCTGCAGAAGCTCTGCCACCCGTTCTGCGCTGGCCCGGGAGATGGTGAGCATCATAAAGATCATGGAGAGCATCATCAGGCTCATGAGGATCTGCATGGTGTAGGTGATAAGGGTCATCAGGCCGCCGGTGGTCATACCCCCCGCCACGATCAGCCGGGCGCCGAACCAGCTCAGCAGCAGCATGCAGCTATACATGCAGAATTGCATCAGCGGGCTGTTAAAGGCCAGGAGTTTTTCTGCCCTGCTGAAATCCTGAAAAATAGAGGAGGATACCTGAGAAAACTTTTCGATTTCATGCTCCTCCCGGACAAAGGATTTCACCACACGAAAGCCACGCAGGTTTTCCTGCACCACGGTGTTCATTTTGTCATAGGTTTGAAATACCCCTTTGAAGATGGGGTGTGCATGATACATGATCAGGCCCAGCCCGATGGCCAATATGGGCAGAACGCAGAAAAAGACCAGCGCCAGCCTGTTGTTTATGCGGAAGGCCGCAAACAGAGAAAAGGCCAGCATGGCGGGGGAGCGAACCGCCACCCGGATCAGCATCATATAGGCCATCTGGATATTGGAGACATCCGTGGTGAGTCGGGTCACGATGCCTGCGGTGGAGAATTTATCGATATTGCTGAAGGAGAAATCCTGCACCTTATGATACAGATCATGCCGCAGATTCCGGGCAAAGCCGGAGGAGGCAATGGCGCAGAATCTGCCGGACAAGGCCCCCAGCAGCAGGGAAGCCAGGGCCAGCAGCACCAGCAGCCCCCCCAGCCTCAGGATGACCTGCATATCTCCCAGATCAATGCCCTTGTCGATCAGATCCTTCATCACCAAAGGGATCAGTACCTCCAGAACCACCTCAAAGGCCACAAAAAGGGCAGAAAGGATGGATGCCTTTTTGTATTGCCGGATGCTTTTTGCCAAAAGCTGAATCATATGTGTGCTGCACCTCCAGTCTCAGGGCTTTGCAGGCTGGCCCGCTCCATATTTTCCTGCATTTTTTGAAGAACGCCCAGGAAAACCTCCATCTCCTCACGGGGGATCCCCTGGCTAAGCTCTTTATCCACATGCCAAACCAGACTTTCCATTTGCCGATGAAGCTGCTTTGCCTGATCGGTCAGGATCAAACGCTTCAAACGCGCATCCTCCGGCACTGCTTCCCGGCGGATAAGGCCGTTTTTTTCCATCAGACGCAGCACCACACTGGCTGTGGAGCGGCGGATATGAAATTCGCTTTCCACATCTTTCTGGAACATCGCCCGCTCACCCTGCTCTGCCAGAAAAAGGACGATCATTCCATGGAGAACGGTGGCGGCTTCACAGGGGGGTGGCGGGGCCAGATTGGTGATCCGTCTTTTTATGGAATTGTTCAGCAGCCGAAGCTGGAAGCTGAGCCTTTGTGCTTGCTCCATGCGCGTTCTCCTTTTTGTTAGCTTGCTTACAGTTCGATGGCGAACATTATAAAGAATAGGAAGATGAAAGTCAAGAAAGGTCAGCATATTTCAGAGGAAGTTCAGCTGATTTTCATTTGGTATTTTTACCATTATTATTGTTTTTTACTATACAGATTGCCGTTGACAATGGTTTCGAAGGCGGTTATAATTTATTTTGCTTTGGTATCGGTTCTTATATTTTTCATAATCCACAATAAAATACCAGCTAAGCTCATTATTCCATATAGAAAGGTTGACGAATATGATCTATTCCACCGAAGTTCAGCACATGTGTCCGGTGGCAAAGGGTGCTAATCATGGTCCTGCGCCGATCCCTGAAGAAGGCCGCTGGGTACAGGTAAAAGAAATCAGCGATGTCAGCGGTTTGACCCACGGTGTGGGCTGGTGCGCTCCTCAGCAGGGCGCCTGCAAGCTGACGCTGAATGTCAAAGATGGTATCATCGAAGAAGCTCTGGTCGAAACCCTCGGCTGCAGCGGCATGACCCATTCCGCTGCTATGGCTGCGGAAATTCTGCCCGGCAAAACCATCCTGGAAGCGCTCAACACCGACCTGGTCTGCGATGCAATCAACGTAGCCATGCGTGAGCTCTTCCTGCAGATCGTTTACGGCCGCACCCAGACTGCCTTCTCCGAAGGCGGTCTGCCCATCGGCGCCTCCCTGGAAGACCTGGGCAAAGGCCTTCGCTCTCAGATCGGCACCACCTTCGGCACCAAGGCCAAGGGTGCCCGCTATCTGGAGCTGGCCGAAGGCTATGTGAACCGCATCGCTCTGGATGAAGAAGACCAGATCATCGGTTATGAATTTGTCCACCTTGGCAAAATGATGGACAGCATCAAAAAGGGCATGGATGCCAATGAAGCCCTGCAGAAGGCAACCTCTTCCTATGGTCGCTTTGCAGACGGCGCAAAGATCATTGATCCCAGACACGAATAGAAAGCGAGGAACAGATATGTCTTTGTTTGAAAGCTATGAAAGAAGGATAGACAAAATCAATGCTGTCCTCGCCGAATATGGCATCGGCTCCGTGGAGGAAGCCGGTCAGATCTGCGCGGACAAGGGTTTTTCTCCCTATGACATCGTAAAAGGAATCCAGCCCATCGCCTTTGAGAACGCAGCCTGGGCTTATACCATTGGTGCTGCCATCGCCATTAAAAAAGGCTGCACCACCGCTGCGGAAGCTGCGGAAGCCATCGGCATTGGCCTGCAGTCCTTCTGCATCCCCGGCTCTGTGGCGGATGACCGCAAGGTCGGCCTGGGCCATGGCAATCTGGCTGCCATGCTGCTGCGGGAAGAGACCAAATGCTTTGCCTTCCTGGCTGGCCATGAGTCTTTCGCTGCTGCTGAAGGCGCCATCGGCATCGTACGCAACGCCAACAAAGCCCGGAAGGAACCCCTGCGGGTCATCCTGAACGGTCTGGGCAAGGATGCGGCGCAGATCATCTCCCGCATCAATGGTTTTACCTATGTGCAGACCCAGCTGGATTATGCCAGCGGCGAGCTGAAGATCGTGAAAGAGACTGCTTATTCCAATGGTGAACGTGCTGCTGTCCGCTGCTTCGGCTCTGATGATGTGCGCGAAGGCGTTGCCATCATGCACCATGAGGGCGTGGATGTTTCCATTACCGGCAATTCCACCAACCCCACCCGTTTCCAGCATCCCGTGGCTGGCACCTATAAGAAGGAATGCATTGAGCAGGGCAAGAAATATTTCTCCGTGGCCTCCGGCGGCGGCACCGGCCGCACCCTGCATCCGGACAACATGGCAGCCGGCCCCGCTTCCTACGGCATGACCGATACCATGGGCCGCATGCACTCCGATGCTCAGTTCGCAGGCAGCTCCTCCGTTCCCGCTCACGTGGAAATGATGGGCTTCCTGGGCATGGGCAATAACCCCATGGTCGGCGCTACCGTTGCTGTGGCTGTCGCTGTGGAGCAGGCCATGAAATAAGCGTTTCGCCGCTTGATTCAAACCATCCATTTTGTATGCAAACAGAACCGGCTTTCCTTTTCGGATTGCCGGTTCTGCTGTTTTCAGGGAAAAGAATGCAGGGAGCCGGGAGATGCTACCTCCCTGCATTTGGAAATGTGATGGTTTCTGGAACAAAAAAGGATATTTGCGAGTCAAAGAGAATGTAACTGTATGCAGCTTTCTGCGGAATCTTTGTTCTCGGGAAGCTTTGTTTCTGCGTCTTTCTGATCCGATAAGGAGAAGTGAGCTGATCCATGAAGAAAAACATTCTCTGCGCCCTTTTTCTGGCGCTTTTGACTGTGCTTTTGCCCGCGCTGCCTGCCTGGGCTGCGGAGCCGGAGGCAGAAGCCCCTTACATTGATCATACCTCTGCCTGGACCTATACCCTGCATCATGAGGTGCTCCTGCGAAATCAATCCGGCCGTCTGGCCTATGATATTGAAGTGCGTATCCCCTTGATGGATGCCTATCTGCCGATTTATGTGGATAAGTTCGGCGAACAGCTGCAGCCCTATCCGGCCACGATCGAAACCGCGGCGGATGGGCAGCGGGTTGCCATTTATCGGATCCCCTCCCTGCAGCAGGGGGCCAGTCTTACGCTCCGGCAATCCTATGCGCTGGATATTTCCTCTTTGAGCTATCGTTTTGACTGGGCTACGCTGAATCCGCTTTATTCCACTGGGGAGCAGCTCTTTCTGGAGAGCTATTTGCAGCCGGAGAGCCTGATCCAAAGCAAGCATGCGGAGATCATAGCCTTTGCACAAAAGGCTGTAGGGAAGGAGAGCAACCCCTACCAAAAAGCCAAGCAGCTTTTTTCCGCGGTGAACCTGAATCTGGCTTACAGTGAAACGGAGCAGGCGCAGGACGCTCTGAGCAGCCTGCGGCGCAAAAGCGCGCATTGTGAGGGTTACACCAACCTGTATGCGGCCTGTCTGCGCGCTGTGGGGATTCCTGCCCGCATCGTTAGTGGTTATTTGTATATCCCGGAAAAACATGTTTCCTCCGCGTATATCGATCCTTCCCGCAGCGGGATTTTGATGGATTCCCTGCGCCATGTGTGGGTGGAATTTTATCTGCCGGAGATCGGTTGGCTTATGGCTGACCCTACCTTTACTTATACATATTCTCTGAATAATCACGTCCAGAAATTTGTGGACTGGAGCTATTTCGCCAATATCAATACCAGCCGCCGCTATCTCTTTTTCAGTTATGGGGATAGTGGAAATGACAAATACCAGGTCAGCTATACCGGTGGGGAGCTCTCTACGGGCTTTTCCGCGCGCCTGACCACAGGCAAGGATTATGTCCCCTTTAATGATCTGCAGGGGCACTGGGCTGCGGAGGCTGTTACCTATGGGGTGGAGCAGGCCTATTTTAACGGGCTCAGCGCTGCTTCCTTTGGTCCGGATGCCGATATGACCCGTGGGATGTTTGTGGCCGTTCTGGGCCGTTTGTATCAGGCCAGAGGTGGACATCTGGGCCCCTACTACGCGGATCTTTCCAAGTTTACGGATATCCGGCAGGATGCTTATTATGCGGATGCATTGGGCTGGGCTCTGGATCGAGGCCTGATCGATGGATACGGCAACGGTTGTTTTGGCCCAAATGATCCGATCACACGGCAGCAAATGGCGAAGATCATTGCACTGTTTGCGGAATTGCTGCGCGAGGAGCAGGAAAGCATGCTTCACGCCCCGCAGGTGGTTTTATCCTTCCCGGATCTGAATGATATTTCCAGCTGGGCCATGAACGGCGTGGAATTCTGCGTGAGCCTGGGGCTGATTACGGGCCACAATGATGGATATTTCCGCCCCGATGATTTTGCCAGCCGCGCACAGGTGGCAGCGATTTTGCAGCGGATCGATACATTGATTCAATAGAGGAAAGCCCTGCGGAAAGTACCGCAGGGCTGGGTTTTCTCTCTCGAAAATCTTTTGCAAAAAAATAAAAGAAAAAATAGCAAAAAATACATTGACTTTTGCAGATGCTTATGATAATATACTCACCGTAGCTCAGCTCCCTAAGCATTTGGAGGGGTGTCCGAGCGGTTGAAGGTGACGGTCTTGAAAACCGTTGAGCCTGAAAGGGTTCCGTGGGTTCGAATCCCACCCCCTCCGCCAGACACGACGGAGCCAATATGGAGAGTTGGCCGAGTCGGTCGAAGGCGCTCGCCTGCTAAGCGAGTATACGGGCCAAAACCTGTATCGAGGGTTCGAATCCCTTGCTCTCCGCCATTGTGCGCTCATAGCTCAGCCGGATAGAGTGTTTGGCTACGAACCAAAAGGTCGCAGGTTCGAGTCCTGCTGGGCGCACCAAAACAGACGGTCTTCTTTTTGAAGATCGTCTGTTTTACTTTTATGCAGCACGCTGAATGAAGAAGGATAGAAGAAGGATATAGGGAAGGATATAGGGAAGGCCAGCGTCGAAAAGACGCTGGCCTTGTTTGCAAATTTTATCGGTTTGTGGTTTTCTGATTTAAAAGCTTCACTGCGAGATTTGCTTTTCGGAGATTTTTCTTAATAGAGGAAGCCATCGATTCCGTTTACTATCATAAAGGAAGCAAGGGTGTTGTTTTCAAACCAGAAGACGATCTGAGAGACGCCGGAAGCTTCGTTGGAATATTTGTAGTAAGGAGTATCGGTTTTGTCCTCGTACTCCGCTTCCGGGTAGAGCTCCTTGAATTCTTCCACAGTCATTCCGATATAGGCGCCACGGTAGCTCTGAATAGCAGGATTATCCGTAGAAATGCTCAGCAGGGTGCCGTCTGTTTCATCCTCCATGCCCTCTGCTCGCAGACCTTCCAGCACGGTGCCATCTGTGCAGGTGATCCGGAAGGTATCAAAGCCATCTGCGGAGTCATATTCTGCCTCAGCCAGGCGCAGGCTGGTCCCCCAGGGGAATGTTCCGGATTGCTCACCGAGCTGCAAATTTTCTGCGTTGGTCGGGATGGAAAATTCTGCCAGAGGGGAATCCTCCGTGTTTTTTTCCTGATTTTCCGTTGCCGGGCTGTTTGTGAGGTTGTCTACTGTTTCATTTTGCTCGGGATTCTGCGAGGAGCAGGCTGCAAAGAGGAGCAGGCCGCTGCACAGAAGCAAAAGGCAAGCGAGTTTTTTCATAAGAGGCTCCTTTAAAATATATTTTATGTTGCTTTGTTTGTTTCTCTATGTTTGATTATATAATATAAAAATACAGAATGCAAGAATTTACTCAGTTTTCGTTATTTGAATGAAAAGAATGCGTGTCGTAATTGGAGGCTGACAGGGGTGCTTATGGCCCTCATGCTGCTTTCACCTGCGGCTTTCTGAATGTTAATTTTCATTGCTTGCCTGCAACGGCTCTTTGGCCTATATTATCTTCAACCAAAATAGAAAGGAGAATGCATGTGCTGAATGAAAATATCAAGGCATTCCGGAAAAAGAAAGGCCTTTCTCAGGAAGAGCTGGCAGAAACACTGCATGTGGTACGGCAGACGGTTTCCAAATGGGAAAATGCCCTTTCTGTGCCGGATGCGGAAATGCTGATTCGAATCTCAGAGGTTCTGGGTTGTCCGGTTTCTGTTTTGCTTGGGGAGCATCTTCCTGAGCCGGAGCAGGAGGAGAAAGACTCCCTGTCTGAAATAGCCGGAAAGCTGGAGCGGCTGTATGCAGATTGGGCCCAGGTCCATGAAAAACACCGCAGGCTATGGCACGGGCTATCACTGCTTGCGGGCCTCCTGGCTTTGCCCGGAATTGCCCAGGGGATGCTGTCTTTTCTTCATTCTCAAAGGGCTATGGGCTTGCTGGAATCGGATCCTTCTGTCATCGGCGGCGCGGATTCTGCCACATCGATTTTTGTTTCCGCCCTTTCTGCTTCGGAAGCTCTATTTTTGCTGGCTTTGCTGCTTTTTGCTGCAGCAGTCATCGGGCTTTATCGCACAAGACGGAAATCATGAAAGCAAGAGCTGCTTTTTTTACATGAAGCCTGGAAACAGATTGTTTCGCGCTTTGCCTGAAAAAGAGGCCGTATCCCGTTGGATCCGGCCTCTTTGCTGTTTATTTCGCGAAGAAAGCATACATCAGTACAAGATTGGCACTGAGCAAAATGCCGCCCACTATATCCGTAAACCAATGAACCCCGGAAATGAGCCTGCCAAGAAGCATAAATGCAATAAAAATGAGAATTACAAAAGCGATGCCCCGCCTGAGGGCAGGGTTCTTGATTCGGGTGTTCAGCTGCAGGATGGCAGTGGGCATGACGGTCAGCACAAGCATCGTTGTTGAGGATGGATAGGAGGCTTCCAGAAATCCTTCGATGAGGATCGGTCTGTAATTCACAACGCAGAGTTCAAAAAACACATATGCAGCCATCACAGCAAGATAGAAGCCGCCAAGAACCCGGAGACTGTGGTCAACTTTCAGGATTTGTTTTCTCCTGATCCATTGTATAAGCCCGAGAGCTGCAAAAGCAAGCCCAAAGCAGATCGGCACCAGCCCCAGCCAATCCGTGATGGTATACAGGAGCATGTGTACACCTGTAAGCCTGTGAACAAAGGCGTTCAGTGCTGCGAAGCCCACACTGGAGCCCTGCGGCCCGATTGCCTGCACATCGATCAGGCTGATTGCGGCAGTCCACAGCAGAAAGGCTGCGAGCAAGCCAATCGCGATATAAAAAGTTTTTTTGTCCTGTTTCTCCATTTCCAAGTCTGCCTTTCTTTGTTTGAATTCGGTTTTCACCTGAATACAGAATAAAGAAAAGCCGGAAATCATACAAGAAACAGCTGGTTACATCCTTGATACCTTTCGTATCATTGCCATTTCATCAGCATCAGAGCCTTTATGATCAGGAATATAAACAAAAAGGCTGCCGCATAGGGCTGCAAGCTTATGATAAAAAGGAGGGTTCCAATCACGCTGAAGGCCAGGGAGCTCTTGCTCTTGCTTTGCGTCCAAAAGACTTGATGGCTGTTTCGAAGAAGCAGCGTCAAAATCCCTGATGCGGCAATTCCAATTACCGTAATAAAATACAGAGCCCGCAGATAAGGCTCGATTTCCGTCAGCGCCAGGAGAGAAACCCCATGGATGATTCCATCGGCCTTTTGCCCGAAAAAGGGCAAAAAGAAAAACATTATGCTGCTGCAATCCAGCAAGCCAAATACCAGATCACGAAAATGCGCTTCTTTCTGCTGATTCTCTTCCTGGGCGATGGCCAGAACTTCATCGCCGGATAAAAGCGCATCTATCGAAACGGAAAAGAATTTTGCCAGCGCTTTCAGGGAGTCTATGCTGGGATATCCTCTGCCCGATTCCCACTTCGAAATTGCAGCTCGGGACACATAAAGGGAGGCAGCGAGCTCTTCCTGGGTTAAATTGTGTTGTTTTCTCAGCTCCTGCAGCTTTTCATGAAATTCCATAGTCAAGGCCCTTTCTGTCGCGGTGAATTACCGGGCGTTTTCTGTTTGTTTTTCCGGGTCATTCTATCACAGATTTCAGCTGTCATCAACGCCCGGAGAAATCTGCAAAGGGTGCCTCCGATCTTTTCCCGGCAGAGGGATTCCTCCGGGCGCTTTGCCCTTCCTCTGCTATGCCTTCGCCGTGGTGAGTAAAAAGAAAAGCCCCTGCTTCTGCTGCTTCAGCGGAAGGGGGCTTTTGCTGCAGGCTCAATCCAGATCCTGAATGCGCATCTTTTCCACCTGCTTTTTGCGCTGCACCTTTCTCCGGCAGGAGAAATAAATCGCCAGCAGGATCAGGGTGGGTATGTTCCCCAGAAGCCAGACCAGGAACGCCTGCAGCAGCAGGGAAGCGGTGCTTGTTCCGGGCATGGCGGCCATGTTCAGCGGATAGATCAGGGCGATGAGAAAGAACAGGCCGGGCAGGATCAGGCCCGGCAGCTTGCTTTCCCGCCTGGAGAGAAAGATCTGCAGGAAGATCAGCCCGGTAATGATAGCCAGAAACAGCAGTATACGCAGTGGGAAGATCATATCAGCACACTCCTTGTGTTTTTTTGTATTCGCTGATGAGCAGCTTTGCCGTATCAAAATCCAGCTTGTCGTTGAGTGCCAGCTGCTTGATCAAGGCGATATAGGGCTCGCTTTCATTCTTTTCGCTGAGCCGGATTTTCTGGATCAGCTTATCCAGACGAAGGCGAACTGTGGGATAGCTGACCCCGTATTGCTTTGCGATCTCCTTCAGCGAGCCGGAGGCCAGCAAAAATCTTTTGATGAAAACAAGATCCTCTTCTTCCAGGTTTCCCAGCCAATCGGGGATGATCTGCAGTGCCATGGAAAGCCTCCTGTTCTTTAACTTTATTTAGCATACTCCTAAATAAAGTTAAAATCAATATCAAAGATATACTTTAATTAAGATGATGCTGATTTCTTTTCGTGTTGCTGTTGCCGTCGTGCCGGAGTGCTTGATTCCTTCAAAGCCAGAGTTTTTCAGTCAGCCAATCGGCGGCAGCTCCTTTGTGCAAGGGGTACTTTCTTGGCATAATTTCTCATCGGGAACACGAGGACGAATTGGGGGATAGCAAATCCGCCTGCTTATTTTGGCCCCGACGCACCGGATAGCAGTATGCAAAAGGAGGCTCCGGGATCCCGGAGCCTCCTGGCTTTCTGATGCATACCTGCAGTGTTTATTTCTTCATGAGCTGGGACATGTCATCCCCATAAAGGGCGATGCCGCTGGGGTCACCGTTCCCCAAGCCATATTGGGCGGCCAGACAGAGACTGCCCACCTGCTGCGCGGGAATCTTTGCCAGTGCAGCAAGCACCGCATCCGCAGCCACGGCATCCGCAGCGGCCAGCAGGCAGTCCTTTGCCTGGGGCTGGAAGCCGCCGCTGCCGATCAGCCCATCGATAATGAAAAGATCCGGCGTCATAACGCTGTAGAGATCCACCAGGCTGCGATCCCGGAATTCTCCTTCCGGCTCCGTGGGGCTGCAGCTGGCCAGGCTGTGCAGGGCGCTGCCAAAGAGCTTTCCCTGATCCGCCTTGTATTTCACCAAGGAGATCACCACATCTGCCTGGGCCAGGGGCGCATAAAGCTCGATGTTGTCCCCGGTGAGGCCGGGGCCGCAGCGACGGCTGCGGGTCTGCTCCCGGCTCAGATCATGCAGCTGCACATTGTCCAGCGCAGCCAGAGCCTTATAGCCGCTCATCTCCAGGGTCTGTTCAGCCGTGAAGCCTGCCGCCGGCCGGAAGAAAAACTGAATCCGGTCAGCGCGGTGGCGCCGGTATAAATTGATCAGACTATAGGCCAGGCGAATATCAAAATTCACGCCGCGGTCATTTTCCGCAGGCAGACTTAAATCCAGAAGAAAAGCTACTTTTTCATCCGTGCCAAAGAAAAATTCACTGCCGCCAAAAGCCAGCAGGAGCTTTTCCAGCAGCTGGCCGGCATATTTTGAATCTGTGCGCAGGCGTTCTTCTGCCTGCAGCAGCGTGATCATGGACATTCTTTCCACCTCCGGATTTATTATAGCATATCCTGCCGGATGGAGAAAAGGGGTTATGGCAGCCCAAAATCTTTCTTGCTTCCACAGCGCAGTGCCCTTTTTGTGCGGTTTCATGGAGAAATTCAGGCTTGAAAACAAAAACAGACAGCTGGAAATTTTGCCGGCTGTCTGTTTTTTGCGGATTGAGCGGAAAGCGGGGTGCTTTCCGGTTTTTTTACTGTTCTTTCGCGGCCAATTCTCCCAGGATGCGCAGGCGGGAATTTTCCACCTCTGCGCAGACCTTTTCAATATCCAGATGCGGGAATTCTCCCTGCTCGTAGCGGATCTCCCCATCCACCAGGGTCATCACCACATCGCTGCCGCAGCCGGAATAGACCAGATTGTTCAGCAGATTGTGTACGGGCTGCCAGTGGGGCTCTTTGGTGGAGAAAAGCACCAGGTCAGCCCGCATGCCCGGCGCGATCAGGCCGCAATCCTCCCGGCCCTGGCTAAGCGCACCGGCCCGGGTACCCGCATAAAGGGCCTGGGCAGGGGAGATCAGGGTGGGGTCGGTCTGAATGCCTTTGGAGAGCAGGGCAAAGAAGCGCATTTCCTCCAGGAAGTTCAGATTGTTGTTGCTGGAGACGCTGTCCGTGGCCAAAGCCACATTGACCCCGGCCTGCAGCAGCTGGGGACTGGGGCAAACGCCGGTGGCCAGCTTCAGGTTGCTTTTGGGGCAGGTGGCAACGCTGGCCTTGTCCGCTGCCAGAATTTCAATATCCTCTTCGCTGATGTGTACGCAGTGGGCCAGCGTGGCGGGGCTGCTCAGAAAGCCGCAGTCGTGGAAATAGCGGATGGGGCTGCGTCCCTGGTGCCGCTCCCTGCATTCCGCCACCTCCTGCACGGTTTCGGAAGCGTGGATGTGTACCCGCAGACCCAGCTCCCCGGCGGCTTCTGCTGCGCCTCGGACCACTTTTTCCGTGCTGGTGTATTCTGCATGCAGAGAAAGGTCTGTGCGGATGCGGCCTTCATCATACATGTGGTACTGCTCTTTCAGGGAAAGAAGCTCTTTGTATTGGTGCATGTCCCGGTATTCCCGCTCCGGATCCATGCAGCTGGCGCCCACGGCAAAATTGGCTTTGATGCCGCCATCGATGAAGCCCCGGGCCATGGCATCCCCCTTCATATACATATCCGTTGCGCTGACCACGCCGAAACGCAGCATTTCCGCAGAGCAAAGCAGAGTGGCCCAGTATACATCCTCCGGCGTCAGGCAATCCTCAAAGGGAAAGATGCGCTGAAAGAGCCAATCCTGCAGTTTCATGTTTTCTCCGTAGCCCCGCAGCAGGGCCATGGCTGCATGGCTGTGGGCATTGTAAAAGCCCGGCGTTAGAAGCAGGTCTTTGCCATCGATCACCCGACCGTAGCTTTCCGGGTTCGGCGGCGGTGTCTGGCTGATGTAGTCGATTCTCGCGCCCTGCACGCCGATATAGGCATGGGGAACGATATTTTGCTTTTCGTCGATATAAGAAATATTGGAAAAGAGCATGTTCTGCCTCCTTTTTGCAATTCTGCAGGGACTTCGCTTCAAAACCATTATACGGACAGAGCCGTGAAAAAGCAATTCCCGATTCGTTTTTTCGAAGCAGCTGCTTTTATTGACCCCCCATATCGTTTTGTGCGGCTTCCTCTTGCTTAATAATTAAGGAAAAGGAAGGGTTTGCTTCTCTTGCGGCGAATGAATTAAGATTAGAAGTTTTTTATCTATTTTCATGGAGAATGCCAATTTATGATCCTAAACAGTGAAATTTTGGAAACCCATATCCTGCCCGGCGTTACAGCACCTGCACAGTACCTGGGTGGAGAATTACATAGCATTTGCAAGGATTGGGAAGGCCCCGGCGCAAAAATGGTCTTTGCCTTTCCCGATCTTTATGAGATCGGCATGAGCCATCTGGGGCTGCGCCTGCTTTATGAGGCGATCAACAATCACAGCCCCCATCTTTGTGAGCGGGTCTTTATGCCGCAGGATGATATGATCGCAGCCCTGCGCCGGGCCGGTCTGCCCCTGTATTCTCTGGAAAGCCATCATTCCCTGGCGGATTTTGATGTGATCGGCTTTACCCTGCAATATGAGCTCAGCTACACAAATATTCTGGCCATGCTGGATCTGGCCGGTATCCCTTTGACCACAGCAGAGCGGGGGGAAGATGCCCCCCTGATCGTGGCCGGCGGCCCCTGCGCCTATAACCCGGAGCCCCTTTCGGATATTGTGGATCTCTTCTTCATTGGGGAAGGGGAGGATCAGGATCGGGAGCTGCTGGATGTGGTGGCGGAGGTGAAGTCTGCCGGCGGCGGCCGCAGTGAGATCCTGCGCCGGGCTGTTCGCATTCCCGGTGTTTATATTCCCAGCTTTTATCAGGCGGAGTACGATTCCCGCGGGCATTTTTCCCGGCTGATTGTCCGGCCGGATGCCCCGCCGGAAACGCCGGAGAAGATCAAAAAGCGTATCGTGAAAGACTTTGATTCCGTGGTCTTTCCGGAAAAACCCATCATGCCCTGGATCACACCGGTGCATGACCGTATCATGCTGGAAGTGATGCGGGGCTGCTCCCATGGCTGCCGCTTTTGCCAGGCCGGTATGATCTACCGCCCCATCCGGGAGAAATCCGTGGAAACCCTGCTTTCCCAGGCTCGTGATCAGGCCAAAAACAGCGGTTATGACGATATGGCCCTGCTTTCCCTTTCCACAGCGGATTATACCTGCGTGGAAGGCTTGATGGGCCGCCTGCTGGAGGAACACGCCCCCCAGGGTGTGGGCGTCAGTCTGCCCTCCCTGCGGGTGGATGCTTTTTCCGTGAATCTGGCTGCACGCACCCAGGAGGTGCGGAAAAGCGGCATCACTCTGGCGCCGGAGGCCGGCAGCCAGCGTATGCGGGATGTGATCAATAAGGGCGTTACGGAGCAGCAGATTTTGACTGCCGCCGCAGCTGCCTTTTCCCAGGGCTATACCCGTGTGAAGCTCTATTTCATGCTGGGCCTGCCCTTTGAAAGCGACAGTGACCTGAAGGGCATTGCGGAGCTTTGCCAGAAGATTCTTCGTCTGGGGAAGGAGCATAAGCCTGCGGAGATCAAGAAGCCCATTCAGATTTCCCTGGGTGTATCCTCCTTTGTCCCGAAATGCGATACTCCCTTCCAGTGGCAGCCCCAGAACGCACTGGAAGAACTGAAACGAAAACAAGACCTGCTGCGGGAATATATCAAGCCCCTGCGCAGCGTGACCATTGGCTATCATGACCGGGAAAGCTCCCAGCTGGAGGCAGTCTTTGCCCGTGGGGACCGGAAGCTCAACCAGGTGCTGCTGAAGGCCTACCGCAGCGGCTGCCATATGGATGGCTGGAAAGAGCATTTCCGTACCGATCTTTGGGAGCAGGCTTTTGCGGAATGCGGCTTGCAGCAGTCCGCTTATGCGCAGCGTTCCATGGTTTATGGAGAGGCTCTGCCCTGGGAGCATATCCTCTGCGGCGTGGATACGGAGTGGCTGTGGAAGGAAAACATTCGTGCCGGTCGGGCGGAGCTGACCGGGGATTGCCGCCGGGAGGATTGCAACAGCTGCGGGCTCTGCGATTCCCAGTGGCAGAACAGTCTGCAGCCTGCGGAAAGCTACCAGCCGCCCAAGCCCCACAAACGGGAATTGCCGCCTGCGGCCCTGAAATATCGCTGCCGTTTGTCCATCTCTTCCCCCGCGGCCTGGCTTTCCCATCTGGATCTGCTGGGTGCAGTGGAGAAAACCCTGCGCCGGGCCAACATCCCTATGGCCTATTCCCAGGGCTTCAACCCCCATATGCTGATTTCCTGGGGGCCGGCACATCCGGTGGGATTATACAGCGATAGTGAATATGTTGACCTGCTGCTGCACAGTGAGTTGGGGCGGGATCTGGCAGAATGCTTCAATGCAGCTGCACCCCCCGGGGTTTCCATGCTGGAATACCGCCAGGTGCCGATGGAAGCAGAAGCCCTGATGGCAGCTGTCAATTATGCGGAATATCAGGCCTTCCCGGAAGAGGGTCTTCCGG
>JAFSHU010000040.1 GCA_017440145.1 Bacillota bacterium
ACAGAAAGGCCCCGCTGGGCCAGCAATTCCTTCACATATTCCTTGGCGGCAAAGCCCGCATGATCAGAACCGATGATAATATCCATATTTCTTCCTCCTGCATAGGAAATCTATCGCAAGCGGCAAGCCGCTTTCGCTGCACAAGCCTTCTAAAGTCCCCACTTTTTTTAGAAAAAAGTGGGTCAAAAAACACTTGACGAATGGCTGCTGCTTTTCATCGAAGGCAGCAGGCCAAAATATAAGTGTTTTTGGTGTCCCTTTTTTAAAAAAGGGACGGTTTACAAGCTTCTAAAATCCCCTCTTTTTCTGAAAAAGGGGCTGTTCCCACAGGAAAAGAGCGGGTAAAGCCAGGGGCTTATACGGGGAAGATGGAAAAGAGATCCCCGCTGTTGATATAGTTTCGCGGCAAACGGGAACCCAGATGGCAGAGCAGCTCATAATGGACTGTCTCTGCATGGGCGGCGATCTCCTCTGCGGAGATGCAGTCCTCCCCCTGTCTGCCCAGGAAAACCACCTTATCCCCGGGGGAAAGGGGCTGTTTGGCCACGATATCCGTCACATCCACCATGAATTGATCCATGCAGACCCGCCCCACGATGGGCGCCCGCTGACCGGCGATCAGCACATGGCCGCGATTGGAGAGCAGGCGGGGAACCCCGTCCGCATAGCCCAGGGGAAGCGTAGCGAGCACGCTGTCCCGGGGGGCCGTCCAGGTGCAGCCATAGCTGACGCCTGTTCCGGCGGGAACGGAAAAGATCCGGGTGATGCGGGCATATACGCTCATCACCGGCTGCAGACCCTGCCCCTGATCCAGGGCGGAATGGGGATAGCAGCCATAAAGGGCGAGCCCGGCCCGCACCATATCCAGGCGAGCCTCCGGCAGAGCCAGCGCCGCCGCAGAATTGGCGATGTGGGTCAGGGGGAATTCCAGTCCCTTCTCCCGGCAGCGGGAGACCATGTCCCGAAAGACCTGCAGCTGCCGTTGATTATAGGGGTTTTCCGGATCATCCGCGCAGGCCAGATGGCTGAAAATGCCGCCGATGCGAATGGAGGGTAGCTGAGAAATGGCCAGAATATCCTCCACAGACTGTGCATCCGGCGGGAAGCCGATGCGGCTCATACCGCTGTCGATCTTGATATGTACATTTGCCAGGCAGGCAGAACAGGCCGCAGCCTGGGACAGGGCTTGGGCCTGTTCCAGGCTGTAAATGGCGGATAAGCCTTCATTATAAAGCAGGCTGGGGTATTCGTATTTGGAGACAAAGCCCAGCACCAGAATGGGCCCGCAGATGCCGGCATTCCGCAGCTCCCGCAGCTCATCCGCGGTGGCCACGGCGAAATGGGTGGCGCCAGCCTCTGCCAGCGCCAGCGCCACAGGCACAGCCCCGTGGCCATAGGCATCCGCCTTGACCACAGCCATCACAGGCACCCCGGCCTGCGCCTGTATTTTACGATAATTTTCCTGCAAAGCCGCCACGTCGATCTCGATCCAGGCGCAGCGGTGGCTATCAAACAAAGCGCTCATAGCTTTATCTGCCGATGGATTTCAGGGCAGTGGGAACCGCCTCCACGATGTCCCCGGCCAGCAGACCGGCCACACCGTTCTTGGTGACGGCAATGTCACCGGCTGCACCATGCAGCCAGACCGCACAGGCAGCTGCCACAGCGGGAACCATGCCCTGGGCCAGCAGGGTGGCGATCATACCGGCCAGCACGTCACCGGTACCGCCGGTAGCCATGCCCGGGTTGCCGGAGCTATTGATGAAGACGCGGCCCTCCGGCGTGGCGACCACCGTACCGGCGCCCTTCAGCACCACCACTACATTGGTCTGGCGGGCAAAGCCCTCTGCTACGGAGACACGGTTGCTCTGCACATCCGCCACGCTGACCCCCAGCAGCTTCGCCATTTCCCCGGGATGGGGGGTGATGACCAGGGGCGCCTGGGCCTTTTTCAGCAGGCGCAGATAGCCGCAGACCGCAAAGAGCGCGTCCGCATCCAGCACGGCGGGAACATTGATCCGGGGGATCAGCTCCCGGATGAATTCCAGGGTCTTCTGCTCACGGCCCATACCGGGGCCCATGATCCAGGAATCCGCCGGGAAGGACACGATTTTATCAATATCCGCTGCATCAATGCCGCCCAGCTCATTGTCGGCGGTGTTCAGCAGCATGGATTCGGGAAGCTGCGCCGTAAAGGAGGTACGGCAGGCGCTGGGCAGAGCCGCAGTCACCCGGCCGGCACCGGCCTTCAGTGCGCCGCGGGCTGCCAGAATGGCTGCGCCGGGCATGGCCGGGGAGCCGGCCACCACGCCCACATGGCCAAAATCGCCTTTATAGGAATCCGGGTCACGCTCCGGCAGCCAGCGCTGAACAAAGGCCCCATCGATCAGCTCTCTGCGGCTGTTCAGGCTGTTTTCCACCTGGCGGGGCAGGGAAATATCCGCCACCACCAGCCGCCCCACATAGGGCTTGGCTGCAGGCAGAACCAGGCCGATCTTGCAATAGCCAAAGGTAACGGTCACATCCGCCTTCACAGCGCCGCCCAGGGGCAGACCCGTGGTGGAGCTGAGCCCGGAGGGGATATCGCAGGAAATGACCGGCGTATCGCTTTCATTGATCATATTGATAACGGAAAGGGTGATGTCGCGCACATCATCCCGCAGGCCGGTGCCAAAAATGGCATCGATGGCAATATCCGAGCTCCACAGCGCCATGCGGGCCACGTTCAGGCGGCTGCCCTCTGTCAGCTGGAAGCTGGTCACGCCCATATTGTTCAGGATCTGGTAATTGGCCAGGGCTTCCCCACGGAAGACATCCGGGTCATCCAGGAAATAGAGGCGCACATCGCAGCCCCGGTTATACAGATGCCGGGCGACCACCAGGCCGTCACCGCCATTGTTGCCGCCGCCGCAGAAAATGGCTGCCTTCTTCCCTTCGAAGCCGCCCAGCATTTTTTCTGCTTCCTGCACCACAGCCTGCCCGGCATTTTCCATCAGCACCATGCCGGGAATGCCGAAATCCTCCATAGCCAGACGATCAGCCAGGCGCATTTCTTCTGCAGTTACCAGTCTCATATAGGAACCTCCTCACAATCACGGTTCAAATCAAAAATCCAGTCTAATCCATTTCCTATGATTCTCCACCGGCAGGCTATTTCCTGCCTGGCGGCTCATACCAGCTGCAGGGGGGAGAAGCCAAGACGGTCTCCGCTGCAATTATGATAGAAAATGCCGTTCCGCTCCCCGGTGAAGGTGGCGGAGCGATCCCCATGCACATGGCCGTAGAGGCAGAAGCGCACCGGGTATTGCTCCAGCAGCTCCGTGAAGCCGGTGGGGCCGCTTTCCCGCAGCACCGGCGGGTAATGCAGCATGGCGATGATGGGCAGGCCGAAGCTCTGGGCTTCCTTCAGAGCCATCTCCAGGCGGAGCAGCTCCCGCAGGTAGATCTTCTGATCCTGGCTGGCCCGGAAATCCGGGTGCCCCTGGGGAACCCAGCCCCGGGTGCCGCAGACCACATATTCCCCCACCCGCACCGCGCTGTGCTGCAGGGGTTCCATCCCCACAGGCAGGGCTTCCCGCACCTTGCTCAGGCTCTGCCACCAATAATCATGGTTCCCCTTGATGAAAATTTTTCGTCCGGGCAGCTGCCCCAGATAATCCAGGTCATAAACAGCCTCCTCCAGGGTCATGGCCCAGGAAAGATCCCCGGGCAGCAGCACCGCATCCTCCGGGGAGACCAAAGCCCGCCAGCTCTGCTCCAGGCGGCAGGGATAATCCCGCCAGGCGCTGCCGAAAATATCCATGGGCTTGGTCAGGGGGCTGCGGGCAGGCTCCATGGGGTCATAGGGCGCTGCAAAAGACAGATGCAGATCGGAAATGGCAAAAATTTTCATATATGCGTTCCTTAAAAAAGTATCCTTGTTCTTTCCTGCGCAAATTTCAAACAAATTTTGCAGGCTGCTTTTTGCCTGCGAAAGCCCCTGCTTCCTTCGGACTTGCTTCTTTTGAACTTGCTCCTTTCAATAAAGAAGCAGGTTTAAAAAAAGCAGGCCGTTTCACTCCCTGCCGGGCTTTTGATCGGGAAAGCGCAAGCCCTTGGCTTTTCCGGGGATAAAGGCAGGCAAGCCGGGCATACTACAAACGAATTCATTATACCACAGCAGGCCGGCAGAAGCAAAAGCCGGCCGGGAAAAGGAGAGAGCAGCATGCACAGAATGACAGGCTGGGACAAATTCACACTGGCACTCATCATCATCGGCGCTTTGAACTGGGGGCTGATCGGCTTTTTCCGCTATGATCTGGTAGCGGCCATCTTTGGCGGGCAGCTGACTGCCCTGAGCCGCATCGTCTACGCCCTGGTGGGGCTGAGCGGGCTTTGGTCGCTCTCCCTGCTGTTCCGCAGCGATGAAGAGCGGGTGCGGGAACGTTCTTATTAAGCCAGAGAAGGGCAAAAGAGAGTTGGCAGCCGGGCTGACGGAGAGGAACCGCCCTCTCCGTCCTTGCTGTGCTCGGACACCTCTCCCGAAGGGAGAGGCAAGCTTATCTGCTGGGAAGCAGACCCAGCGGAGCCCTGGCTCTTCCCCTGGGAGAGCTGGCGGCCGTCAGGCCGTCTGAGAGGGTGTCTGACAGCCGGGCTGACGGAGAGGGGAGCAAGTGATAGGTAATAGTGAATAAGTGTGGTGGCGTTTGGGATGCCCCGCCAAAGCGCCTTCCCCTTCTCCTACATAAACGAAAGGACAAGCCAAAGGTGCAGCCAAAAACCCACTGGCTTAGCCCAGCTCCCGCTGGAGGAGATCAGCCAATTTCACCATTTCCTCCGGCACATTGATGCCCTGGGGGCAGACCCGGGCGCAGGCGCCGCAGAAGCGGCAATCTTTGGGGTGATGCCCCGGCTTCACCAGCCGCTGATAATTGTCCAGCGCAGCCTTGTTCTGGAAGCTGGTGTATTCGTTCCGGGCCTTCAGCGCCTTGCTGATCTCGATGCCCTGAGGGCATTCCTCGCAGCAATAGCGGCAGCCGGTGCAGGGCAGGAATTCATGGGCGTTCAGCACAGCCAGGGCCTTTTCGATGCCCTCTGCTTCCGCTGCCGAGAGCGGCCGGAAATCCCGGAAGAGGCTGCAGTTTTCCGCCATCTGCTCCAGGCTGCTCATGCCGGAAAGCACAGTCAGCACGTTCTCATGGCTGGCAACCCAGCGCAGAGCCGCTTCCGCGCCGCTTTGGAAGCCGACCTCTGCCAGATGCTTCTGCCCCTCAGCCGGAAGCTCTGCCAGCGCGCCGCCGCGGATGGGCTCCATGACGATCACCGGCAGGCCGGCCTCCGTCAGGATGCGGTACTGCTCCTCTGCGTTCTGCTCACCCTGCCAGTCGTAGTAATTCATCTGGATCTGGGCAAAATCCCAATCCACCGCAGAGAGGATGGGCTTGAGCTGCTCCGGCTGATCATGGAAGGAAAAGCCGATGTGACCCACCTGCCCGCCTTCCCGCAGCTGGCGGATGAAATCCAGAACCCCCTGATCCAGCAGGGTCTGCCAGGCCTCCTGATCCAGGGAGTGAATCAAATAGAAATCAATATAATCAGTATGCAGCCGCTGCTGCTGCTCATGGAAGATGGCCATCATATCCGCAGCGGTGGCTTCCTTCGGCAGCTTCCAGCCGGGCATTTTATCCGCCAGGAAGAAGCTTTCCCGGGGGTAACGATCCACCAGCAGCTCGCCCACCATGCACTCACTCAGGCCGCCATGATAGACATAGGCCGTATCATAATAGTTTACGCCCTGCTCCATGGCCAGATCAAACATGGCCCGCAGGCTTTCCCGGTCGATCTCCTCCCCAAGCATAGGGTAGCGCATGGTGCCGAAGCCCAAAAGAGAAACCGCTTCCTGTATTTTATGCAAAGATCTTTTTTTCATGTTGTTCCCTCCCGTATTCTTTCACTTCTCTGTTCCCTGCTTCGCAATTTGGTTATGAAAAAACTCAAAAATTAAGCATAAAAACACAATATCTTTCTTTTTTCCCGCATAGAAAATTTCTTTTTATCTCTTCTCCAGACATTGGGCTTCCCCCAAAACAGCAGGCAGAAAGGCTGGAAAACTTTTGCATAGAATATATCTATTGTCCTTGGGGGCCTATCAGCATAATTGATAAAAAGCTTTGTAAATTTTTTTGTTTTTGCACTTTACTTTGACACATAAATGTTATATAATAAATGCATATATTATTAGCTTTTATTTATTTCGTACGCATATGGCTTTTCCTTTATCTTTCGTTCATAAGCGTTGCTTGCTTTCGAAACGCTTCTTATGAAATTACGCTTCATTTTACCGCATCTCACTCATTTTTACAACAGGTTAGGTGATTACCATGACAAGACGAAATGCAAAAAATCTCATCCGCCAGGCTCTGCTGAGTCTGCTGGAGGAAAAGGCTCTCGATGAAATCGACGTTCAGGATATCGCTGCGAAAGCAGAGCTGAGCCGTCAGACCTTCTATTACAATTTCAAAAACAAACGGGATCTGATCGACTGGATCCTGGGCTGCAATGCAGACCTGGCTCAGGCTGCCTTCCGCACCAGCCACGACATCAACACCTACATCTGCGTGGCCTTCAGCGAAGCTGCAAAGGACAAAGCCCTTTACAAAAACCTGAGCGCATTGGAAGAAGGCAGCTATACTCAGCTCCTGCGGGACGGCGTGCTCAGCTGCGCCCAGCTCATGATGAACCTGACGGAGCGTCAGATCGTGGATAGCGACCTGAACGAGGCTCTGCTGGTCTTCAAATGCTCCGCCGGCGGCCTGATGCAGCACTGGGTAGAAAACGGTATGCGCCAGTCCCCCCAGCAGATGGCAAACATGCTCTGCGCCAATATGCCCTATCTGGCAGCCAATTTCTTCCATTATAACCACAAGGAACATCTGGCCAAGGAAGATCTGCTTTAATCTTTCCCGGAATTTGATTCTGCAGAATCTCCCCTGCGAAAAGGCCCTGCGTTACCCCAGGGCTTTTTCGTGTGTCATCTTTATCTCGGCGCTTTTTTCGGGCAGGACTTCCTTCCAAAAACTGCAGAGTAAACACAATATCACACTTGCACATTCATTTCGTGTGTGCGAAACTTTCTGCCATAAGAGCAGCCCCTTTCTTTTTTCGTGACCTGAACCATCACGAGTATACGGAAAGGAGCTGCTCTTTTTTAAGCCTTGAATCCCCGCTCCATTGCGGGCGGATTTTGCGCCTTATGCTTACGCAGGGCGAAAGGACACAGAAAAAGGTCGTGCATCCCCAGGGATGCACGACCTTTGTTCGTCTTATGGATAGAGCAGCGGCAGAAGGGTCTAGGCCTTCTGCTTCACCGCCGCAAAGGCATCCTCCGCCACGGCGATGGTCTCTTCGATATCCGCATCGGAGAGGGCTGCGTTCAGGAAGTGATTGTGGTGGCTGGTGAAAAAGACGCCCCGCTGCACGCATTCCGCCACCCAGGCCTGATGCAGCATCAGGCTCTCGTCATCCGCCACACGCAGATAGAACAGCGCAGGCTCGCCGCTGACAT
>JAFSHU010000041.1 GCA_017440145.1 Bacillota bacterium
GCTGCTCGTAGCTCTGCGCCTGCGGCTGAACCATGGGCTGCTCGTAGCTCTGCGCCTGCGGCTGGGCCATGGGCTGCTCATAGGACTGCGCCTGCGGCTGGGCCATGGGCTGCTCGTAGCTCTGCGCCTGCGGCTGGGCCATGGGCTGCTCGTAGCTCTGCGCCTGCGGCTGGGCCATGGGCTGCTCGTAAGACTGCGCCTGCGGCTGGGCCGGATAGCCCTCCACAGGCTTGTCATAAAAATCTGCGCCTTGCGGTTTCGGAGTGAAATCCGTCCCGGGGGTATTGAGAGATACATGGTCTTGCTCGTTGTACATCAAGAACACCTCCAAATCTATCTCACGCAACGATCGGGGATTTCCGACCGTGTTTCAAGCACAGGTATAGCATAAACGGGCATTGTGAACATTGCTTGAACAGGCATTGAATCGGTAATGAAGAAAAAAATAAGATTTTGCTCTGCCGCCTTGCCGGAATCTTCACATTCCATCACATTTCGTTTACAGAGAAAAGGCACCTGCTACCGAGCAGATTTTTCCCTTCCCCCACTCAGGCCGGGGCAGCACACAAAGCACCGGTGGACCCGCTGCTGCAGGGGCCGCTGCTATGAGATTTCTTCAGTTTTTGCGGAAGCCCGAAAAATTATCCCAAAAAGCAGGTAGCCCAGGCTGCTGCCCAGGAGATTCAGGAAAAGATCGTCAATATCGCAGCTGCCCAGAAGGCTGAAAAGCTGCAGCAGCTCCACCAGGAGGATCAGACAGGAAACAAAAAGCACATACCGCCGGAACACATGAAGCTTTGGCCAAAGGCAGGGCAAAAAGAAGCCCAGAGGGATGAAAACCCCTATGTTCCCCAGCAGATTCACAATGGCGTGCTGCAGCTGCCCGCCCTTCGCAGTGCCCAATAAAGCCCAGAATTCCGCCAGCGTACGAAAGGGAATCAGGTTTACATTCCCCCGCAGCTGCTCCCAATAGGGCGCAGCCGTGATCCAATCCAGACGCTGCCCAAACAGCAGCCACAGCATGATGAGGCAATAGAGGGCGAAGGCAATTCGAAGCAGGGAAAAACAGCGTTTTTTCATAACAGGCCTCACAAAACTTGATTCATTCTGCTTCATCGCATACGGAAAGGAATTCGCCGTCCACGGCGGGAGGCCTGCGCAAGGCGATAAAGAAAACCATTTACCGAAACCTCGTCCCTGCTGCCGAAAAAACAAAAATAAAGAACAAAAAATGCATATTTGCGTCCTATCTGCTTCCTGTATGTGGTATAATAAAAAAATCCTGTTTAAGAAAAAGGAGCCTGCCTATGTCCTACGCCGATCAGATATTCAAAGAGAATTGCCGCCAGATTCTGGAGCAGGGAAGCTGGGATACTGCCTTTCCTGTTCGTCCCCGCTGGGAGGATGGCACAGCTGCCCACACCAAACGCTGCTTCGCCATCTGCAATCGCTACGATCTGAGCCGGGAATTCCCCCTGCTGACCCTCAGACGTACGTATTTTAAATCCGCGCTGGATGAGATCCTTTGGATCTGGCAGAAAAAATCCAACAACATCGCAGAGCTGAGCAGCCACATCTGGGATTCCTGGGCAGATGCAGAGGGCTCCATCGGCAAGGCTTACGGCTATCAGATGGGCGTGAAGCACCACTTCCCGGAGGGGGAAATGGATCAGGTGGATATGGTTTTGCATCTGCTGAAGCACGACCCTCAATCCCGCCGGATTTTGACCAATATCTTCGTTCACAGTGATCTGGCGGAGATGCGGCTCTATCCCTGCGCCTACAGCCTGACCCTGCATGTGGACAATGGCCGCCTGAACGGCCTGCTGAATCAGCGCTCTCAGGATATGCTGGTTGCCAACAACTGGAATGTCTGCCAGTATTCCGCCCTTTTGCTGATGCTGGCGCAGGTCAGCGGCTTCCAGCCCGGTGAGCTGGTGCATATGATCGCGGATGCCCATATCTACGACCGGCACATCCCCCTGGTGGAGAAGCTGCTGGAGCGGGAGCCTCTCCCCGGGCCAAAGCTGGAGCTGGATCCCGGGATCAGGGATTTTTACGCCTTCACCACCGAAAGCTTCCGCTTGCTGGACTATCAGTATCACGAATTCACCGACTCCATCCCGGTGGCGATTTAGCCGAAACAACGATGGAAGTATCGGGCTTTTCGCGCTTTTCTTTCTGAATTCTCACCCCAAAGGAGAACTATATGAATCTGATCGTTTGTGTGGATGAAAACTGGGGCATCGGCCGGGAGGGCCGGCTGCTTTGCCCCATTCCTGCTGATCTGAAGCAATTCAAGGCTCATACCCTGGGCAAGGTGGTAATTCTGGGGCGGCTGACCCTGTCTACCTTCCCCCGGCAGCAGCCTTTGCCGGGGCGGGACAACATCATTCTTTCCCATGACCCAGCCTATACGGTGGAAAATGCCCAGGTGGCACACTCCCTGGATGAGCTTTTTGCTCTGCTGCGCCCCTACGAAGAAGAAAACATCTATGTCATCGGCGGGGAATCTGTTTATCGTCTGCTGCTGCCCTATTGTCAGCGGGCCTATGTGACCCGGCTGGAGAGGGACTTCGCGGCAGACCGCTTCCTTCCTGATCTGGAGCAGGAGGGCTGGCAGCTGAAGGAAAGCTCTGAACGATTCGAGCATGAAGGAACGCCGTACCGCTTCTGTACCTATGAAAACCCCAAGGCAGAAGCCTGGCGGTAAAAGCAGCCGAAGCACGCGGGTGCGGCGCTTGCCGCAAAAACAAAGACAAAGGACGTGATCTTTTTGAAGTGCCCATTTTGCAACGTGGAAATGATCCACGGCTATCTGAACTGCGGATTGACCCTGTGGAGTGAAAGAAAGCATAAGATCAGCCTTTTGCCGGATGCAAAGGAAAAATATGCCCTGCACCTGGGAACCCCCTTGCTCTCCCCCCATCATGTAGAAAGCGATTGCTGCCCGAAATGTAAGCGAATCATCCTCGACAGCTCCGATTTTGAGAACAATCTGAAATAAAGCCCTGGCTGCCCGGAACGGGGCAAAAGAGCAAGTCAAAAAGAACTCGCCAAAAGCAGAGCTTCCATAAAAGCTCTGCTTTTCTGTTTCCCCTATTTTCGCGGGCTGAAAAACATGCTATAATAAAATTTACAGAACATTGATGAAAACCGCCTCAGGAGGATACCCGATGCGCCGGAAAAGCCTGCGTATTCTCTGCATAGTCCTTCCGCTGCTCCTGCTTTTGCTGGGGCCTGATTTCATATACCCAGCGCACACAGAGGAAAATGACCCGGCAGAAGCCGGAACGGAAGCAAAGACAGAATGGGTCTCCGGGCGCGTGCTGGCTCTCAGCAGCCAGAGCTTCCTCCTTTTGGATGAAGAAGGGCATGCCCGCAGCTTTCCCCTGCCGGAAAACCAGGAGAAAGACATGGAGCTGGGCTGCCGTGTGGATTTCGGCTATGAAGAAAAAGAAGGCAGAACAAACATTTTGCAGCTGCATATCTCTCCCCTTTCCTGCCCGGAACGGGTGCATCTCCTGATGGAAGGCATGAGCACAGAAGAAAAGGTCGGCCAGCTCATCCTGGCACGCTGCCCGGCGCGGGATGGCGCAGCCTGGGTGGAAAAGCTGCAGTTGGGGGGCTACATACTCTTTGACCGGGATTTCCGGGATCATAGCCCGGAGGAGCTTCGGGCCGATGTTTCCGCCTACCAGCAAGCCGCAAGGATCCCTCTTTTCATTGCTGTGGACGAAGAGGGCGGCCAGGTGGTGCGGGCCAGCAGCTATGCCGCTTTCCGGGAAAATCCCTTTGCCTCCCCCCAGAAGCTCTATGCACAGGGTGGCTGGGAGGGGATCGCAGCGGATACGAAGGAGAAGTGCGCCTTTTTGCAGGGGCTGGGAATCAATCTGAACCTGGCGCCGGTGGCGGATGTCTCCACAAATCCGGAGGATTTCATTTATGCCCGCAGCTTTGGGCAGGATGCCGCCCAGACATCTCAATATGTCTCCACGGTGGTGGAAATCATGCAGGGGCAATCCATGGGCTCTGCGCTGAAGCATTTCCCTGGTTACGGCGGAAACACGGATACCCATAAGGGAGCCGCCTTTGACCAGCGCCCCTATGATGCATTTCTGGAAGCGGATTTCCTCCCCTTCCGGGCCGGGATCGCCGCTGGGGCCACCATGGTCATGGTCTCTCATAACACCATCGCCTGCCTGGATGCGGAACGACCGGCTTCCCTTTCCCCGGCTGTATTGGCCGTGCTCAGGGAAGAGCTGGATTTTCAGGGCATCATCATCACTGATGACCTGGCAATGGCGGCAGCCGCAGACTGGAAAGGGGAAGCGCCCCCTGCAGTGCAGGCCATTCTGGCCGGCTCCGATATGATCTGCAGCAGCGATTTCACCACGCAATATCAGCAAATCCTGGCGGCAGTGGAGCAAGGGCTCATCTCCCCAGGGCATCTGAATACCGCGGTGGAGCGGGTTTTGCTGGCAAAATTCGCTCTGGGATTGCTGGAATAAAAAAATTTCACGAAAAACGAAAAAAACACTTGCAAAATTGTTCCGCATAGGCTATAATTAATTTCGCTGCGGAACACAGTGTGCTGATATAGCTCAGTAGGTAGAGCGCATCCTTGGTAAGGATGAGGTCCCCAGTTCGAATCTGGGTATCAGCTCCAAAAGCCAAGCTTCGAAAGAAGCTTGGCTTTTTTCTTGTCAGCAAGCAAAGGCATCGCGGGCATGGTGTTCCTGCGTCCCCGCCCCCACATAAAAGGGCCCCTGCCAAAGCAGGGGCCTCTTCTTCTGTTTATGCCGTCTTGTACTAATCCACGATCTGCAAATGGCTGCCATGCCGGCCGCCCTTCACGATCAGCTTGCGGTCGATCCGCTGCCGCAGCTCCTCCACATGGGAAATGACCCCCACCAGACGCTGCCCGCTGCTGAGCTGCTCCAGGATCCGCAGCGCCTGCTCCAGGGAATCCCCATCCAGAGAACCAAAGCCTTCATCGATGAACATGGAATCCAGCTGCACACCACCGGCATGAGCCTGAACCACATCTGCCATACCCAGAGCCAGCGCCAGAGAGGCAAGAAAGGATTCACCGCCGCTCATGGTGCGGGCATCCCTCTGGCTGCGGGTATTCCCA
>JAFSHU010000042.1 GCA_017440145.1 Bacillota bacterium
CGCGGTCTGGACGCCTATCTCTCCCCGGAAATGAAATCCACCGGCGAGGCCATCGGCTATGACAACAAGCTGAACCGCGCCCTTTACAAAGCGCTGCAGGCCTCCGGAATGAACGTGCAGAATTACGGCACCGTATTCGCCACCATCGCGGATAAGGACAAGGAGGAAGCCCTGCCGCTGATCCGCCGCTTCTATAACCTGGGCTTCAACATCGAGGCCACCAGTGGTACCGCCAGATTCCTCAAGGAAAATGGCATCCGCACCAGGACACTGCAGAAGATCGGTGAAGGCAGCGACGAGATTCAGCGTGCGCTGCGGCAGGGCCATATCGCCTATGTCATCAACACCAGCGACATCCACTCCATGGGCCACATGCGGGACGGGCACCAGATCCGCAGCCTGGCCACGGAGAACAACATCACCCTCTTCTCTGCCCTGGATACGGTGAGAGTCCTGCTGGACGTGCTGGAGGAAATGACCCTCTGCGTTTCCACCATTGATGCCTAAATAAGTTAGCCTGCCCGGCAGGGAAGCATATGAAAAAAGCGGCATGGAAAAAATACGCGTTTTTTAACGGCCGCAAAGAAAATCTTCTTCGCTTCGCCTCGGCTTTTCTGGAAAACCACACAAGAAAACAAAGCCGACATGCCCCTGCATGTCGGCTTTTTGCTGCTTCCCTGTATATTGGGGCTATCCCCACGAAAAAAGCCGCTGCCGGGGCGTTCCCACAGCAGCAGCTTTTGCTTATTCCATCGAATTTTCTTCCCGCAGCGTTTCACTGATCCGCTGCTCGCTGAGGATGCGGTACATGGTGCTGCTCTGATCCGCACGCATGGTTTCCGCCACGATCAGCACCTCTGCCTCCGTGAGGCGGCCGCCGTAGCTGATGCTGAGCTTATCCCCTACCTCAATATCGGTACCCGCCTTGGCAGGCCGGCCATTCACCTGAATACGCCCGGCATCGCAGACCTCTTTGGCCACGGTGCGGCGTTTGATGATACGGGAGACCTTCAAATATTTATCCAGCCGCATCTTAGAGCCCCTTTCCCTTTGCTTCATCCCAGAGCTGATCCAGCTCCTCCAAAGAAGCCTCGCCCCACTGGAGCCCGGCTTCCTCCATATGCTGCTCAATATATTCAAAGCGGCTGACAAATTTCTTCACGGTATGCCGCAGCGCTTCCTCTGCATCCACATTCAGGAAGCGGGCCAGGTTCACTGTGGCGAAGAGCACATCACCCAGCTCATCCAGCTTTTCCTCTTGGGTTTTTGCAGCCTGCAGCTCCCGGATCTCTTCCTGCAGCTTGGCTTCCGGGCCGGAAATATCCGGCCAGTCAAAGCCCACCCGGGCAGCCTTATCCTGCACTTTCTGGGCGGTCATCAAAGCAGGGAGGTTCTGATTGATCTTCATCAGGCCTCGTTTTTCGCTCTTTTTCCCATCGGTGGCTCGTTCCTGGGCTTTGATGGCTTCCCACATGGAAAGCACCTGGGCAGAATCCTCTGCCTTGGCCTCACCAAAGATGTGGGGGTGGCGGCGAATCATCTTTTGGCTGATGCCGGAAACCACATCATCAATGGTAAAGCGGCCTTCCTCCGCAGCGATCTGGGCATGAAAGACCACCTGCAGCAGCAGATCGCCCAGCTCATCACAGAAATCCACATCGTTTTTCCGATCAATGGCATCCACCACTTCATAGGTCTCTTCCACCAGATAGCGCTTGAGGGACATATGATCCTGCTCCTTATCCCAGGGGCAGCCGTTTTCCCCGCGCAGGCGGCTCATGATCTCTATCAGTTCCTGCCATTTGGCAGCATCACAAAGTTCTTTCGTCATTGTTTATCTCACCTCAAGAACAGCATAACACAAAACGGCGGAAAAAGAAATACCGCCGTTTTGCGTAAAAACTATTCTGCTGCCTTACTGGATCATCTGCCGGGCCAACACGCCCGCTGCAGACTGGGCCACCTTGCGGTCTGCTTCCTCCAAAGATTCCGCCCCGCAGACCACCACCGCACCAATGGGGTCCCCCTGGGCAATGATGGGCATGATCAGCTCACTGTTGAAACGATAGGTAGGCTCCCCTCGATCCTCTGCCACGATGGAGCCGTTATCCGGATTCTCCATCACAAAGGGGCAGCGCTCCGACATGGAGCGTTCCACCAGATGCCCCACGGATTTCCCCAGGAAATCCTTTTTCGGCGCACCGGAAACAGCCACAATGCTGTCCCGGTCTGCGATCAGCACCGGCTTGTTCAGTGCCTCATTGATGGCCTCTGCATATTCTTTGGCAAAATCAGCCAGCTCCCCAATGGGCGAGTATTTTTTCAGGATGATCTCCCCATCCCGATTGGTGAAAATCTCCAGCGGGTCACCTTCCCGAATCCGCATATTGCGGCGAATCTCTTTTGGGATCACAATTCTGCCCAAATCATCGATCCTACGAACAATACCTGTTGCTTTCACGTATCACATCCCCTTCTTAGAATGATCTGCGCTCATATTATCTGTAAAGAAAGGCGAATTATGCAAGCTATGTCAGATTTCGCCGAAGAGCCATGGGTGGGATTTTGAAATCAGCGAAAGTGAAAACAAAATAAAAAGATGGGGTCCGCTGCAACAAATACAAGTGGGCGCAGAAGTTATCTTCTGCGCCCACTTAGCCCGTGACGGATATTATATCTCAATATATTTCAATCCACATACTGTTTTCGCTAATGCAAAAAAAAATATGACAAAAAAACATTGTTCTACATCTTGACAGTATTAAAACACTGTGCTAAGATAAAACAAGGAACCAGGTTCATATTAAGATAAAATATAGAACCAACGTCATCCGTCACGTTATTTTTTATTATACCACATTGCATCCCATCCATCAATCCGGAATCGAGGTGAGTTCCCTGGAAAATATCTACCCAGCGCACATCCGCATGGATCAGGGCGCGAAACGCATCCAGACATGCATGCAGCACTCCCGAAACACAGCAAAGCATGCAGCGGACGCACTCAAGCCCCTTGGCCTGGAAAACGCAGCGTATCTGGCCGGGCTGCTGCATGATTGCGGAAAGTTCAAATCGCAGTATGCAGACTACCTGGAACAGGCTGTTGCGGGGCGCTCTGTGCACAGAGGCAGCGTGGTGCATACCTTTGCCGGTGTACGCTATCTGCTTGAACACCATCATGCAAAAGCAGGAGAACTGACATGTGCGGACGTCTGCTGCGAACTGCTGGCCTACGCGATCGGTGCCCACCATGGGCTTTTTGACTGTCGGAACGAGCATCGTGAAAGCGGCTTCCAGCGCAGGCTTTGCAAGGTTCAGGAGGGGGATGATGAAGCGATCTCACAGTTTATTGCACAGTGCGCTTCCAAAGAGGAACTGGATGCTTTGTTTGGAAAGGCCGAGCAGGAG
>JAFSHU010000043.1 GCA_017440145.1 Bacillota bacterium
AGAACCGGCAAGCAAAAGCATAAAAATAATCAAAAGCAGGAAAAGGGTAAGTTTTTTCATTACAACCTCAAACGTGCAAAAATATTAGAAAGAAACCTATCTAAGTATTATATCGAAAAAAAGCTGCTATTGCAAGCGCGGCTCCACAGACAAAAACAATATAGCAATGGCTGAAAACCGAAAAGCGTCCTTTTCTCTTTGAAACAAAAATAAGGGGGAGCTTTCGCTCCCCCTTGGCTTAGATCAAAGCTTATTTATTTTCTTCAGTCTCAGCTTCTTCAGCGGAAGCATCATCGGTGACTTCTTCAGCGCCTTCTTCGGCAGCGCCATCATCAGTACCTTCGGCTTCAGCTTCGCCCTCGGCTTCGCCTTCGCCTTCAGCTTCGAGCATTTCTTCTACATAATATCTGTAGACATCAGCTTTCATTTCGATTTCGGCTTCGCCGGTGCGGGTGGTGATTTCATCGCCCAGACGAGCAATGGCATCTTCTTCGCTGACAGCAGCGATGCTGGCGCGGATCACTTCTTTGTTGGCTTCAGCGCCTTCACGGATATCATCGATCTTGATGATGTGATAACCGGCAGAGCTCAGAACGGGTTCCTGAGTGAAATCGCCAACGGCATCCAGAGTATAAGCACCGGCAACATATTCTTCATAGAAAGCGTTTTCGCTGCCGACTTCATAGCCGTATTCGTTGATGTAAGCATCGATCACGCCGCCTTCGGAAGCGCTGCCGTCATCAGAATTTTCTTTGGCCAGGGTAGCAAAATCTTCGCCTTCGTTCAGGCGGGCGATCAGAGCAACAGCCTCTTCATAAGCAGCAGTTTTTGCAGCTTCATCTTCGGTGTCGCACATCAGCAGAATGTGAGAAGTCTTGCGGCCATCCCAGTTAACGGGATCTTCATCGTATGCGCCGTAAATATCGTTGTCATCGATATCCATTTCATTCTGCATTTCAGCGATGAAAGCATCTACCAGGTCATTGTAGAGAATGCTGGTTTTGATGCCCATGAAGTAGCCCCAATCGAGCCATTCTTCGAGGAAAGTTTCGTCGAAGGTGATGTTATATTCTTCGGCCATTTCACGGATGATGGAAGCCTGAACCAGGACGTTCCAGGCGTAGTATTCCATGGAGCCGAACATTTCTTCAGAACCTTCTTCTTTCAGAAGATCAACGCCGTAGTACTGCTGATAGGTGGAGTAATTGCCATAAGCGCTCTGATAATAGCTGCCCAGATAGTTTGCATATTCTGCTTCATAAATGGGGTTGCCATTGACGGTGGCGAGAACATCACCGTATTCTGCAGGGGTTTCGGCATCAGGGGTTTCGTTGACACTGCCGCAGGCTGCCATGGTGAAAATCATAGCAATAGCCAAAGCGATCACAAATACTTTTTTCAAGAGACTCATCCTTTCAAAATAGATATTATATTGTAAAACAATCTACTTTACGATTATAGCACAGTGTTTCTTATATTTAAAGTGAAATCTAATGAAAATTTTTTCACGGAAATATCAGTGCGGCTCTTCAATGGCCAAAAAGCGATCCACCATGGGGCGCGGGTATTCCCTTGTGAAGGATAAGAGCCTGGATAGCAGGTCAAACAGCAAGTCTGCTACCGCCTGATCCCCAGCGATATTTTTGGTTTTGATCCGCAGCATAAAACCTTTTTTATCAAAAAATTGCAGGCGCTTCGGTGCGTAAGCCAGCAGGCTGACCAAAGCCTCCCCACTGACGGGATGCTGAGGTGCAAAATGAACATCCACGCAATCATCCTTCTGCAGCAAGGAGGAAACGCACAGTTCTTTGCAAAGCAGCTTGATCCGGCCCATAAAAAGCAGATTCTCCACCTGCGGGGGCAAAGCACCATATCGATCCCGCAGCTCCTCGCCCAGCTGGTCAATATCTTCCCCTTGCCCAGCCGCTGCCATACGCTTATAAATTTCCACCTTCAGCGTGGAATCCGGGATATACTCATCCGGCACAAAGGCATTGAGCCGCAGCTCCATCAGGGTGGAAACCTCCGGCAGGCGGGGTGCTTCACCTTTGGCCCTGGACATTTCCTCCTCCAGCATCTTGCAGTAGAGATCAAAGCCCACTGCAGCGATATGGCCATGCTGCTCCGGCCCTAGGATATTCCCGGCGCCCCGCAGCTCCAGATCCCGCATAGCGATCTTGAAGCCGGCGCCCAGCTCCGTGAAATCCCGGATGGCGATCAGACGTTTTTTCGCAATATCCGTCATCACATGCTGCCGACGATAGGTGAAATAGGCAAAGGCTTGCCGCTGAGAGCGGCCAACCCGGCCGCGCAGCTGATAAAGCTGCGCCAGGCCAAAGGTATCCGCATCATCCACAATCATCGTATTGGCATTGGGGATATCCAGGCCGTTTTCAATAATGGTGGTGCAGACCAGCACATCCCCTTCCCCATTGATGAAATCCATCATCACCTGTTCCAGCTCTTTTTCCTTCATCTGGCCATGACCCACCAGGAAGCGGGCCTGCGGCAGCAGCTGCTGCAGGGCAGCGGTGACATCATAGATATCCTGCACCCGGTTATGCAGAAAATATACCTGACCACCCCGGGCCAGCTCCCGGGCAATGGCATCCCGTACCAGGCGGTCATTGTATTCCACCACATAGGTCTGAACCGGCAAACGATCCTGCGGCGGTGTGGAAATGATGCTCATCTCCCGCATGCCCACCAGCGCCATGTGCAGCGTCCGGGGAATGGGCGTGGCGGAGAGGGTCAGCACATCCACCTCTTTTTTCAGCTTTTTGATCTTCTCTTTATGGGCAACACCAAAGCGCTGCTCCTCATCCACGATCAGCAGGCCCAGATCCTTATAATGCACATCCTCCGAAAGCAGGCGATGGGTGCCGACCACCACATCCAGTGCGCCGGCTTCCAGCTTTTTCAGAGTCTCCTTCTGCTGTTTTGGGGAGAAAAAGCGGGAAAGGCAGCCCGCCTTAATGGGATAGCCCTGGAAGCGCTCCACCACAGTATGATAGTGCTGCTGCGCCAGGATGGTGGTGGGAACCAGAATGGCAACCTGCTTTCCATCCATCAGCGCCTTGAAGGCCGCGCGCATGGCGATCTCTGTTTTGCCAAAGCCCACATCCCCGCAAAGCAGGCGATCCATGACCTTTGGCCGCTCCATATCCTTTTTGATCTCCTCTGCGCTGGCCAGCTGATCCGGCGTCTCCTCATAGGGGAAGGAATCCTCAAATTCCCGCTGCCAGGCGGTATCCGGAGAAAAGGCAAAGCCGGGCTGCTGCTCCCGCTCCGCATAAAGAGCCAGCAGCTCCCCGGTCATATCCTTTACGGAAGAACGAACCTTGGCTTTCAGTCGGTTCCATTCCCCGCCGCCCAGCTTATAAATCTTCGGGGGAGCATTGTCATTGCCCACATATTTCTGCACCAGATCCAGCTGATCCACGGGAACATAAAGCTTATCGTTTCCCGCATACTCAATGTGCAGGTAATCCCGCTCCGTATCCCCTACCCGCAAGCGTTCCACACCCAGGTAGCGGCCGATGCCCTGGCTGGCGTGGACGACATAATCCCCCACCCGCAAATCCAGGAAATTCTCGATCTTTCCGCCGCCTTTATAGGTGCGGCGGCGACGGCGGCGAGTCTCCCGGGAGAAAAGCTCCCGCTCTGTGATAACAGCCGTATGCATATCCGGGCTGGCAAAGCCCGCTGTGAAGCCGGCCTGCAAAAGGCGGGCCGGAGGAAGCTCATTCTCTGCCAGAATCTCACTGATTCGCTGCAGGCGCAGCTCCGAGCTGGCGCAGAACAGCAGATCATAGCCTTTGGAGGTAAATTCCTTCACATCATCGATGAAGCTCTGGGGGTTCTGGGCATAGGCCGGAAGCTCCCGAGCCATAAGCATGCCGTCATAAAAGCACTCCAGACCGCCGGAGCCCAGGGTCAGCTGGCAGAGCAGCAAAGCAGGATGCTGCTGAAAGCTTTTCAGCAGCTGCTCATAATCCAAAAAATTATAATAAAATGAAGGCAGCAGGCGGCCGGCTTCCAGCAAATCAAAATAACGCTGCTCCCGTTCCTCTTTGAGTTGCTGAGACATTTTCTGCACATTTTCCGGCTCGGAAATCAGCAGAAGCGCATCGGGCATATAATCCAGCAGAGAGACCGAATCCGGGTAAAAAAGCCCCATCAGGCCTTCCATGGCATTGTCCCAGATTCCCTGCTCCAGATACTCTGCCAGAGGCCGGAAGGTATTCTCCAGCTCTTTTTTCGGCGCACCGTGAAGGCCGGAACGGGTCTGCTCCATCTCTGCGCAGAGGGAATCCAGCGCCCGCTGGCGAGCCGCATCATCCACAGGCAGCTCCCGGGCCGGGGTGATATCCAGCAGGCTGCTTTCCTCTGCGGAGAGCTGCTCAGCCGGGTCAAAAAAGCGGATGACATCGATCTCATCATCAAAGAATTCGATGCGACAGGGGCGCTCTGCCGTCAAAGGGAAAACATCGATCAGGCTGCCCCGGCGGCTGAAGGTGCCGGGAATCTCCGTCAAAGTGACCCGCTCATAGCCCATATCTGCCAGCAGCTGGTTCAATTCATCCGGCGGGCAGACTGCTCCCGGGCGCAGACGCAGATGCTGCTCCCGAAAGAGCTGGGGAGGGATCAGCTTCCGGGTAATGGCATTGACGCAAGTCACCACCAGCAGCTTTTCCCCCCGGCTCAGGCGGGACAGTGTGGCTACACGGGCAGCGCTCAGCTCAATGTTATGGGCATAAATCTCAAAAGGCAGCAGCTCCAACGTGGGAAAATAGACCACCTGCTCCCCGGAGAGCGCCCGAAGATTGTCATAGAGCTGCTGTGCCTCCGGCTCATCGCTGCACAGCAAAAGCAGGGAGCCAGGCAGATCACGAAACAAGGCTGCGGCACAGAGCGCTTTTGGCAGCAGGGGCAGGCCGCAAAGAACCGCGTTATGCCCATTGCGCAGCGCAATGCAGGCATCCCGATAGCTGGGCGTATTTTCCAGGCTGTGCAGTAATTTTTCCATCTTTCCCTCCCACGACAAAGAAGCGCGGCTTGCGCCGTGCTTCTGTTTTTCCTAGCATCTCAAAACGCTGACTCGTTTATTACAAATCCGGCTCAGGATGGTTTCTGCTCTTCACCTTCTGCCGGCAAAGGCTGATCTTCGGCAGGCGCTTCTTTTTTCGCCGAACGGTTATACAGGTTCATCGCCGCCGTGATCCCCTGAGAAGCCCAGCACAGCGCTGCCTCTGCCCCCTGGATAAAGGCAGGACCCAGAATGGGCAGCTCATCTTCATAAAAAGGAGAGATCACATAATCGATCACGCTGCCCCTGGGGGAACCGATGCCGATCTTCAAGCGGTTGATGGCGGTGGTGCCGGTTTGCTCGATAATGGATTTCAGACCATTGTGCCCACCGGCGCTGCCGCCCCGCCGCAGACGCAGAGCCCCGGGGGGCAGATCCAGATCATCATGAACCACCAGAATATCTTCATAATCCACTTTATAGTAAGAACAGAGCCGTGCCAGCGGATAACCGCTCAGATTCATGAAGGACTGGGGCTTGGCCAGCAGAAGCTTTTCTCCTTTATAAAAGCCACTGGCGATCTCATTATCCTGCTCCTTCTTCCCAAAGGAGCAGCCCAGCGTATCCGCAATATGATCCAGAACGATAAAGCCGCAGTTATGCCGGGTTGCTTCATAACGGGGACCCGGATTCCCCAAGCCAAAGATAATTTTCATGTTGCTATCTTACCACAAGCGCAGGGGAATAAACAATGGGATTTCTTAATATATTTTATCCAAAGAGCAGGGAGGGGATCAAACATGACAGAAGAAAAGGAAAAAGACAGGACAAGCAAAAGTATGATCGGCATGCCGCTATACAGCATTCAGGAAGGGATCCCGCTGGGGCTGATCAAGCAAATCCTCATCAGCGGGAAGAACAAGGCCGTGGAGGGCTTCCTGGTGGAGAAGCGCCGCTTTTCCCGGGAGGAAAAAATACTTCCTTTCCCTGCAGTCAGCGGCTTCGGGGAGGATACACTTACCGTGGAACGGCAAACTCTCCTGGAACGCAAGGGCCAGAACCAACAATTTCTGCAGGCCATTCGCTCTCCCCTGCCCATCATCGGGGCGCGGGTCTTTACCGCAGGAGGGAAAACCCTGGGCAAGGTGGAAGAATACCGTTTTTCCGTGGAGGATGGCAGGATCAGCGGTCTGGAAATCGCCGGAGACGGCTTTTTCCGGGTTCGTTCCCTGGTGGATGGCAGCTGCATCATTGCCATTGCCCCCAGAACCATCATGCTGAAGGATGAAGCGCTTGAAACAGCTGTGGCTTTGGAGAACAGTTTTGTGTTGGGAATGGAAACTGCTGCTGCCGCCGTGCTGGAGAAAGCAAGCGACATTAAGAGCAACGCCAGCGAAGCCGGGCGCAAGCTCTCTGCAAACTTCAATGAAGCCATGGGCCGCCTGAAGCTGCGTTCGGAGGAAGGAGACCGGGAGCTGGCAGAAGCGCTGGGTCTGGAGGTGGAGCTTCCCGACATGGATGATCTGGGTGCTACGGAGGAGGAAGCGCAGCAGGAAGAGAGAAAAGCAGAGAGGGAGCAATAAAAGAGCTTCGGGCCGGAAGCGCCCTTTGCCCATCTTTCCCGGCAGATTCGGGATAAAAAAACAGCCCCATGCGAAGCATGGGGCTGAAGCTTTGTGTATAGCAAAAATAAATTAATCGAAGAGGCGGCTGACAGACAGATCCTCATGGATGCGAACAATGGATTCACCCAGCAAAGCAGCGATGGAAAGCACGCGGATCTTGGAGCAATAACCCTGACGCTGATAATCGATGGGGATGGTGTTCGTGACCAGAACTTCCTTAATGGGGGACTGTTCCAGACGTTCCATGGCCGGCGGAGAGAAGACCGGGTGGGTGCAGCAAACATAAATATCCTTCGCACCGCGATCCTTCAGGGCAACAGCTGCCTTGGTAATGGTACCGGCGGTATCGATCATATCATCCACCATGATGACATTTTTATCTTTGATATCACCGATGACGTTCATGACCTCAGATTTATTGGCCTGCTCACGGCGTTTGTCGATGATGGCCAGATCCACGCCCAGGCGGTTTGCCATATTGCGGGCACGAACCACGCCGCCCACATCCGGGGATACCACGATCAGGTCTTCGATATTCATATTTTTATAGTATTCGGCCAACAGAGGGACACCGGGCAGATGATCCACCGGGATATCAAAGAAGCCCTGGATGGCCCCGGCATGCAGATCCATTGCAACGATGCGGTCGCAGCCTGCGGCCTCGATCAGGTTTGCCACCAATTTGGCAGAGATCGGATCACGGGCTTTGGTTTTCCGCTCCTGACGGGCATAGCCGTAATACGGAATCACCGCAGTGATGCGGGCAGCGGAAGCCCGACGCATAGCATCAATCATGATCAACAGTTCCATCAAATTATCATTTACCGGCGCACAGGTGGGCTGCACGATGAAAATATCGCAGCCGCGGACGCTTTCACTGATCTCAATGGCAATCTCCCCATCCGCAAAGGTTTTTACCTTCGCAGAACCCAGGGCAACGCCCAAATATTCGGCGATTTCCTCGCCCAGTTTGTGGTTAGCATTGGCGCTAAAAACTTTCAGCTTGCTGTTGTTCATTGCTTTCTCCTCTGCTTTATGGAAATTAGTAAGCATTCAGAAACACATCTAAATGAAAATTCATCATCGATTCGGGTTTTCCTCTTTGAAAAGCATTATTTCTCTTCTTTTTTCGCAAAACGGGGGTCACGCTCCAAAGTCCATCCCTCAATATTTCGCTGATGCCCACGGGCGATGGCCAAAGAATCGGCCGGAACATCCTCTGTGATGGTGCTGCCCGCTGCAACGGTAGAGCGTTTTCCGACTGTCACCGGGGGCACCAGATTGGTATTGCTGCCGATGAAGGCCTGATCCTCAATGACAGTGGTGTGCTTATGAACGCCATCATAGTTGCAGGTGATCGTGCCGCAGCCGATATTAACCCCCTCCCCAATGATGGTATCCCCGATATAGCTGAGATGGGGAACCTTGGAGCCTTTGCCGATTCGGCTTTTTTTGATCTCCACAAAATGTCCGGCCTTGACCTTCTCCGCCAGAACCGTTCCCGGGCGCAGATAGGTGAAGGGCCCCAGAATGCACTGATCCCCCACCTGGCTATCCACCACCTTCACGCCGGGGCCGACCTTGCAGCCGCTGCCGATGACCGTATTCCCATGAAGATAAACCTGAGGTTCCAGGATGGTATCCGGGCCAATCTCCACCTTTGCATCGATATAGACTGTCTCCGGATCGATCATGGTCACACCTTCCAGCATCCAGCGACGATTGATACGCTTCCGCATCAGGGCAGTCAGCTCTGCCAGCTGTGCCCGGTCATTCACACCCAGAATCTCATTGGCATCCGGGCAGACAAAGGCTGTGACTTTACGGCCCAGCCGGTGCAGAGAGGCCAGCACATCTGTGAGATAGAGCTCGCCCTGGTCATTGTTGGGGCGCAAGTCCCCGATGACCTGGAGAAGCACCTCCGTACGGAAGCAATAAACGCCACTGTTGATCTCCCGGATAGCCAGCTGCTCCGGGGTGGAATCCCGGGCTTCGATGATGCCGCAGACCCCGCCCTTTTCATCCCGCAGGATGCGTCCGTAATTTCCGCCATCCGGCAAAACGGCGCTCATCACGGTGCAATCGGCTTGCTCCGCAAAAAACTGCTGCGCCAGGGCAGACAGGGTCTCTGCGGTAAGAAGGGGCGTATCACCGCAAAGCACCAGCAAGGCGGCGGGCAGCTGAGAAAAGGCAGGCAGGGCAGTCTGCAGGGCGTGGCCTGTGCCCAGCTGCTGCTCCTGCACAGCATAGAGATACTCTTCTCCCATTGCTTCCTGCACCTGCTCCGCGCCATGACCCACCACCAGGCAGATCCGGCCCGCGCCGGCGCCCTTCGCAGCATCCACGGCGTATTGTACCAGTGACTGACCGGCGATCTGATGCAGCACCTTGGGGAGCGCACTTTTCATCCGGGTACCCTTACCCGCGGCCAGGATCACCGCTGCAAAATCATTCATATAAACTACCTCCATATACGATCTCTCGTATTGCGATCTCTCGCATGCAAAAGCATTCTCACTGCCAACAGTATACTATAAAATCTTCCAGGGGGCAAATCTTACTTCTTTTAAAAGCAGCCGCAGAAAAAATTCAACAAAAATCCAGCCAAAACCTTTTCAAAAGAAAATTGCTGGTATATAATATTATAGTTCAGATATTCCTATTCTGGAGGTGATACCGTGGACGGTGGACCCAGTAGTGACTATTACCACTTATACACAAAATACGGGGAAGCCGCCGCGGCTGAAAGCTAAGATCGGCGTCCCCACCACAGGAGGCTGAGACTATGATCTTTATTTACCGTACTGTGGATAATAAACTTGTCTGCCCGGATGTGATCGAAAAGGATTGCTGGATCAACCTGGTCAACCCCACCGAGGCAGAGCTGCGTCGCGTTTCCGAGGAAACGGGGCTTGATTATGATTTCCTCAAATACCCTCTGGATGACGAGGAGATCCCCCGTGTGGAAACCGAGGAAGAACAGTCGATGATCATTATCCACGCGCCGATCATCACGGATGACGACATTATTTATGATACCATCCCCCTGGGCATGGTGATCAATGATGATTATATTGTTACGGTTTGCCTGGAAGATTTGAACCTGATGGAGGAATTCAGCAGCAGCAGGATCAAAGGCATCGCCACCTTCAAAAAAACCCGCTTTATCTTCCACATTCTGAGCCGAAAAACCACGCTCTTTTTGAAATATCTGCGCGATATTAACCGGCGCACAGAGGAAATGGAGCATGAGCTGAGCCACAGCATGAAAAATAAGGAGCTGCTCTCTCTGCTGAACCTGCAAAAATCCCTGGTTTATTTTTCCACATCCCTGCGCTATAATGCCAAGGTGATGAACCGCCTGATCCGCGGAAAAACCATTAAAATGTATGAAGAGGATGTTGACCTGCTGGAAGATGTGATCATCGAAAATTCTCAGGCCATTGAGATGGCGGAGATTTACAGCAACATCACCACATCCTCCATGAATGCTTTCGCATCCCTGATTTCCAACAATCTTTCCGTAACCATGAAGCTGCTGACTTCCATTACGATTATTCTGGCCAGTCCCACCATGATCGCTAGCTTCTGGGGTATGAATGTGACCGTCCCCTTCCAGAACAGCGGCCCGTTGGGCTTTCTCTGGCTGGCCATCATCATGGCAGTCACCTGCCTGGCTACCATTCTGATCCTGAAGAAAAAGGACATGCTGTAATATCGTTTTTATTCGTGTTTATAAACGCGCCCCTGCTCTCGCAGGGGCGCTTTCTTATTCATGAAAGATTTCAGGGGCTTTCCGTAGGAAACCGGAACATAGCTTACATTCGCATCCCCGGCTTTTTCGGTTTTCAACATCTCATACTCCACATTGTCTTCCCCTGCGGCGCGGTTTTCGAAGAAGGCCTTTGCGACCTGGGGGAACATCACATAGAGCAGGGCATCTTCGTCGCTCTTACCGCCGTTTGCAGCGGATTCCCGACGGGCATCGTCAAAGGTAGAAGTAATGCGGTCTGCGGGGCGGCAGGTGATGACTTCTGCATCGCCAATGACTTTTTTGCGGATCTCTTCATTAACGGGAGCCGGAGAGGCGCCGTATTCGCCGCGGAAATAGCTCTTTACTTCATTGGTGGCCATCTTATAGCGCTCACCGGTGAGCACATTGACCAGAGCCTGAGAGCCAACGATCTGGCTGGTGGGGGTGACCAGCGGCGGATAGCCCATATCCGCACGAACTTTCGGTACTTCTTCCAGAGCGGCTTCCAGCTTATCCAGAGAATTGGTCTCTTTCAGCTGGGAGATGAAGTTGGAGATCATGCCGCCGGGCATCTGATAGCGAAGAACATTGGTATCCACCCGGGGATCGGCGTTATCGAATTTGGCGTAATGCTTACGCAGCTCTTTTGCTACAACGTTCACTTCGCCGATTTTCTGCATATCCAGGCCGGTGGCGTAAGGCGTATTTTCCAGAGCAGCCACCATGGCCTCAACAGAGGGCTGAGAGGTGGAAAGAGCCACAGCACTTTCCGCGCAGTCCAGCACATCAGCGCCGGCTTCAACGCTCTTCATATAGGTCATAGAAGCCTGGCCGCTGGTATAGTGGCAATGCATCTGAACCGGCAGGCCGGTGCGTTCTTTGATCGCAGAGACCAATTCATAAGCAGGATAGGGCAGCAGCAGACCGGCCATATCCTTGATGCAGATGGAATCCGCACCCATATCACGCAGGCGAACAGCCAAATCTACATAATACTGAACATTGTGGATGGGGCTGATGGTATAAGACATACCGGCCTGAACCAATGCGCCCTCTTTCTTGGTGGTTTTCATGGCGCGATCCAGATTGCGCACATCATTCAGTGCGTCAAAAATACGGATCATATCAATGCCGTTATAAACAGCGTGCTTAATGAAAGCATCCAATTCGCTATCGGAATAATGGCGATAGCCCACCATATTCTGACCGCGAAGCAGCATCTGCAATCTGGTATTGGGCATCGCTTTGCGGATGGCACGCAGACGATCCCAGGGGTTTTCATTCAAAAAACGCATGCAGCTGTCGTAAGTCGCACCGCCCCATACTTCAGCGGAGGCATAACCCACTTTATCCATCAAAGGTGCCAGCTCAAGGATATCAGCAGTTGTCATACGAGTAGCCAACAAAGACTGATGTGCGTCACGCAGGGTGGTATCGCAGATTCCTACTTTATGCGGGGTTTGAGCAGTCATCGTATATCCTCCAATATTTTATCTATGGTATAACAAGTGCAGCAGGCCTATGAGCCTCCTACTGTGTGTAAAAGTATATTCTACCAATATATAATTGTCAAATAGAAATCAATATTGTCGAATAATTAAAAATAGAACAAACGAATAAACCGGCTAAGAAACTTCCCCCATTTCCTTTCGCAGCATAGCCAAAGCCTTTTTCTCCAAGCGGGATACCTGCACCTGTGATATGCCAAGCTCCATAGCAAGATCAGCCTGGGTTCGCTCTGCAAAATAGCGGCAACGCAAAATATAGGACAGGCGCTGGGGCAAAGATTCCAGCAATTTTATAAGTGTCAAACGATCCAGCACTTCCTCACCGATCTCCACCGGGCTGCTCAGGCTCTCCTCCAGCTCCTGCCTGTCCCCATTCTGGTTGCTTCTGGCTTCCTGCAGGGAGATCGGCGGGCGCACCGCATCCAGAGCCGCCACCACATCCTGCCTGCTCAAACGACATGCCTCTGCCACCAGCGCCAGATCCGGCTCCTGACCGTTCTGCTGATAAAGCTGCGAACGACAACGATCGATCAGCAGAGCCCGTTCTTTGAGCTGCCGGCTGACCTTCAGCGGCGCATCATCCCGCAGATAGCGCCGAATCTCACCCATAATCAAGGGTACAGCATAGGTGGAAAAGCAGACCTGATAACTGAAATCAAAGTGTTCAATGGCTTTCAGGAGCCCCAGGCAGCCCACCTGAAAAAGATCATCCCGCTCCCGCCCGGAGGAACGGAAACGCCGGACGATGCTGCCCACCAGCCCCATATGGGCCGCACATAGCCTCTCCCTGGCTGTAAAATCCCCGGATTGAGCTGCCAACAAAAGGGCTTTTCCCTCTTCCTCCTTCATGGAGGGATAATTTTCCCAGCCCATACTCACGCCAGCTTTTTCCGCATGGTCACGGTGGTGCCGGCCTGCGGAAGAGAGGAAACATCCACATCATCCATGAAAGACTGCATAAAAGCAAAGCCCAGCCCCATGCGTCCATCTGTGCTGTAGCTGGGCCGCATAGCCTGCTCTATGTCTGCGATGCCCACGCCGTCATCATGAATGGAAATCAACAGCTCCTGCCGGCTTACACCGATGGACATTTCCACGTATTGCTGCGGGTCATTTCCGTAGCCATGGATAATGGCGTTGGATACCGCCTCACTGACTGCGACCTTGATCTCATCCAGCTCGGCAACAGTGGTATCCTTTTCTGCCACGGCTGCGGCTGCCAGCAATCTGGCCAAAGCCACATTTTCGCTGCGGCTCAAAAAGCGAAAGATCATTTTATTTGCATCCTTCCCTACAAGGATGTCCCGACCCGCCCAAAGTGTATTCTTTGTATGTTCAGCCATTATATACCCTCCTCGCTGTATCGCATGGACAAAGGGCGATCGATCTCCATTAATTTATGTAAGCCCCCAGCCAGCAATAAACGGTAAACCGACTCCGATGCACCGGTAATGATGATCTTCCCGCCAAAGGGAGCCAGCTCCCGATAACGCCCCAAAAGCACGCCCAGGCCGGAGCTATCAATGAATGATACTGCGGAAAAATCGCACCATAAGCAGCGGCAGCCAAAAAGCTGCATTGCCTCTGTGATTCTGGCGCGAAAGTCATCTGCCACAGCCATATCCAGTTCTCCGCTGGGCTTCACACATAACCAGCTTTTGTGCTGGTAATTTTTTACTGTTATAATCAGGTCCATAGTCTGCCCCTTTATTCCCAGGATTATACATGGCAAATTCTGTAAAAAGCAAATAATTACCTGCGGAGAAATTGCAGAAATAATCGCAGTACAAAAGGCAGATTGTCGAAAAATATGTCTGAATAGCCGCCATTTGCCGCCATAAAAAGCTTTCGCCCTCCTTAAGATAAAAGCAATCTATTTATGAAAGGAGGGATTCTGATGTATTGCTGCAAAAGATGTTTTTTCGATGAACAAAGCAAAGAGGAAGGAAAAGAAAGCAGGCAAAAATCTCCGGCAGAAAAAAGCAGACAATTTTTTAAAAATAAAATGAAAAAAGAGCTGCTTTTCTCTTTGCTGCTTCTGCTGTTCAGCATCTTCCAATGGCAGGCTCCCGCTGCTTTGGCTGCAGAGCTAAGCCAGGCGGAAGCAGAGCAGATGGAAGCAAACGGATTCTTAAACCTGGAGCAGGAAAGACGCTATGCCGTTCCCGGAGGGCAATCCATCGGTGTTTTGCTCTCTACGGAGGGCGTAACCGTGGTGGGCTTCTCCCCTGCTGTGGCCGAGGATGGGAGCCTGCTGAACCCGGCAGAGGAAGCCGGCTTGGTCAGCGGTGATTTCATCACCTCGATCAACGGGGAGACAGTGCTAAGCAATGCGGATATCAGCCGCATCATCTCTGCTGCTGCAGAGGAAAAAGAGAGCTGTAGCATTCTTTATCTGCGCAATGGCTACCAACGAAAAGCCGATCTGGAGCCGGTATACTGCGAAGATACGGAAAGCTGGCGCATTGGCCTCTATGTGCGGGATAACATCTGCGGTGTGGGCACTCTTAGCTTTTATGATGCGGAAAGCAAGCGCTTTGCTGCACTTGGGCACACCGTAGCGGATATTCAGCACGATGCAGGCGGCAAGGGAATCGGCTCCATCATCCGGGCCTCTGTCCAGAGCATTCGTATGGGCTCTGCAGGAAACCCCGGAGAAAAGATGGGCGCCTTTCTGAATGAGGACTGGCACGGAGAAATCCAAACCAACGGCAGCTTCGGCGTGTACGGTGAATTAAGTGAGCTTCCGGATACCAGCCTGAGCGAAAGTGTACTGCCCATTGCCTTTCCCCATGAAGTGCAGAGTGGCCCGGCGCACATCTACACGGTTCTGGAAGGAGAAAAAATCGAAAGCTTTGATGTGAATATCGTAAAAACGCTGGAAAGCCATAAATCTAAGGGACATGGTTTGATTCTGGAGATTACAGATTCGACTCTAATCGACAAATGCGGAGGAATCGTGCAAGGGATGAGCGGCAGCCCCATCATCCAAAACGGGCTTCTGGTTGGTGTCGTTAGTCATGTTTTTGTAAATGATCCACTTCATGGCTATGGCTGCTTTGCCCTGTGGATGCTGGAAGAATCCGAGGCAGACGAGCCTTCTCCCCCTGTATAAAAGGAAAAAATACCCGGGTCGAATGTATCGGCCCGGGTATAAATATACATCCCCCACTTTCTCTTTCCGTTTCGACAATCCATCCTCATTTCGTCTGATTTTGTCGCAACAAAGATAGTTCTAAATGGAGATTTGCAGGAGGATTTGTTGCAGCAGCAGCGAAATTTTTATTTGAAATCTATGGAATGCTTCGGCATAATTAAAAAAGAAAGAGGTCTGGAAAATGGATAAATACAGAATACTTATTGCAGATGACGACCGGATTTTTACCTCTGCACTGGAAGAGTTTTTTGATGGCTTTGAGGAATATCAAATCTGTGGCGTTGCTGAAAATGGACAAAGGACTGTTGACCTGATCATTCAGGAGCACCCGGACATGGTACTTCTGGATCTGGTAATGCCTGTTCTGGATGGGATCAGCGTGATGGAAAAAATTCCTGAGCTCAAATTGGAGCAGGTGCCGCAGATACTCTTTCTTACAGCCGTTGGGCAATCCAATCTGATGAATCAAGCCATAGATATGGGCGCTTCATATTATATGGTCAAACCCATCGACCTGAATGCGCTGGAAAGACGGATCCGCCAAATTCGGCAGCAGCCGGTTGAAGTCACGATCAGCAACCAATACAACAATTCCACAGAGGTAGAGATCACCCGCATCCTTCACCAGATGGGAGTTCCGGCCCATGTAAAGGGCTACCAATATATCCGGGATGCCATTTCTCTGGTCAGCGAAGAGGTAAATCTGATGGGTGCTGTTACAAAAGAGCTCTATCCCATGATCGCAGACAAATACGATACCACAGCCTCCCGGGTGGAGCGGGCCATTCGCCATGCCATTGAGCTGGCCTGGGATCGGGGCAATGTGGATATGATGAACAAATACTTTGGCTACACCATCAATGTGGAACGTGGAAAGCCCACCAACTCGGAATTCATCGCCATGATTGCGGACAAGATCCGTATGGGTGAAAAGCTGGCCTGATTCTTACGCTCTTTTACCTCCTCTTTCTGCCTGGCAAAATTTGCCATAGAAAAAGACAGACCCTATGAAAAGTGAGTTGCGGTTAGGGATTGGCACAAAAACTAATTTTTAACCGACTTTCTTTCGGGCGGCACAACGAGTAAAGACCACACCAAAGGGCAAAACCTTGAGTGTGGTCTTTTTCTGCTTTATGCACCCTCGGCGCCGTCCATCAGTGTGGCAAGCATAAGCCTACCTCCGAGCCGGAAAGCATAGGAGAATATCTCCAGTTCGAT
>JAFSHU010000044.1 GCA_017440145.1 Bacillota bacterium
GGCGCTGAATAAAAGACAGTATTCGTTAGAAATTGCCAGATGCCATTTGCGGGAACACAAAAACCGGGCCGGAGGATCCTGCCCGGTTTTTTTATATAAAAAGTGCGTTTTTACATAAGAAATGCATTCCCAAAAGACTGCATTGAAAAAGACTGCATTGAAAAAGACTGCATTGAAAAGGTGCATCGAAAATAAAATTTTTGCCGGGATTTTAATGCATGGGGCAGCCCATATCCCCGTTTGCACCCCGACGCTCAGCCCGCATCAGGATCAGCTCCGCGGCGATGCTGATGGCGATTTCTGCCGGGGTCTGCGCTTTAATGGAAAGGCCGATGGGCGTATGCACCCCATCCAGCTGCTCCTGTGTGAATCCCTGCTCCAGAAGGATTTTGTTCAGGGCGGCGATCTTGGCCCGGGAGCCGATCACACCCAGATAGGCATGGGGCTGGGAAAGGATCTGTCCCTGGATCACCCCGTCATGCTTGTGCCCGTTGGTCATGATCACCACATAATCCTCTGCAGTGATCTGCAGGCTTGCTGCCACCTGCTCGTATTCGCCCAGGATCACCTGCTCCGCCGTGGGGAACAGGCTTTTTTTGGCATATTCGGCCCGGTTTTCAAAAATCACTGTCCGGAAGCCCAGGGGCTGCAGCACCGGCGCCAATTCCTGGGCAACATGGCCGCCGCCAAAAATCAGCACACGTTCCCCAATGGGCAGGGGCTCCGCAAAGCAATCCCCGATCAGCCGGGCAGAATTCCCCCAGAGCTGCTCCACAAGCTCTTTTTCCGGCAGGAAGCCGCCCCAGCTCTGCTCTTCTGTATAGAGGCAGGGCAGAATATTTTCTTCTGTCAGGCGATCCAGCAGCCAGCCGGCTTTGTGCTGCGCCAGACAATCCAAAAAGGCCCGGGAAAGCTCCAGCCAGCCTGCATCCCCGGCAGGAATATAACGGAAAAGAATCGTCACATCCCCGCCGCAGACCATGCCGATGTCCTCTTTGCTGTTTGTGTGCAGGAGAAAATCATGCAGCCCGGAGCGCCCCTCTGCCAGAAGGGACAGGGCCTTCTTTTCCGCATGCAGCTCCACAGAGCCGCCGCCCACCGTACCGCTGATACGGCCGGCAGGGCCCACCAGCATCCGGGCACCGATGCCCCGGGGTGCAGAGCCGCGATCCGCCACAATGGAAACCAGCATCCGGGCTTCCCCCTGCTCCAAAGCGTTTACGATCTGCTGAAACATCTCTTTCATGCAAATGCCTCCTTTTTTGCGCTGCTGCCAAATCCTGTTCACCAAAAACAGAGCCGTTCAAAAATTGTATTTCGGGTAATCTGTGTATTCCTCCGGGAGCTCATAGTCATAGCAGCCCAGCCCTTTCACAAGCACAGATGGCTGATCGGGGAAAAGCCATTCGTTGAGATAATCAATAAAATCCGGCGCGCCGAAAATCACGCCGTCCACTCCATTTATGCTTTTGTGGTATTTTTTCGCATGGGGGCTTTTCCAAAGCCAGTTGGCTGCAAAATCCCAGCAATAGGCAGCCAGATCCTCCGCCACTTCATCCGGTACAAGATAAAGCTTTGCCTCGCTGTCATGGCTGAGGATCACTTCCTTCATGCGCCTGCCTCCCATAAGAGCGGGAAGCCAATGCACCCGATCCCGGGAGATTACCAGAACGGACAAAGGCACCCCACTTATTCTCTATCCAGAATAACTATACAGCAAAGAAGAGCTGCTTACAACGCGGATTCTCGCATTTATTTGCCTGAATGTGGCCCTTTGCAGCTGGCCCGCAGCACCAGCCGGCAGGGAAACTCCATACGCACATGCTCCCTGTGGCCTCCCCGGATCCGATCCAGCAGCAACCTGACCGCAGCCCGGCCCATTTCCTCCTTGGGGATGTGCACAGTGGTCAGGGCCGGTGTCACCTGCTCTGCTGCAACGATGTTATCAATGCCGATCACATCCACATCCGAGTGTCCGGATGCAGCCAGGGCTTCCAGGGCGCCCAGAGCGGTGGCATCATTGGCGCAGAGCACGGCCGTGAATCCACCCTGCTCCAGCAGCTGGGCCATAGCCGCCTGCCCACTGGGCCCGGTTTGATCCGTATCCTGCACCAGATGCTGATCCAGCGGCAGAGAATGATGGCGCAAAGCCTCATAATAGCCGATGAAGCGCTCCTCATAGGAGCAGCCGCCGATATAGGCGATGCGCCGATGCCCCAGAGAGAGCAGATGCTCCATGGCCATCAGGGCTGCCTGCTGCCCGGAGCAGATGATCTCATCGATGCGGAAATCCGTAGTATTTCGCCCGATGCCCACGATGTTTTCTGCCTGCTCACAAAGGCGATGCAGGGCTTCACTGGGACAGCGGCCCAGCAGCAGATAGCCATCTGCCTCCGGGGGACCTTGCTTCAGCAGCTCTGCGCTGCTGATCACCCCATGCAGCAGCGCAGAGCTGGCAAAAAGCTCCTCCTCCACGCTGCGGAAAAGCTGTGCGAAAAAGGGATCTGCCTCCGGCGTGGCAAAACGGGCCGCCACCACCACCAGACGAAGTGTTTTTGGGCTGGCGGCAAGCCCCTGCCGCAGCTGACGGGCAGCCTGGTTTGGCTGATACTGCAGCTGATTTGCCGCGGCCCAAATGCGGCGGCGCACCTCCTCCGAGGCGCAGTTGCTGCTGGTATTGTTCAGAACCCGGGAGACTGTGGAGGGGGAAACTCCAGCCAAACGGGCAATTTCTTTTAAGCTCATCTTCGTCCTCCTGGGAAAAAGTAAAGCAGACCTCTTAGAGGCCTCTGAGGAAAGATCACTCTGCTCCGGAGGGGTTCGGTCTTCTCAGATTCTGTTCCCTCTTCCAGATAAAGCAATCGTTTGTGTAAATTTGCCTTGTAAGAATGGAAGATTGCGGCTATAATTTAGAAGAGCTGCCTGAGATTCTTCTACATAAATCATTATAGCACAGCAGCTTTCAGATGCAAGAGTTCAATTTTCCGGGAGGATTCATATGAAACGCGTTTACGCAATCGTTTGCCTACTGCTTCTTTCCCTGCTGCTCTTCAGCGGCTGCGGCAGCGCGGAGCCGGATGGGAAGCAGCTTCGCATCGCCTACTTCCCCAATATCACCCACAGTCAGGCCCTGGTCATGAAGGAGCAGGCCAGCCTGGAAGCCGCTCTGGGTGAGGACTGCAGCCTCAGCTGGACGGCCTTCAACGCGGGCCCGGCTGAGGTGGAGGCCATGTTCGCCGGGGAGATCGACCTGGGCTTCATCGGCCCGGTGCCGGCCATTTCTGCCAATGTGAAATCCCAGGGGGATTTCGTGGTCATCGCCGGGGCCAGCAATGGCGGCGCGGCTCTGGTCATCCGCAATGAGCTGGATTTCCGCTCTGTGGCAGATCTTTCCGGGAAAGTGGTGGCCATTCCCCAGCTGGGAAACACCCAGCACCTTTCCTTGCTGAATCTGCTCAGTGAAAACGGCCTCTCCCCCAAAAGCGAGGGCGGCAATGTGGAAGTGGTGGCAGCCGGCAATGCGGATATCCTGAATATGATGGATCAGGGGAGCATTGATGCGGCTCTGGTGCCGGAGCCCTGGGCCAGCACCATTCTGGCGCAAACCGATTCCCGACTGGCGATGGAATATGACGAGATCTGGATGGGTGGGAATTATTCCACCGCCGTGGTGATCGTCAGCAAGGATTTCCTGGAAGAAAGCCCGGAGATCGTTTCCACCTTCCTGGAGGTACATAAAGCCACCACCCAATTCATCCAGGAAAACCCGGAAGCCGCGGCGGAGATGGCCAACCGGCAGATCGAAGCGGAAACCGGCAAGCTGATCGAAGAAAGCATCCTGCAATCTGCTTTTGAGCGGCTGCGAATCACATATGCTCTTCCCGAGGAATCTTTGGAAGCCTTTGCCCAGCTCAGCTATGATGAAGGCTTCATCTCTGCACTGCCGGACGAAGGTCTCTGCCACGAAGACGCATTGGAAGCGCTGGAATAGGAGAAAGCCATGCTGGAATTACAGAACCTCTGTATGCAATTTGAGAACGCGAAGCATGCCACACTGAAAAACATAAATCTGCAGATCCCGGAAGGCTCCTTTACCTGCATCGTAGGTGCCTCCGGCTGCGGCAAATCCACCCTGCTGAACCTGATCGCCGGTCTGACCCTGCCCAGCTCCGGCTCCATCCTCCTGGATGGGCAGCCCATCAGTGGGCCTGGACGGGACCGGGTGATGATGTTCCAGGAATCCGCCCTTTTCCCCTGGCTGACGGTGCTGGAAAATGTCTGCTTCGGCATGAAGATCAATAACGTGCCCAAAGCAAAGCAGCTGGAGATCGCCGGGCACTATCTGGATATGGTGCATCTTTCCCGCTTCCGGGATTACCGGGTGCATGAGCTTTCCGGCGGCATGAAGCAGCGGGCTGCCCTGGCCCGGGCGCTCTGCATGGACAGCAAGATCCTGCTGATGGATGAGCCCTTTTCCGCGCTGGATAAGCAGACCACCAATCTGCTCCGGGAGGAGCTGGCGCAGATCTGGCAGCAGACCAAGAAAACCATCATCCTCATCACCCACAGCGTGGAGGAAGCCGTCTTTTTTGCCGACCGTGTGCTCTTCCTTTCGGAGGAAACAGCCAATATCGCCGGGGAATATGTGATCGATCTGCCCCGGCCCCGACACATCGAATCCCCGGAATTCATTCGCTATCGCCAGGATATTTTGTATCAGGTACGAAATGAGGTGGAAAAAATTGAACATGCCGAAGAAATGGCCGGCTAGGCCCGGAAAAAAGGCGCCCTGGTGGGGCTATCTCTTCTTTTATATGCTGCTGATCGGCCTCTGGCAGCTCCTCTACATGCTGGGGGTCTCTCTGGAATGGTGGAAGCCCTATGCCTTCCCCAACCCGGCGGGCGTCTGGCAATCCCTGCTCTCTCTCAGCCGGGACTGGAACCTGCTGCGGGCCATCCTTTACAGCCTGAGCCGGGCGGCTCTGGGCTTCCTGCTGGCCTGCCTGATCGGCGCTGTTCTGGGCTTGCTGCTGCTGAAGCTGCAGCTGCTCTCCCGCTATCTGAAGCCGCTGATCATGGGTGTGCAGACCCTGCCCAGCATCTGCTGGGTACCCTTTGCCATCCTCTGGTTCGGCCTGAATCAGCAGGCCATCCTCTTCGTGGTGGTGATGGGCTCTGCTTTCAGCATTGCCCTGGCGGTGGAAAGCGGCATGCGGAACATTGACCCCATCTATGTGAAGGCCGCCCGTACCATGGGCGCATCCGGCTCCAAGCTGATCTTCCGGGTGATCTTCCCGGCGGCGCTGCCCAATCTCCTGAGCGGCCTGCGGCAGGGCTGGTCCTTTGGCTGGCGCGCTTTGATGTCTGGTGAGGTCATGTCCTCTGCCATCGGCCTGGGGCACACCCTGATGATGGGCCGGGATCTGGCGGATATCAACCAGGTGATGCTGGTGATGATCGTCATCATCCTGGTGGGCGTGGCCATCGATAAGGGGGTATTCTCCAGCATCGAGGAGCGCGTGCTGCGCCAGCGGGGCCTGGCCTGAGAAAGAACGGGCTTTATCAGAAGGGAATTTCACATATTTGCAGATAAAAATGCCGTGTATCGTTGGGTGATACACGGCATTTATCGGTTTAACCCATACACAGCCCCATCCATCAGAACCACCACATATGGGGTTCCGGGCGGCGTGCGATCAATGTCGCTCCACGGAGAGCCAAAAGCAGAGATTAAATCAGCCCCTTTGCCCTTTTGATTAAGAGATAGATATAGCGTCCAAAGCCCAAAGCAGCACAAAAGAGACCGCAAGCACAGGAAACGGTGGCATAAAGTGCAAATAATAGCGCTCTTGTAAAAAGATCTCTTGAAAAAATCACTCCGATTGTTGTGATTCCAAAAAGCGCCTTAGCTGCTGCCCAGCCCCACACAAACATCATGATTAACGTGAAGATAGCACCCTCCATGAAAAGAAGGTCCACTGCGACGCTGATAATTGAGATAATCACACGAACTTGCAAATAATGGAGTTGCTCTATGTCTGTTGCGCCAAATAATCGTTCAAACATTTCAATAGTCTCCTTTCATCTCTAAACGTTGGTTCAAGTTGGATTTTATTTCATTCATATCAGCGTCCTCCCAAAAATTGATAAAATAAAAAATGCGGCTACCGAAGCAGCCGCACAAAAAACGCAAACTCCGATAGTCGCCAAACCAACTCTGTGGAAAGGAATCCCTCGTACCTACAGAAACGGAATTTGCATTTTTATCAAATTCACATTGTAGGCACAAAAAGGGTATACTATTCCCCTGAGAGAAATTGCACCTTTCACATATTGAGTTGGTTTGGCATAAATATTATATCACAGCTTTTCGAAAAAAGCTATATGATTTCAAAAATACATCAACCTGCATTTCAAGCTTTCATCGGTTTTGTGGACGCGAACTTCCATATATGAATCTGCTTCCCTGTGTTCCGGTCGAGGGACCGCACACAAAAAATCGGCAAGGGAAATTCCCTTGCCGATTTTGCTATGCCACCTATTCCTGATAAACCCCGCTGCGTAAATGATAGAGATGCGGCTCAAAGGCCACGCCCCGATCAAAAATATCCGGGAGCAGCTGCCCCTCTTCCATGCAGAGACGCACAAAGGCCGCTGCGGAATCCACCGCCTCCACCAGGCTATAGCCCCGGATCAGGCCGGCTGTCAGGGTACTGGTAAAAAGATCCCCGGTGCCATGCTGGGTGAAGGGCAGCAGCTCGATGCTGCGCTCGAAATAGCCCTCGCCCTTTGCCCAGCCGCAGTTGCAAAGCCGACCTTCCCGCTGTACGCCGGTGAGCACCACATTTCCGCAGCCCAGTTCGGCGATCTCCCGACACATTTCCTCCGATTCTGCCGGGGAAAGGGCCGCATCCCGGTATTCCCTGCCTGTCAGCAGGCAGGCTTCCGTCACATTGGGCGTTACATAATCCGCAGAAGCCACCAGCTCCTGCATGGCGCGGCACATTTCCCGGTCATAAACGGGGATTAGCAAGCCGTCATCCCCCATCACCGGATCCACCACCGCAATGCCGGAGGAAAAATCCCGGATCAAACGCTGCACATGATGGATCTGCTCCACGGAACCCAGAAAGCCGCTGTAAACCCCGTCAAAGCGCAGCCCCAGAGACTGCCAGTGATCCAGATGCGCCTGCATATAGGGGCTGTAATCCAAAAAGGTAAAATTGGGCAGAACCGTATTGCCGGAAAGCACAGCTGTGGGCAGGGGGCAGACCTCCACACCGGCGGCAGAAAGCACCGGAATGGCAATGGTCAGGGCGCATTTCCCATAGCCTGTGATATCATGCACTGCCGCTACCCGGCGCAATTCCCGAAGCATCCAGAACACCTCCAAACCAGCTGCATTTTCCAAGCCGTTTGATGCTTATTATAACATATTTATGAAAAAAGACAAGGCGTTCCGTTGATTTCTGTTGCCGATTCCTGTATGATAAAAAGGTTGGCGTTTTAATCGGAATCCACTTTGTCGCATCAAGGAGAAGATAAGCTTATGTTGGGTAAGAAACAAAAAAATCCGGTTCAGGCGCTGCCGCCGCTCTGGACGCGAAATTTTACCATCATCACCCTGGGGACGGTTGTCTCTATGCTGGGTGGGGCCATCGGCAGCTTTGCCATCAGCCTGCTGGTGCTGGAATACACGGGCTCTGCCTTTCTTTATGCGGTTTTTATCGCCCTCTATTATGCACCGAAGCTCATCATGCCCCTGCTGGCCGGTTCCTATCTGGACAATTTTTCCCGGCGGAAGGTCATCTATACGCTGGATTTTTGCAATTCTGCTGTCTTTCTGCTGCTCTTTTTCCTCATGCGGCTGGAAGTCCTGAGCTTCCCCCTGCTGGCTCTGTTCGCGGTGCTGATCGGCTCCATCGAAAGCAGCTACACCGTGGCCTATGACAGCTTCTACCCCACTCTGGTGGCAGAGGGGAATTACCGCCGCGCCTATTCCATCTCCAGCCTGATTCACCCCCTGGCCACGATCATGATGCCGGTGGCTGCTGCTTTATACAATTCCATAGGCATTGCGCCCCTCTTCCTTTTCAATTCCGCAGCCTTTCTGATCGCCGCCTGCTTCGAAACGCAGATCAAAGCCGAGGAAAAGCATCTGCTGCGGGAAAAAACGAAGGAAAAGATGGGTCACCAATATCTCCACGATCTGCGGGAGGGCTGCAGATATATTGCCGGGGAAAAGGGTTTGCTGGTGATCACCTGCTTTTTCTTTTTCATCATGATGCCCTTCGCAGCCCAGCAGGTTCTTCTGCTTCCCTGGTTCAAGGCCCAGCCGGAGCTTGGTGTTTTCAAGTATTCCTTGGTCATGGGGGCCATGGTTTCCGGCCGGCTGCTGGGCGGTCTGCTGCACTATCGCTTCGAATACCCGGCAGAAAAAAAGATGAGCATTGCCATCTTCGTCTATATCACCAGCGCCATTCTGGATGGCACCTTCCTCTTCCTGCCCCTCATCGGCATGCTGCTTTTCTGCTTCCTCACCGGGCTGCTGGCTGTCACCTCCTACAGCATTCGAATCAGCTCCACCCAGGCCTATGTGCCCAATGATTACCGGGGCCGCTTCAACGGCGTCTTTCAGATGGTAAACAACGCGGGGAGCATCATCGGCAATCTGGCTGCCGGGGCGCTGGCAGAGCTCTTCTCCCCCCGTATCGTGCTTTTGGGCTTTATGTGCCTGAGTCTGCTTGCCACCTTCAGCATTATGATCCCCAATCGGCAAAAGGTAAAACCCGTCTTTAACCGCAGAACTTAAGCTTGCATATTCCTCCTGGCAGTGCTACAATACTAAATTATATTTGCAAGTCAGGAGATGATGGTAGTATGGCAAGGTATTGGCAGAAGGAGCGGGAATGCGCCTCCCGCGAATGGATGAAAGAATGGCAGGGCCAACAGCTGCGGGAAACAGTGCGGCGGGTTTATGAAAATGTTGCGCCCTACCGCAATCGTATGGAGGAAGCGGGGATTCGTCCGGAGGACATCCGGGGCATCGAAGACCTGCATCTTCTTCCCTTCACCTGCAAGCAGGATCTGCGGGATTATTATCCCTATGAGATGTTCGCTGTGCCCATGGAGGATGTGGTTCGCATCCACGCCAGCTCCGGCACGACCGGTAAGCAGATCGTGGTGGGATATACCCGAAACGACCTGGAGATCTGGTCGGACACCTGCGCCCGGGCTCTCGTGGCAGCAGGCGCGGATAAAACGGATTTTATGCATGTTTCCTATGGCTATGGCCTGTTTACCGGCGGGCTGGGGCTGCATGGCGGTGCGGAAAAGCTGGGGATGACCACCATCCCGGTTTCTACCGGCAACAGCAAACGGCAGCTGACCATTATGAAGGATTTTGGTTCCACCGTGATCTGCTGCACCCCTTCCTATGCCCTGCACCTGGGGGAAAGCCTGAAGGATATGGGCATTGGTAAGGAAGAGCTGCGGCTGAAGGCGGGCATCTTCGGTGCAGAGCCCTGGACAGAGGAAATGCGTAAGGAGATCGAGGCTGAGCTGGGCCTGAAGGCCTATGATATTTACGGCCTGACTGAGATCATCGGCCCCGGGGTAGCCTTTGAATGCGAGTGCCAGAGCGGAATGCACATCAACGAGGATCACTTCATCCCTGAAATCATTGATCCGGATACAGGGGAGGTTCTTCCTCTGGGCAGCACAGGGGAGCTGGTTTTCACCTGCATCACGAAAGAGGCATTTCCCCTGCTCCGCTATCGCACCCGGGATATTGCCTGCCTGGATGCCACCCCCTGCCCCTGCGGGCGAAGGCTGATCAAAATGAAAAAGCCCCAGGGACGCAGCGATGACATGCTCATCATCCGCGGGGTCAATGTATTCCCCTCCCAGATCGAATCTGTCCTGCTTTCCCTGGGCTACACCGCCCCCTATTATCAGCTGGTGGTGGATCGGATCAACAATACGGATCAGCTGGAGATTCAGGTGGAACTGAATGAGGAGCATTACACCGATACGATCAAATCCCTGCAGCAAATCACCAGAAGCATTGCGGAGGGCATTCAGTCCACACTGGGCATCTCGGCAAAAATCCGTCTGGTGGAGCCGCGCAGCCTGCCCAGAGCAGAGGGAAAAGCAGTTCATGTGATCGATAAGCGAAAGCTGATTTAGCAAGAAAAGCCAATGAGATACGGTAAAAAGGAGGAGAGCCTATGTTCATCAAGCAACTGTCCGTTTTTCTGGAAAACAGCCCCGGGAGAATGATCTCCGTCATTCGCAGCCTGGAGGAAGAGGGCATCGATATTCGCGCCCTTTCTCTTTCCGATACCAGTGATTTCGGGATTCTGCGCCTGATCGTTTCCAAACCCGAGCAGGCCTGCGAGGCTCTGCGCGCCAAAGGCAGCACTGTCCGGATCACGGAGGTTCTGGGCATTGGTATTGCGGATCAGCCCGGCGGCCTGGGGAAAGCGGTTCAGCTCCTGAGCGAGCAGAGCGTGAACATTGAATATATGTATGCCTTCACCAGCCCCTATAACAACAATGCTTATGTGATCCTGCGGGTGGAGGACAATGAAGCAGCCGCCGCTGTTCTGCAGGCAGGCGGTGTGGAGCTGCTCAGCCCGGAGGATGTCTACGCCATGGGCAAAGAATAAAGCTGTTTCGCTCCTTATTCTGCGAAGCGCAAAGCCCTTTTCTGTTGTTTTCAAATGCATAAGAAACGGGCAAAGAACGATAAAGAACTCCGGCCTCTTCTCGAAGAAGCCGGAGTTTTTGCGTGAGCTTCAAAACAAAAAAATCTGCGCCTAATTCCGCACGATACTGGTGCCAAAGGGCATGAGAGCGAGCTTGGCGATTTTAAAGCACTGCCGACCGAAGGGAATGCCGATGATGGTCACGCAAAGGATCAAACCGATCACTGTAGCCGTCAAAGCGATCTCAAAACCACCGAAAACCAGCCACAGCAGATTCACCAGAAAGCTGAAAGCGCCATTGCTGAACACCACATCCCTGCCAAAAGGCCAGAGGCTCAGGGAAGCAAATTTGAAGCACTGCACGCCAACAGGGATGCCGATGATGGTCACGGACCAGAGCAGGCCAAACAAAAACCATAGCAGAGCCAGCAGAATGCCGCAGAGCAGCATCCACAAAACATTGCCGATAAAACGCATAGGATTCCCACCTTTCTTTTCTTTCGTAAAATCTCAGGGGGGTCTCCCCTGCTCCACTACATGTTCGACGAAAAACTGCGGCCAGGGGTTCCCGGAAAATGACCACTGAAAAGCAAATACTTCCCTTTCATGAGTCTTTTCTGAAAAAAGCAGCTCGAAGATTGACAAAGCCCCCAGGAGCATGTAGGATATTTTACAAAGAACAGCTTCATTTGTCAATCCTGGGGTCTATGAAAATGTGAGGTGCCTATGACAACAGCGGATCCTTCCTTAGAAAGCCTGGCCAGGATCGAACATCCGGAATACATCCTGGAAAAGATGCAGCCTTTTCTGGAATTGATGGTATACTACCACTGTGCCATGCTGGAGGTCAAAACCAAGCTGGAGGTGCTGGATAAGGGCCTGGCGCTGCACAGCAGCCGGAATCCCTTTGAATCCATCAAATGCCGCCTGAAAACACCGGGCAGCATCATCGAGAAGCTGAAACGCAAGGGCTACCCCCTGAGCCTTTCCAGCATCGAAGAGAATCTGAACGACATTGCCGGCGTGCGGGTGATCTGCTCCTTTCCCGATGATATTTACGATTTGGCGGACAGCCTTTGCGCGCAGGATGATGTTACGGTGCTGGAGCGAAAGGATTACATCCAGAACCCGAAGCCGAACGGCTACCGCAGCCTTCACCTGGTGATCCAGATCCCCATTTTTCTCAGCGATGGCAAGAAGGAAATGCGGGTAGAGGTGCAATTCCGCACCATTGCCATGGACTTTTGGGCCAGCCTGGAGCATAAAGTAAAGTACAAAAAGGATATATGCAATCCGGAGCAGGTTGCCGAGGAATTGCGCCAGTGTGCCGAGGCAATCAGCCTTATGGACCAACGCATGCAGGAGATCCGGAACAGCATCGCCTGAAATGAAAATCAGAAAGGAGCAAAACCGCATGCAAAGCTTTTTGGAATTAAGCAAACAGAGATACAGCTGCCGCAAATACAGCGATAAGCCTGTAGAGCGGGAATTGATCGAAAAATGCCTGGAGGCAGCCCGGCTTTCCCCTTCTGCCTGCAACAGCCAGCCCTGGAAATACTATGTGATCACCGATCCGGAGCAGCGGGCAGCTGTGACAGCAGGTATGGCCGAGATGAATTTCAATCCCTTCATCGGCCAGGCCCCTGTGATCATCGCCCTCACGGAAGATGAGGAGCCCAACGTGATGCCCCGCCTGAAGGAAGCGGGGATGAGCCACAAATACGCTTACTTTGACCTGGGTCTGAGCGTGGCTCATCTGACTCTGCAGGCTGCCGAGCTGGGCCTGGGCAGTATCATCCTGGGGCTCTTCCCGGAAAAGGTCCTGCGGGAAGTCACCGGTATGCCGGAGGGAGATGCCCTGCGTATGCTGGTACTGCTGGGCTGGCCGGCAGAAGAAGGTATCCCGGAGAAAAAACGCCTTCCGCTGGAGGAAACCGCTGTTTTCCTTTAAACCCCTTGCGAAGAACGCAAAATTTTCAGAGCCGCCGGATTCCGGCGGCTCTTTTTGCATGTCAACACAGCTCCCACCGAAAGCACCCTTGGGAAAAACAAAAAGGAGCTCCTGCTTTCGGGCAGAAGCTCCACAAAATACATATTCGAAATTTCTTACTTAGTAATTGGAGATGGTCACAAATTTCCCCATATCCTCCAGCTTCTTCTGCAGAAGAGAAAGCGTCAGTTGGCGGGGACGAACACCCACCTGCTTAAATACCAGATCCTGATGGGCATCGTTCACAGCTCTCCCATGGAGGAAGGTGATCACGTCCGCCTGGCGGATATAATTGTATAATTTAAATACGGGAGAGGGGTTGGAAGCCATCTCTGAGATATTCTCCGGCGCCTCATCCAAAATGTTGTAGACCTGGTTCAGCATGATGGCGCCCTCTGTGGTCAAATCCACGCCCTCGATGCTGTATTCCGGCGGGGCGCTGAAGGACTGGCTGGGCTTTTTATATTGCAGCTCCTTGCCCATATGCTTGGCAACAATATCTGCCGTTGTGGAGCCACAGACCACGCGCACACCCTTTGCCGAAGCAAAGCGCTGCACGAACTCCTTATCCTTTGCCCGGTTGCTGGGAGGGCCGGTGATGATGGTCAATTCTCTGGCTTCCCGGTTGGTCAAAGCAGCCAAAGAAGTATCGTCCTTGACACGGTTCCCAGAGATTTTCTTGGTCATCTGGCAGATCTTCCGCAGCAGAGCCTCCAAGGGCAAGGCGCGGTTGTCATTGATAAAGTCTGCCAAACCCTCTGAGCCGATACCGAAATTATAGCCGGTGCCCAGGCCTGCCTGAGAAACGCCGTCAGAGAAAATCAGAATGCTGTCGCCCTGATCCAATTCACCGAAGGATTCACCAACAATCTCATAGCCGGCATTCAGGAAGCGCTCAGCCTCCACAACTTCGGCACGACCATTGCGGATTACTACCGGTTGGGGGGATTCATAAGTATACAGGGCATAATGCCCATCCCGCAGGACGCGAACCGCCGTAAATGCTGCAAAGGGAAACTCCTGCGTACGGGCTCTGTGCATGGACTCTGCCACCATGCAGCAGGCGTCCTTGAAAGCCACGTTGGAGCTGCAGAGCTCCGTCAGGCGATCCACACAGGTGATGGCCGCAATATTCGCGTAAATGCCGGAGCCAACCCCATCACAGAGAATCAGATAAGTCGCCTGATTCTTCCGCAGACAGCGCACCGCATCCCCGCACACCAGCTGATGATCCTTGATCTCCTGGTAGACCGTGTTTTCGAAAAAGTTCATATTTTTCCCCTCCGGTCTAATATTTGCTTTCTTCGTAGAGATCGATCAGCTGCTTAACCACTTCTTCGTTGCGGGCGGTACTCTTGCCCAGATAATGCGCCATTTCCTGAGAAAATTCGATCTGATGATTCAGCAGTTCTTTTGCCTGCTCCAGCATCTGCCGCTTGACCAGATCCAGCTGGCTGGAATCCATCTTCATCTGCGACATATCGGTGTAAATACCGACATACTGTTTGTTTTCCGCTACGGTATAAAGCACCTCATGGTATTTTTTACCGTATTTTGCCTTGATGGATTCGTAGGTTTCCACGAGACCTACGACCAATTTTTCGTAGCCTTCGCTGTCGATCAAATACGAAATGCGGCGGCCGAGCACATCCTTGGTGCACATAAACATCTTCTGGAAGGCAGCGTTCATGTTGATCATGTTCAGCTCTTCGTCCACGATGACGATGCCGGTGGGGCTCATTTCAATGATCTTATCTGTACGCTGCTGCGCGTTGCGGCGCATATAGGGCATGCACATTTCCGGCTCAGCCAGCCCGCGGACAACGGCGATGGCCTTTTCCCGGCAGGTATTATAGCCGCAGGCGCCGCAGTTCAGCTGCAGTTCCGGGTTGGATTTGCCCGTTTTCTCAAATACCTTCTGGATATCCTCTTCGGTGACCACATCTTTCTCGGCAGGGCGGGCATAGAAGGTGGTGCTGCTATCCAGCTGGGAATAATCTTCCCTGTTGGGCAGATTCAAGGCGTTTGCCGCATATTCAATAACGCCATTACGCAAAGTATAAATGCTTTCTTCCTCTCCGTTGGGCGAGAAGCAGGGGCCGTTGATGCAACCCTCTGTGCAGAAAAGCGGTTCTACGATATCATAGCCCCATTCTTCCGGCGGAATGGAGAAGAGAGCCTTCACCTCCGTGGGACCACCCACATGCAGAATCTTTGCATCCGTATTGTCGCAGGCGATATTGCAGGTCTTCAGCATGCCGCCCTGCAGCGGGAAGAGACGAGCTCTTTCCAGATCGCCATAGCTTTCGAAGCCGCTTTCCGGGCAGGTGGAGAGGTTGATGCCCTCTGCATCCAGCCAGTTTTTCAGCTCCTGGAAGGTCATGACCGCGTCGATGATGCCCTCATATTCAGGGCGGTCTGCTTCCTGCTTCTTAGCAGCGCAGGGGCCGATAAAAACCACTTTGCAGCCGGGATAACGCTGTTTCAGGATCTTCCCATGCATGATCATGGGAGAAACCACCGGGATCAGCATATCCAGATATTCCGGGTGATACTGCTCAATGTAGTTCACCACCGCCGGGCAGGCCGTGCAGATGGAAGCGCCGTCCCGTTTTTCCAGGGAACGCTGGCTCACCAATTCAGCACCCTCTGCCGTTTCGGAAACGTGGGCAAAGCCCAGCATGCGTAAAGCGGCTGGCAACCGAGTCTGTTGCCAACCGCTAAACAAAGCGGCAAAGGAGGGGGCCACGGAAGCCACCACAGGGTCGGGACCCTGGAGCAGCTCCCGGACGGTTTCGATCTGGGAAACGCTGACCTTAGCATGTTTCGGGCATTCCCTTACGCAGGTACCACAACGAATACATAGATCGTTGACGATACGCGCTTGTGCACCAGTGATTTTAATTGCTTTCACCGGGCAGGTCCGGACACAACGGTAACAATCCTGGCAGTTTGAGATGACTGTATCGATGACGTTTCTCATGGCCGAGCCTCCTTTGCGATATTCAATTTTAATTAGCCGATGATGCTGCGGATAACGGTTACAGCGTCAGTCAGCGTGCAATGTTCCAGAACCTGGCCATTGATGGTGACCACAGGACCACGTTTGCAGCGTTCACTGCAGAAGGTGGCTTTGAAATCGGTCTTGGATTCCAGGCCGTTTTCGTGGATGTAACCCATCAGCTGGGTGTAGAGTTCCTGAGCGCCACGGAGGAAGCAGCTGGTGCCGAAGCAGATGCTGATTTCCAGCAGTTTCTGATCGGGTTCAGAGGTGATCAGAGACAGCTCTTCGTGATCGATGCGGCGACGGTTGTTGTAAGTGGTGTGGAGCAGCTTATGAGCGATCTCATGGCTGATCTCTTCGTCGTACATCTTATTCAGGTAGGGATTCTCCTCAGAGGAGTGGAACTGCATCATCTTGTCATTGTCGTACAGACCTTTTGCACGGTCGGGACGGACATTGGCTTCTTCGTTGATGGGCTGGCCGCCGCCATTGATGCAGCCGCCGCAGCAAGCCATGACTTCGATCAGATCATAATGTTCCTGGCCGCTGCGAACTGCATCCAGCAGACGACGAGCATTGGCCAGACCGCTGACAACAGCCAGACGCAGGGTGATATCGCCGAGGGTAACTTCGGTAATCTTCACGCCTTCCTGACCGCGGAGACGGTTTACATCGACGGTGCCTTTTACGCCCAGAGCAGAGGCAGCGTAACGCAGAACTGCTTCGCTGACACCACCGGAAGCGCCGAAGATCACGGCAGCGCCGGTCTTGAAGCCGAAGGGCATATCAAAGGAGCCGGGATCCAGGTGGGAGAAAGCGATACCCTGTTCTTTGATCATCAGGGACAGCTCATGGGTGGTCAGGACATAGTCAACATCCGGATTGTTGTCCTGTGCGAATTCGGGACGCTGCGCTTCGAATTTCTTCGCGGTGCAGGGCATGATGGAAACGACGACCAGTTTTTCCCGGGGGATATCCATCATCTTGGTCAGCTGATCCTTGCACAGGGAGCCGAACATCTGCTGAGGAGAACGGCAGCTGGAGAGGTTATCCAGCATGTCCGGATAATACTGTTCTGCGAATTTGACCCAAGCGGGGCAGCAGGAAGTGAACTGAGGCAGGTTTTTCTTTTCCTGATAGCGTTTCAGGAATTCGTTACCTTCTTCGATGACGGTGAAGTCAGCGGCGAAGGAGGTATCATAGACCTTGTCAAAGCCCATCATGCGCAGGGCGGTGACGATCTGGCCGGTGGTGGTGACGCCGGGCTCGTAACCGAAGTATTCACCCAGAGCAACGCGGACTGCGGGAGCGATCTGGACGACGACGGTTTTTTCCGGATCATGGATGGCGGACCAAACCTGATTGATGTGGGATTTGGGAGTGAGAGCGCCCACGGGGCAGACTTTCACGCACTGACCGCAGTTGACGCATTCAACTTCGCCCAGTTTCTGGTTGAAGCAGGCAACGACCTGAGCTTCAGCACCGCGATTGGCGAAATCCAGAACGCCAACGGACTGGATCTCTTTGCAGACGCGAACGCAGTCGCCGCAGAGAACGCATTTGGCGGGGTCGCGCAGGATGGCGGTGGAGGAATCGTCGACAGTAGCGGGAGCGTTGACTTTATGGAAGCGAACTTTTTCAACACCCAGCTGGATGGCGATCTTCCGCAGGCGGCAATCACCGCTCTTCGGGCAAGTGGTGCAGTTTTCTTCGTGGTTGGCCAGCATCAGTTCAACGATCATCCGGCGCAGGTCACGAACCTGTTTGGTATTGGTGCGAACGACCATACCGGCTGCAGGCGGGGTGGAGCAGGCGGGAACCAGGCCGCGGCCTTCAACTTCCACCATGCACATACGGCAGGCGCCGTAAACGCTGATTTCAGAATGATAGCAGAAGGTGGGCAGCTCGATATGTGCTTTGCGGCACAGATCCAGGATGTTCTTTTCACCTTCCAGCAGAACTTGGCAATTATCTATGGTAATGTATTCCAGTTTCATCGTGACTCCCCTTTCAGCTGATGGACACAGCGCCGAATTTGCAGCTTTCCTTGCAGGCGCCGCACTTGATGCAAGCACTCTTGTCGATCTCATAGGGCTGGCCCTTGGCGCCGCTGATGGCGTTTACGGGGCATTTCCGGGCGCAGAGACCGCAGCTCTTGCACAGTTCCGGATTGATGGCATATTTCTTCAGAGCCTGGCAGTTGCCGGTGGGGCAGTTTTTATTGAAAACATGCTCCTCGTATTCGCTGCGGAAGTATTTCAGAGTGGACAGAACCGGGTTGGGAGCAGTTTTGCCCAGACCGCAGAGAGAGCCGACTTTGACCATCTTGGCCAGTTCTTCCAGCAGCTCCAGAGTTTCGCCAGTGGCGCGGCCTTCGATGATGTCATCCAGCAGAGCCAGCATCTGACGGGTACCTTCGCGGCAAACAACGCATTTACCGCAGGACTCGTTCTGGGTGAACTGCATGAAGAAACGGGCGATCTGAACCATGCAGGTCTGCTGGTTCATGACGACCAGACCGCCGGAACCGACCATGGCGCCGATGGACTGCAGGTTTTCATAGTCCAGAGGCATATCCAGATGTTCCTGAGTCAGGCAGCCGCCGGAAGGACCACCGATCTGAACGGCTTTGAAATCAGCGCCGACATTGTTGCCGAAATCGTCGATAACGCCGCCGCCGATGTCAACGATGATCTGACGCAGGGTGGCGCCGAAGGGAACTTCGATCAGACCGGTGTGTGCAACGTTACCGGTGAGGGCGAAGGTCTTGGTGCCGCGGGATTTTTCGGTACCCATGGCGGCGTATTTTTCAGCGCCCATGTTCAGAACTACGGGCACAGTGGCCAGGGTTTCCACGTTGTTGATGACGGTGGGTTTGCCGAAGAGGCCTTTTACTGCGGGGAACGGGGGCTTGGGCTGAGGCATGCCGCGGCGGCCTTCGATGGAGGCCATCAGAGCAGTTTCTTCACCGCAGACGAATGCGCCGGCGCCTTCCATGATGTTGATGTCAAAGTTCATGGTAGAACCGAAGATGTTCTTGCCCAGGATGCCGGCTTTTCTGGCATCCTCAATGGCGATGCGGAGACGATCAACAGCCAGAGGATATTCGGTACGGACGTAAATATAACCATCGGTAGCGCCGACAGCTTTGGCGGCAATGATCATGCCTTCCAGAACGCTGTGGGGGTTACCTTCCATCAGGCAGCGATCCATGAATGCGCCGGGGTCGCCCTCGTCGCCGTTGCAGATGACGTATTTGACGGGGCCGGGCTGAACCAGAGTCAGTTCCCATTTACGGCCGGTGGGGAAACCGCCGCCGCCACGACCGCGCAGACCGGAATCCAGGATTTCCTTGCAGACTTCTTCAGGAGTCATTTCCAGAACAGCTTTGCGAGCTGCAATGTAGCCATCCTGACCGATGTATTCATCGATATCTTCTGCATCGATCATACCGCAGAGCTTCAGAGCGGTACGTTTCTGCAGTTTGTAGAAGGGAATCTCATGCATGTTGGCGATGGGCTGACCTGCATCATCCTTATAGAGCAGGCGTTCAACGGCTTCGCCCTTGATGAGGGTTTTCTCAACGATTTCTTCAACGTCTTCTTTTTTAACTTTGACGTAGAGATCTTCCTGAGGATAGATGGTGACCAGGGGACCCATCTGGCAGAAGCCCTGGCAGCCGCTCTTTGCGATGTAATAATCGCTTTCTTCTTTGGCCATGGCCACGGTGACGCTCAGGCCTTTTTCTTTCAGGACGCGATTGAATTCTTCCATGATTTCGCCTGCGCCGTTGGCCATGCAGCCGGTACCGCCGCAGATGACGATGCGGGCTTTATACTGTTCCATGCACTGGCGGAACTGTTCTTTATGGGCTTGCAGATCGATATGACTCATTTTGCTTCCGCCTCCTTGATTTCATTGATCAGAGCGATGGTGCTTTCAGGAGTCATCAGACCATGCACCTTATCGTTAATAACTACTGCCGGAGCCAAACCGCAGGCGCCCAGGCATGCTACGGTCTCCAGAGTGAACAGCAGATCATCGCTGGTTTTCTTGGATTTAGAGAGACCCAGCTCTTTTTCCAGAGCAGCCAGGATCCCGTCAGACTTCTTAACATGGCATGCGGTGCCATCGCAGACCTTGATGATGTATTTGCCCTTGGGTTCCAGGGTGAAGTGGGCGTAGAACGTAGCCACGCCATAGATGTTTGCGCTGGAAATGCCCAATGCTGTTGCCACGAAGGTCATGATATCTTCAGGCAGGTAAGTATATTCTTCCTGAATATCCTGTAAGATGGGGATCAGCTTATTGGGGTTCTTGTCGTATTTGTCCAGGATCGCACAGACCCGGTCAAATTTGCTCTGCTGTACAGCTGCCAATTTACTCACTCCTTTAATATTTGTACTGCCAAACATTATTTATAATGCTACCAAAACATTTATAGACTACTAAAAACCTGCTAAACCGTTTCCAGGCTTGCAGCCAAATGCTGCGAAAGCAGGGAGAGGGATACCGCCATGTTCTCATTTCTGACCATCACATCCGGCGGAACCACCAATGTGGTGGGAGAAAAATTCCAGATCGCCTTGATGCCCGCAGCCGTCAGCCGGTCGCAAACATCCTGCGCGCCCTGAGCAGGCACCGTGATGATGCCGATGTGCAGCTTCATCCGGGACATCAGGTTTTCCAGCTTATCCAAAGGCATGACCGTGACATTTCCGAAGGTACAGCCTGCCAGCTGCTGATCTGTATCCAAGGCCAGGACAATCTCCACGCCGTAGTTTTTGAAGCCATCATAAGACATCAAAGCCCGGCCCAGATTCCCGGCGCCCACCAAAACAGCACTGTTTACATTATCATAACCCAGTGCATGCTCGATATCGGCCAGGAGGCGGCTGGTAACGTAGCCGATCTTCGGCCGGCCGCCATCGCTCACCTCTGCCAGATCCTTCCGAACCACGACCTGATTCAAACCCAGTTGTTCACCGATATAGGTAGCAGAGATCGTCGGAGGGCCGCCGCCGGGCAGGGAACGCAGATAATTGGCGTAAAGCATCAGACGCTCAATGGTCTGCTTGGAGATGCCTTTATTCGCCATAAAACCGCCCCTTAACCCATGATAAGTAAAATTTCTCGCACATACAAAATTATATACTCCCTGCTCAGAAACAGGTAATATAAATATCAGCATATCGATATATAAATATCCGTATGCTACAACATCTTGTTTTTGGTGCAAAAATAAAACATAACAATGTTTCCGTAAACAAAACGAAAAAAAGATATGATATTTTCTTCATTCATCAAAAAATTTTTGGCAAGCAAAAGGTTTACACCATCTAATTATGTTATTTTGCAAGAATACCGCAAAATTTTTTGGAGCAAAAAACAGCCGCCACAGAAAATTGTGACGGCTGAAAACAGAAAAGCATTTCTATAAAATCGTTTCGCGTTTTATCGCGTTTTGCGCCTGGGAAACGGATTCCTGCAGCTGCAGCAAAAAGTCTTTTTCCAGCGCAGTCAAAAAGCGCTGCCGATCATAGGCCAGAACATCCCGATAAAACGGCAGCCGCACAGAGCAGGGGCGCTGCACCAGACCCCAGGGCTGCAAAAGCGACTCTGGAGCGGAGGAGATCCACATAAAGGTGCGGTGATCCCGGCTCAGGGTCTCAAACTGGCTGGCTCTGTCGTAGATCAGCAAGGGGCGCTGGTGAGAGGAGGGGGTTTCCCCCATATCCGCCAAGCCCGCATCCGCCGGCATAGCAGGGCCAAAGGGAGAGCTTCGATCCCCATACAGCAGCTCCCTGTAAGGAGTCAGCTGCTCGGGGGCAATCACTGCCTCCTTCGCCAATGGATGAGATTCGTGGAAGAGCAAAACGTGGTCAAATTCCCAGATCAGCTGCCCGGCCAGGCCTTTTTCCTTCATCCAGCGCTGGGCATAGGGCTCCTGCCAGCTGGGATAACGCAGAATCCCCAGGCTGAAACGGCCTTCGATCAGGTCATTGGCGGCACTGGCGGCATCGGTCTCCCGAAAACGCAGCTCCAGCTGGGGATCCCCCTCCAGCCCGGCGAACCACTTGGCGCAGGCATGGGAGATATAGCAGCAGCGGGGTGCGGAAAGAGAAAAACGCAGGTTTTCCTGATCCTCCGTCTTCCCCAGATCCTGCATCTCCTGAATCTGTGCCACAACATTCTTGGCATAGCTCAAAAAGATCTTTCCCTTTTCGGTCAGATCGATCCCCCGGGAGGAGCGGTGGAAAATATCCACCCCGATCTCCCGTTCCAGCTCCCGAATGGCCTTGCTCAGGTTGGGCTGCCCCATAAACAGGTTTTCGGCAGCCTGGGTGATGGAGCCGGTTCGCTCCACCTCGATCACATAGCGTAATTGCTGTAAGTTCATAAAAAGGGCTCCTCCGGTTCTGAAAACTGAATTAGTCCTTAAATCCTATTTCCATGAAAAACGGCAGAAAAGCAGGCTCTGCCATGCCGAAGGCTTCAAGCCTTCCGGAACAACAGCATCCTTCCGGAAAGAGAAGCTGAAATCCATAAGTATTGTCTGTTTAAGTAAGCGCAAAGCCCCCGCCGATCCTAGAGGCTTTTTCCCAGCTCATAGGCTTCCTGCAGGCAGGGAAGGCCTTCCACAGCCCCAATGTCGTAGACACCGATGGCCAATGCCTGGCCCCGATCCTGCCAGTGGCAATAGGAGCAGAGCGCCTTATAATGCGCAAGCAGCGCATCCAGGGTGTCTTCCTCTGCATCGCCGCAGGCTGCCAGCAGAACCGCCTGCTTGGGATGGGCCCGCAGGGCCTCATTCACCCCGTAAAAGCGGTCGATCACCAGCTTCAGCTGGGCACTCATGCCAAAATAATACAAAGGCGTGGCCAGAACGATGGCATCCGCATCCACCAGATGCGGATAAATCTCCTGCATACCGTCCTGCTGAAAGCAGCTTCCATCGATGCGACAGGCATTGCAGGCCAGGCAGGCATGGATATTCATATGCGCCACATCAAAAAACAGCACTTCATGCCCGGCAGCCTCCGCGCCCCGGCAAAATTCATCCAGCAAACGGACACTGTTCCCCTTTTTCCGGGGCGAGCCGCTGAGAGCCAAAATCTTCACTTGGAAAATCCTCCTTTTTATGTATGCATCCGCAGCAAAAGGGGCGGAAAATACCCGAAAGCGGATGCGTTCAGAGCAAGACTGAATTCCAGCCTGGCTAAATTCAAATACGATAGATTTCTTTATATTTCTCCTGGAGATAGCAAATATAATATGAAGGATCAAAGCCTTCCCCGGTGGCTGCCTGCAGAATTTCCCTGGGCTGCAGCAGCGCACCCAAACGCCAGACCTTCTCCCGCAGCCATTGGCAGAGAGGCTCCAGATTGCCGGAGCGCAGATCCCCGGGGATATCCAGCTCCTTCTGCATAGAATGGAAGAACTGGGCGGCATAGGCGCTGCCCAGAGCATAGCCCGGGAAATAGCCAAACAACCCGCTGGCCCAGTGCGTATCCTGCAGCACGCCCGTGCTCAGACGATCCGGCCGCAGCCCCAGATATTTCTCATAGAGATCATCCCAGGCCTGGGGCAGCTCCCCTACCTGCAAATCCCCGGCAAACAGGGATTTTTCCAGCTCATAGCGGATCAGAACATGCAGCGGATAGCTCAGCTCATCCGCAGTGATGCGGATCAGAGAAGGCTTGCTCAGGTTCACCGCACGGTAGAAAGCCTCTTCAGAGACCCCATCCAGGCTGGGGAAAAGCTGCTTCAGCTCCGGCAGGAGGAAATGCAGAAAATCCCGGCTCCGCCCCACCATGTTCTCAAACAGGCGGGATTGGGATTCGTGCATGGCCGTGCTGGCCCCCTCCCCGATGGAAAGGCCGTTCAGCTTGTCATCCACGTTCAGCATATACAAAGCATGCCCACATTCATGGATCACGCTATAGAGGCTGTTCGTCAAATCTTCCTCATAATAATGGGTGGTGACCCGCACATCCCGGTTGTTCATCCCTTCCGTGAAAGGATGCTCTGTCTCCCCCAGGGCGCAGCGCTGCCGATCAATGCCCAGAATCTCCATGATGCGGGAAGAGAGCTGCCTCTGGGTTTCCACAGGAAAATTCCCCTGCAGAAAATCATCCTCCGGCGCTTTTTGCCCGGCGATCTCCCGAATCAGGGGGCTCAGCTCCCGGGCGACCTGATCGAAAAAGGGATCCAGCTCAGCCCTGTTGAGGCCACGGTCATTATCATCCAGCAGGGTATCATAGACATCTGTATTTTTATCATAAGAAAGGGCAAAGCGGCGATTGTAATCGATCAGCTTTTCCAGATAGGGCTGAAAGGCGGCAAAATCCTCCTGCTGCTTGGCATCCTTCCAAACCTGCACGGCGTGGGCCTGCAGGGTGTTGTATTCCCGATATTCCGCAGGGGAAATGGCTTCCATCTTTGCCTGCTGGCGGCGCAACTCTGCGGCCTCAGCCTGCAATTCCTTGGGCATCTGCTCCCCACATTCCTGCACCGCAGCCAGCAGCTCCTTCAGCTGCGGGGAGGTCAGCAGCTTTTGCTGTTCTTCCGCCAAAAGGCCGCAGGTCTCTCCCATTGCCTCCGCACCTGCAGCGGGCATGATCGTTTCCGCGTCATAAGAGAGGATGGCCAAGGCATGCCGGAAGGCATGCAGCTTTGCCAAAAGATCCCGAAATTCCGCTTCTGTTTTTTTGCTGCTCATCTTTGCTCCTCCTCTTTGGCTCCGGCTTTGCTTTGCCGGGCAAGAGCTGCCACATACGAAACCATACCCACTTTAGTATATCACAATACTGATCGTTTGCAAACAGCCATCCATAATTTAATCTTCGTCCAATAAAAATATACAGCTTTGAAAAAGAAAGAGGAGAAAAGCTGCGGAAAAAAGCCCGCTTTCAAAAAAAATTTATCGAATACCGCAAAAAATCACCTGCTTTTTGCGAAGCTGCGCAGCAAAAGCTTGCAGGAATATCCTGTTTTATATAGAATTGGATATGTCTGGAACTTTGTCCATTTTTCTTTGTTTCTTTTCCCTTGTTCAAATCGGTCTCACACTTATAAGTTTCATTCATAAATGACTGTTTAGGAGGAGCATTTTTCATGAAATTTCAGGTAAACGACGGAGAAAAATACCAAAAGGTCATGCAGGCCGAAATCCCCGTGGAAGAACTGGAAATGCCCATTAAATTCGCTTGCAAGCGTCTGGCAGAAAAAGTCAATATCCCCGGCTTCCGCAAGGGCAAAGCCCCCCGCAGCGTGCTGGAAAATTACCTTGGCATGCCCGCCATTCTGGAAGAGGCTGCTGATGACCTGCTGGGCAAGGCATATGCCCAGGGTCTGGAAGAAACCGGTCTGGAACCGGTTGCCCGCCCCGAAGCTGAAGTGGTGCAGATGGAAGCCAATCAGCCCATGATCTTCAAATTCACCATCACTGTAAAACCCGAGCTGAAGCTGGGCCAGTACAAAGGTCTGGAAATCACCCGCAACATCGTGGAAGTGGAAGACGGCGATATCGACCGTGATCTGGAACAGCAGCAGAGACGTATGCGCCGCAGCGTGGTCAGCGAAGAAGCCGCAGCCCTGGGCGATGTTGTCAGCATCGATTTCAAGGGCTTCAAAGGCACTGAAGCCTTCCCCGGCGGCGAAGCGGAAAAATATCCGCTGGAACTGGGCAGCAATGCCTTTATCCCCGGCTTTGAGGATCAGCTGGTCGGCACCAAAGCCGGAGATGAGCTGGATGTAAACGTGACCTTCCCCGAAGATTACCAGGAAAAATCCCTGGCCGGTCAGCCCGTGGTCTTCAAGGTCAAGGTGCATGAGGTCCGCAAATATGAGCTGCCTGAGCTGGATGAAAAATTCGTTCAGGAAGTCAGCGAAACTGCCGAAAACATGGAACAGCTGCGTGAAGAGATCCGTGCCCGCCTGACCGAAGAAAGCGGCCGCATGGCTGATGACCAGGCTCGCAGCAATGCCATCCTGGCTGCTGTGGACAATGTGGAAGTGGATCTGCCCCCCGTTATGATCGAGCAGCAGATCGACGAACAGATCAACCAGATGGCCGGCCAGCTGGCACAGCAGGGCCTGAGCATCGATCAGTTCATCGAATACACCGGCAACACCATGGAACAGCTGCGCGAAAATTATCGTGAGCAGGCTGTGATGATCGTCAAACGCGACCTGATGCTGGAAGAGATCGCCAAGGTCGAAGAGATCCAGGTCACCGAAGAGGATATCGAAGAACAGCTGCAGATCCTCTCCCAGACCTACTGGCAGCCCGTTGAAAAGATCAGAGAGATCATGTCCCAGAACAACCGCATGGAAGACATTAAGGAAAGCGTCAAAATGCAGAAGGCTGCCGAGCTGGTCTTTGCAGAAGCCAAGATCACCGATAGCATCGTGGATCGGGAAGCTCTGATGAAGGAAGCCCAGGCCCGCGCCGCTGCCCAGGCCGTCGCAGAAGCCATCGAGGATGACAGCCCCGAAGAAGGCGAAATCGTCGAAGCAGAGGTCAAAGACGCGGAATAAGAAGGGTATAAGCAAGACTGTATTGTGATATACAACTATAAGGGGCTTCACGACAGGCAGTCCTGCTCGTGAAGCCCCTTCTGAAAATCTTCCGCAGCCCGCGGAAAAGCTGTAAGGAGGTAAAATGATGAGCATTTTGGTTCCCATGGTCGTGGAGCAGACCAATCGGGGTGAACGTTCCTATGATATCTATTCTCGCCTGCTCAAGGATCGGGTGATCTTTTTGGGTGGGGAGATCAATGACCAGGTAGCAGATCTGGTCATTGCCCAGCTGCTCTTCCTGGAGGCAGAGGATCCGGATAAAGACATTCGCCTGTATATCAACAGCCCCGGTGGCTCTGTCAGTGCAGGCATGGCGATTTATGATACCATGCAGTATCTGAGCTGCGATGTTTCCACCATCTGCGTGGGCATGGCTGCCAGCATGGGCGCCTTTCTGCTGGCAGCAGGGGAAAAGGGCAAGCGTTTTGCCCTGCCCAACAGCGAGATCATGATCCACCAGCCTCTGGGCGGCACCCATGGTCAGGCTTCGGATATCGAGATCCACGCCAAGCACATTCTGAAAACCAGAGAAAAGCTGAACCGCATCCTTTCCGAGCGCACCGGGCAGCCCCTGGAACGCATCGATCAGGATACCGACCGTGATTATTTCATGAGTGCGGAAGAGGCAAAAGCCTACGGTCTGGTGGATGATGTGATCGTTCAGCATAAAAAGAACAAATAAGCGTGCCGGGCTGAACCCCTGCCAGCGTGAAATGGAGGTATTATGACCAAACCCACCGATGATAAAAACACTCCCCGCTGCTCCTTCTGCGGAAAGGCCCAGAATCAGGTTCATAAGCTCATCGCCGGGCCGGATGCTTTTATCTGCAACGAGTGCATTGATCTCTGCAACGAGATCATCGATGAAGAAGAGATCGCCATGGCGGAGGAAGCAGAACCCACGCTGGAGCTTCCCAAACCGGTAGAGATCAAAGCGGTTCTCGATCAATACGTGATCGGGCAGGAGCAGGCAAAGAAAAATCTCTCCGTGGCCGTCTACAATCATTATAAACGCATCATGTTCCAGAACGACCCGGCAGATGACGGTGTGGAGCTGCAAAAGAGCAATATCGTCATGCTGGGCCCCACGGGCTGCGGCAAGACCCTGCTGGCAGAAACCCTGGCCCGCATCCTGCAGGTGCCCTTTGCTGTGGCAGACGCCACCTCCCTCACCGAGGCGGGCTATGTGGGCGAGGACGTGGAAAACATCCTGCTTAAGCTGATCCAGGCCGCGGATTGGGATATCGAACAGGCACAAAAGGGCATCATCTATATCGATGAGATCGATAAGATCGCCAGAAAATCCGAAAACCCCAGCATCACCCGGGATGTCTCCGGCGAAGGTGTGCAGCAGAC
>JAFSHU010000045.1 GCA_017440145.1 Bacillota bacterium
AAAAGCAAAAAGCCTTTCAAACCGTTCCTCTTTGAAAAGAGGAACCGAGAAACCTTTAATGGGCTTCGCCTCTTCTGTTTAAAACGTCCAGACCAAAAAGAAGTGCTTTTGGTGCCGCTTTTTCTAAAAAAGCGGCGATTCTACTGCTTTCTTCGATAAACAAAAAACCGCCTGGGTGCAAGCCCCACGCGGAAAAAGCCTCTTGCTACAGGTCACTCAGCCATGATAAACTGGTAAGACCGTTGGCAAGTTGCGTTTGGTGGTCATGCACCTGATGCAGGGGGTCAGGGGATTCGGCCCCCTATCCCCACGCTGACGGTATGGAATTCCTGTTATCATTATACCAGAGATGGAAAATCATGTTAAACCAAAAGTCCCCTTCAGAGAGAAGGGGACTTTTCAGGAGAATCCCCTGCCCGGAGGCAAGCGTGCAGAATTCCGGAAAAAGCCTGCTTCACCCTTGCCTTTCCCGGGGCGGCGTGCTATACTGTTCTCGACAAATTTGGCGTCTGCTCTTTTCCGGCTCTGCGAACCGAAGGACTTACTCCCTGAGAAGTCCTTTTTTGCATGCCCGCCGGGGGAACGGCGCTTCACTGCACACAGTGAAACGGAAAGGATGAACGAAACATATGCAAACCTTACTTAGCTTATCTGTCTGCCTGCTGGCGGGCCTGATGCTTTCCCGTCTGGCGAAGCTGGTGAAGCTGCCGGCGGTCACGGCCTATCTGGTGGCGGGCATTTTGGTGGGGCCCTATCTGCTGGGGGCGCTGGGTCTGCCGGGGCTGGGCTTCATCAGCATGGAGGATGTGAAATCCTACGGCCTCATCGCCGACGTGGCCCTGGGCTTTATCGCCTTTTCCATCGGCAACGAATTCCGTCTGGCGCAGCTGAAGAAAACCGGCAGACAGGCCACGGTCATTGGCATTTACCAGGCTGTTTTCACCACGCTGCTGGTGGATGCGGCGCTGATCGGCCTGCATTTCCTGATCCCGGACAAGCTGCCCCTGCCCTCTGCCATCGTGCTGGGCGCTGTCGCCTCCGCCACCGCACCTGCCGCCACCCTGATGGTGGTGCGGCAATACAAGGCGAAGGGCCCGCTGACGGACATCCTGCTGCCCATCGTGGCGCTGGACGATGCGGTGGGGCTGATGCTTTTTGCGGCCTCCTTCGGCGTGGCAAAGGCGCTGCTCTCCGGGGCGGTGGATGTGATCTCCGTGGTGCTGGAGCCCATTCTGGAGATCGTGCTTTCCCTGGTGCTGGGCTTTGTCATGGGCATGCTGCTGACCTTCTTCGAGCGCTTCTTTCATTCCCGTTCGAAGCGCCTCTCCATCTCCGTGAGCTTTGTCCTGCTCACCGTGGCCCTTTCCATGCTGCAATTTGAGATCGGCGGGGTGCATATCGCCTTTTCCTCTCTGCTGGTCTGCATGATGCTGGGGACGGTGTTCTGCAATCTCTGCGATTTCTCCGAGGAGCTGATGGATCGTCTGGATCGCTGGACGGCGCCGCTTTTCATCCTCTTTTTCGTGCTGAGCGGTGCTGAGCTGGAGCTGGGCACCTTCCGGGATGTGGTGGTGGTCTGCATCGGCCTGGCCTATATCCTTTTCCGCTCTCTGGGCAAATACATGGGCGCGGGCATGAGCGCGCGCTGGGTGAAATGCGAGCCGCAGATCGTGAAATTCTTAGGGATCACCCTGCTGCCCCAGGCCGGTGTGGCGCTGGGCATGGCCATCAAGGCGGAGCAGCTGGGCCCGGAGGGGACGATCGTCACGAATATCATCCTCTTCTCTGTGCTGGTCTATGAGCTGATCGGCCCCTTCCTGACCAAGGAAGCGCTGCTGAAGGCCGGGGAGATTCAGCCGGAGGGCGCCACCAGCGCCCGGGGCAAGCTGCACTGGCCCCATCATTAAGCGGCAGGCAAGCGATATAGAGAAACCCCCGGGGAGCTGGGCTTCCCGGGGGTTTGTTTTATTGTTGAGGGGTTAGGAGTTTTCCTGTTCTAATTCTTCGGCGCGTTTTTCGTCTGCCTCCGCGAGATCGATCTTGCCAATGGCGCGGTAGGCTTTGGCGCGGTTCTTGTAGGCCGTTGCATAATTCGGATCAAGTTCAATGGCCTTCGTGCAGTCACGGATGGCGGCAGAGTAGTTCATTAAGTTAAGGTAAACTTTGCCCCGTTTGACATAGGCTATTGCTTTCTGTGGGGCAAGCAAAATGGCCAAGCCATAATCTCCCAGTGCTTCCGTATAAAGTGCACATTTTTCATAAGCAACACCTCTAGCGATATATGCTTCTGTCAAATCAGGCTCAAGCTCAATGGTTTTGCTGAAATCAGCGATGGCTTCATCATTTTTGCCTAATTTATCATATACAAGACCCCTGTTGTAGTAGGCTTCTGTCAAATCAGGCTCAAGCTCGATTGCTTTGCTGAAATCAGCGATGGCTTCATCATATTGTTTCAAGTCAGTATATGCAATACCCCGGTTATTGTAGGCCCATTCGTCATCGGGATCAAGCTCAATAGCTTTGCTAGACTCTATAATGGCTTCATTGCACTCTTCAAAATCGCTATAGACAGGGTCCTGTTTTATATATGTTGAGGTATTATCCGAATCAAAACTAGTTGATGATATCCTGTCTTGATCATTTGATTCATTATCGATTGTTAAAAAATCTAGGATTTTATCCAATAATTCTACTTCGGGGGGTTGGCTTGAATCCTTTGCTGAATCCTTTGCTGTATACCTAACGTGAGTCTCAACGGTTAATAATTTCTTTTGCTTAACTCCTAAGGGAGTGGTTTCCATTACTTTTCCCAGATTGCTAAGCATTTCAATTACGGAGTTCCATAAAGAATCTTCGCCAACATCAGCTGTGCTTGTTCTTGTCTGTTCACTGCTAGTTCTTTCTAATTCTTCAACTCGTTTCTCGTATTGTTTTGTTCTTTGCTCGCATTGATTCACCAAATATTCCTTTGTTTCTTCCTTACTGATTTCCTCTCCATACAAAGCTGCACCAATCTTTAGCATCAGCTCATCAAAACTCTTAATAGGAATCAGGTAGCCGCCCTTCTTCTCAACAAATTTCTGGATATTCCTGCCCGGCAGACCATATTCGTCCACATAGCACCAATATAGTCCATGACGAATCGGGGTATCATCTTCTTCCAGAAAAGACATCAGGCTGCCATCCCCACCACCATAGCCGATGACGATGGGCGTATAGGTACAGAAGGCATAATTTAGAGCTTCACGCCACTCTTCTTTGAGCTTGTTGGTTTCCTCAGGGCTATTAAAGGGATCATACATCAGGCCGCGATGCACCTTTGCCACCACCGGCCGCTGGATGTCTGAATCCATATAAGCTGCCAGAGATTCGTGGCTGACCACCAGAGGCTTTTTATCGGAATAGATGAAAAGTGCATCCTCCGTCAGACTGTCAAAATTCGTGGTGATGACCAAGTTGTTCTGGTTGCTGTGTTCATCCTTTTTCTTTGCTGCACAGTCCCTGTCACAATTCGTTGGCGGAATATCCTGCGGTTTTAAGTAGTTTTTGGTCAGCAGCAGAGCTAAAACCCGATAACCCAAGCTGGGCTCGCATTTCTCCATAATGCGCTCCAGATAGCGGTAGCCATTGCGTCGATTTGGATGGAAGCGAAGCCGGTAGAGATCAAAATAATATTCGCTGGGCATGAATTCTTTATTTTCTTCCTTGGCTTTCTTCCAAGCCTCTTCAATTTCCGCAAACTCATGATCCATCAAATTTTCTTCATAGAGCTTGTCCGCACATTCTCGCATGATGTTTGCATCCATTGGGGGCGTTTCATCATCCTCTTTTTCCCCCATGATGCAGTTCATCCAGTCCATCTCCAGCTCGCCGCCAGTGGGAATCCCGGATTTCGCGGACGCGCCGGAACCCAGCACAAAGCAGAACCGCTCCCCATTGCGGTTCGATTCCTGCATCTGCTGGATCAGCTGTTTTACAGATAAAATTCTTGATTTCGGGAATGCCACGCCGCCACCACCCATCTTTTTCCAATCTGCTCAAATATTCGACAAAAGTCTGTATTTTCCTGCGCTGCTTTCCAGGTAAAGCGCGATTTTCATCCAAATCAAGCCGGGGAATCCGCTTTACCCGCTGCCGGATAGA
>JAFSHU010000046.1 GCA_017440145.1 Bacillota bacterium
AAGAACCTGTGGGATTCCTGCTTCGCAAGAACCTGTGGGATTCCTGCTTCGCAAGAACCTGTGGGATTCCTGCTTCGCAAGAACCTGTGGGATTCTTGCTTCGCAGGAAAGCTTTCAAAAAAGAGCAAAGCCATTTTTTACCGCCTCCCCTTACACAGGGGAGGCTTTTGGGCTGCCGCCTTTGATTTTGGGCAGCAATCCAGATCGTGAAGCGTATTCCCCAAAGAGAAGAAGCCTCCCAAAAAGGGAGGCTTCTTTTGCATCTCCGGGAAAAGATGCAAGTATATAGGGGAAGAAAAAGGAAATGGCTAAACCAGGGCGAAGGAAAACTCCGCCGAAAGGCAGAGCTGCCCCTTCACGCAGATTGTGCCTTCCGCAAAATAGAAGGCAGCCTTCCTCCGGGTGATGCGGCATTCCGTTTCCACCAGATCACCGGGGCGAACCGGGTTCTTGAAGCGCACCTTATCCATGCCGGTGAAAAAGGGCGTTTTTCCGGCGGTGGCTTCCTGCCCCAGCAGCACGCAGGCGGATTGGGCCAAAATCTCGCAGAGGATGACCCCAGGCACCACCGGATTCCCCGGGAAATGCCCCTGCAGGAAGAATTCGTCTCCACGGATCAGCCGCTTTCCCCGGGCCAGCTCGCCCTCCAGCTCTGCTTCATCCAGCAGCAGCATGGGCTCCCGATGGGGCAGCAGGGACATGATCTCTTCTTTGTTCATGGGATCACTCCGTTTCGTGATTGGAAATATCGGGCAAAACCTTCCTTATTTGAAAAGAAGGACCAAGAAACTTTTGATCCTTGGGCTGCCGCAGCTATAAAGTACAGCCCCATAGCCACCGCTACTCAAAGATTAAAGTTTTTTGACCCACTTTTTTTCAAAAAAGTGGGGGTTCTCGCGTTTAATGCGTTTCAGCATCCGAAACGCAGCACACTTCTTTCCTATTCTTTCTTACTTCTCCCCTGCCTTCAGGATTGCCAGGCAGGCATTATGCCCGCCGAAGCCCAGGGAGAGGGAAAGCCCCAGCTGGGAGCTGACTTCCCGCTTCTGCAGGGGGACATAATCCAGGTCGCATTCCGGGTCGGGCTGCTCCAGGTGGATGGTGGGCGGGATAATGCCCCGCTCCAGCGCCAGGGTAGTGACGATGGCTTCTGCCGCGCCTGCCGCGCCCAGCATATGCCCGGTCATGGACTTGCTGGAGCTGACCAGGCAATGCTCCACAGCCCTTCCCAGCGCACCCTTGATGGCGCGGGTCTCTGCCGCGTCGTTCAGGGGGGTGCCGGTGCCGTGGGCGTTGATGTAGATCTGCTTGCCCTCGCAGCCGCCCGCCTCCTGGATGGCCTGGCGAATGGCGCGGATGGCGCCCTCTGCTTCCGGCTGGGGTGCGGTGATGTGGTGGGCATCGCAGCTGGAGCCATAGCCTGCCAGGATGCCGTAGATATGTGCGCCGCGAGCTTTTGCCCCTTCCAGCTCCTCCAGAACCAGGCAGCCCGCGCCCTCGCCCATGACAAAGCCGCCGCGCCGGGCGTCAAAGGGCAGGGAAGCCGCGTTCGGATCCTCGCTCTGGGAAAGCGCCATCATGTTGGTGAAGCCGGCCACGCTGATCTCCATGATGGGAGCCTCCGCGCCGCCGCAGATCACCGCGTCCGCATAGCCGTGGCGAATGGCCCGCAGAGCCTCGCCGATGCCATTGCTTCCGCTGGCGCAGGCCGTAACCACCGGTATGCAAGCCCCCTGAGCCTGATACTGAATGGCGATCTCCGCTGCTGCCATATTGGCGATCATCATGGGGACGAAATAGGGGGAGACCCGCTTCGGCCCCTTTTCCAGCAGCTTGCCCACCTCCGTCTGGAAGGTGCCCATGCCGCCCACACCGGAGCTGAAATAGACCGCCAGGCGATCCGGGGCGATTTTCCCCAGGATGCCGCTGTCCTCCACGGCCTGTGCCGCAGCAGCCAGCGCGTACTGGGTGTAGAGATCCCGGTGGATCAGATCAGCCTTTTCCATATATTGCAGCGGATCGAAATTTTTTACCTCCGCTGCCAGCTTTACCTTAAATTTTTCGGTATCAAAACGGGTAATGGGGCCGATGCCGCATTCCCCGGCGCAGAGCGCTGCCCAGAAGCTGGGGATGTCATTCCCCAGGGGGGAGATGATGCCCATGCCGGTGATGGCAACTTGTCTCATAGATCAAACTCCTTGTTTGTGTATACTAAGCCTTGAGATGGCCGGGAAAAGCCTGTTAAAACCCCAACTTTCTTGAAAGAAAGTTGGACAAAGAACTTTCGCCTTTGGATGCTGCTTCCCGTTTCTGTCATTGCGAGGCAGCTTCTTCTTCCCGCCCTTCCGCAAGCAAAGCATCAGAAGAGTAAACTTCCTTTTGGTGAAATGCGGAATCCAAGGGCGGCGAGCCCTTGAGTCGTTTTAAGGGGGGAAGGGGATTCCTAAGTGGGCTTGCAAAGTTCGCCCAGCCTGACGGCTGGCTCGAACTTGGGGAGAATCGAAACTCCAAAGTTCGGGTCGCGCCAGCGAACCGAATCTTTCAGGCCTACCTTAGGC
>JAFSHU010000047.1 GCA_017440145.1 Bacillota bacterium
ATCGAATCCAACGGCTCCACCTCCATGGGCAGCGTCTGCGCCTCCACTCTGGCGCTGATGGATGCAGGTGTTCCCATTTCCGCACCGGTTTCCGGCTGTGCCATGGGCCTCATCAAAGAAGGCGATGACATCACCATCCTCACGGATATTCAGGGCATGGAAGATTTCCTGGGCGATATGGACTTCAAGGTCGCCGGTACGGAAAAAGGCGTGACCGCTATTCAGATGGATATTAAGATCGCCGGTATTGACCGGGAGATCCTCACCCGTGCACTGGCGCAGGCCAGAGAAGGCCGCCTCTTCATCATGGGCAAAATGATGGAAGCCATCAGCGAACCCAGAGAGCAGCTCTCTCCCTACGCACCCCGCATCATCACCATGCAGATCGATCCTGATAAGATCCGCGAAGTCATCGGCTCCGGCGGCAAGGTCATCAAGAAGATCGTGGAAGTCACCGGCGCACAGATCGACATCGAGGATGACGGCCGCATCTTCATCGCCAGCGTGGATGGTGCCATGGGCGATAAGGCCATGCAGATCATCAGCAATATCGTGGCAGAACCCCAGGTCGGCCAGATCTACAAGGGTACCGTGGTCAAGATCATGGAATTCGGCGCCTTTGTGGAGATCATCCCCGGCGTTCTGGGCAGCTCCGGCAAGGACGGCATGGTTCACATCAGCGAGCTTTCCAACAAGCGCGTCAACAACGTGGAAGACGTTTGCGCGGAAGGCGATGTGATGTGGGTCAAGGTCAAGGCCATCGACAAGGCCAGCGGCAAAGTAAAGCTCTCCCGCAAGGACGCCATGAACGACATGGGTCTGGAAGTTTAATGCGCCGCGAATACGCATACCATTGGAAAAAAGCCGCTGCGGAACTTTTGTTTCCGCGGCGGCTTTGTGCTTGCTGTGGGGCGGAAAGCCCGGAGGACATCCTCTGCCCCGATTGCCGCGCTGCCCAGGAAAACCTGCGCCCCTGCCCCACTTGCGCCAGCTTCCTCCTGTTCACAAAGCCGGCGGGCTATCGCTGCGCCACCTGCCGCAGACAGGAGCGCCCCTTTCACCTGGCCCGGGCTGCGCTTCCCTACGAGGGCCTGCTCCGGGAAAGATTGCGTGCCTTTAAATACGACGGAGCCACGGGTCAGCGCCGCTATCTTGTGCCTTTGCTGGTGGAAAGCTACTTTCGCTTTTTCACCGTTTTTCCTATAGATACTCTGCTTCCGGTGCCCCTCTCTGCCGGCGCTTCCGGGAGCGCGGCTACAACCACGCGGAGATGATCAGCTCCCTGCTGGCAGCGGAAATCAGCCTTCCCCACCGGCCGGAGCTGCTGCTTCGTCAGCGGGATACCCGCCCACTGGCAAAGCTTTCTCCCCCGGAGCGGGAAAGGGAGCTGCAGGGAACTTTTTTCGCCAAGCCGGATTGTGCAGGCCGCAGCATCCTGCTGGTGGATGATATTTTCACCAGCGGTGCAACTGCCTCCGCCTGCACGCAGGCGCTGCTGAAAGCCGGTGCGGAGGCGGTCTATGTGCTGACCGTGGCTGCAGGCTGGGATTTGGAAAGCAGCTGCCCCTGAAACCCACGGACTGAGGCGGCGCTGCCCGGCGCGCAGCGAAATTTCATTGCAGCGCTCTGCTCCGCAGCATTTTTTATATTCATCGCATACGAACAGAGAATACACACACAAAAACCGGGAGCGAAATCCGCTCCCGGTTTGTTCTTATGCACATTATTCAGCAGTCTCCAGCCCATCCTGCAAATAATCGTGCAGGAAGAGCATATCGATCTGGGCAGAGCCGATCACCACCGGCCCCTCCGCAGTGCGGATCAAAAGAATATCCTCTGCATATTCCTTATCCAGGAAAAGCTGATAGCTTTCCCCGGGCAGGCTGCCATCCTGATAAATCCCGGCGTAGAAGGCATCCTTTTCCTTCGCTTCCACCGGGCTGCCCATTTCAAAGGAATCGCCCAGCCACGCCACAGATTCCAGCTGCTCAAAAAGAATCTCCGTCCGGGAGCTTGCCCCCCGCAGGATCACGGAATCCTCCAGATATTCTGCGGTGATGCTGCGCCCCGGAAGGATATTGCTGATCACCACAAAGAAAACCGCGATCAGCACAGCACCCTTCAGCAGGCGGTTCTTCCGTTCCTGCTCTTCCTTGGCCTTGGCTTCCTCCTGGGCCCGGCGCAGCTTGGCCTCCAGAGCTTTGTTTTCCTCTACTTCACCTTCCGCAGTCTCGATGATCGTATCCGCGTCAGTTTCCCAGGGGTGCTTCTCTTTTACAGCTTCTTTTTCATCCATATCTTTTTTATCTATATCCTTTTTATTTGCCATTTTCTTTCTCCTCTTCCTCCAGCAATTCCAAAGCCTTTTTCAGCGCAAAATCCACGCTGTTTGCCCGCACCTGGGCCCGATCCAATCCCGGCCAAAGCTGGGTGCAGGCATATTCCTTCCCGGGCAGAGAAAAGCCAAAGCAAACCATGCCCACAGGCTTCTCCGCAGTGCCGCCGCCGGGGCCGGCTACGCCGCTGACGCTGACGCCCAGCTCCGCCTGATTCTCTGCCGCCAGACCCTTGGCCATGGCCAAAGCCACGTCCTCACTGACTGCACCATGCCGGGCAAGCAGCTCCTCCGGCACCCGGGCATAGCGCATCTTGGCTTCGTTGGAATAAGTGACCACAGAGGCATTCAGCACCCGGGAGGCATTGGGAACATCCACCAGCCGCCCGGTCAGCAGGCCGCCGGTGCAGGATTCCGCACAGCTGATGTGCCAGCCCAGTTCCTCCAGGCGGGAAACCAATGCTTCCGCCAGGCTTTTTTCTTTCAGATCCATTGCTAACGCTCCTTTTCCGTTCACAGAGAACAGCCTCATTTTATATTGAGTATAGCACAAGACAGTGGGGCTTGCAACGCAGATCAAAAACTCTCACAAAGCAGGGCTATACAAAAAAGACGCCCTTGCGGGCGTCTTTCGCTTACATCTGGTTATAAGCTTTATAGAGGTTAGATTTTCTTCTTGCCGCGGCATTTTTATGGATAACGCCATTAGAGGCAGTTTTATCAAGAATGCTAACGGAAGCCAGCAGTTCGCGTTCAGCTGCCTGTTTGTCGCCGTTTTCGATAGCAGCAGCAAACTTTTTCAGCTGGGTTTTCATGCGGGTTTTGGCAGCCATGTTCCGTTCCCGTCTGACTTCAGCTACCAGCACGCGCTTTTTAGCGGATTTGATATTCGGCATGATGTCACCTCCTCACGAAAAGGTATCTATAATCACAATGGTTAATCACAAGGACGCTCACAAGAACGCGAAGATAATTGTATCATATAGAATAAAATTTTGCAAGCCTTTGCGTGAAGAAAAAATCTGCCCACAATCCCGGGCATAAGCGCGGCTGAATAATTTATTTCTACAAGATATGGTATTCCCCTTGCAATGGAGCACAAAAAATAGTATAATGCCACAGGATTCCAAAATGGAGGCACGCTATGGAAATTTACGGATTGCAAAAGCTCACTTTGCTGGATTACCCCGGGCTGGTGGCCTGCACCCTTTTTACCGGTGGCTGTAACTTCCGCTGCCCCTTTTGCCACAACAGCCCCCTGGTTCTGGAAAAAGCCCAAACAAAGCCCATTCCCATGCAGGAGGTGGAGGCTTTTCTGCAGCAGCGGCGCAGGCTTCTGGACGGTGTCTGCATCAGCGGCGGCGAGCCTCTGCTCCAATCCGGGCTGGAGGACTTTCTTTCCTATATAAAAAGTTTGGGCTATAAAATCAAGCTGGATACCAACGGCAGCCTCCCCGCCCGTTTGCAGGCGCTGCTCTCCGCCGGGCTCCTGGATTATGTGGCCATGGATATCAAGAACGATCTTCCCCATTATGCGGAGACCATCGGCCTGCCGCTGGTGGATATTGCGGCCATTCAGCGCAGCATCAGCCTGCTCCGGAATAGCGGCCTGCCCCACGAATTCCGTACCACCATCGTGAAGGGCTTCCACGATCCGCAGCGCATCCGCAATCTGGCGCAGATGATCGCCGGAGAAGAGAAATACTTCCTCCAGAATTTCGTGGATTCCGGCCAGCTCATCGACCCGAATACCCAGGGCTGCCTCCGGGAAGAGATGGAGGAAATGCTGGCAGCCGCCCGGGAATTCGTTCCGGGGACTGAGCTGCGGGGAATATGAAAATCCACAACAATACACAGGATATCCACAAGATTTTGTGGATATCCACAAAATAAATTTCCAAATCTTGTGCTTTGCCTCTTGGCAAAGCACAAATTTTGTGTTATAGTATAAGCATAATACGAATACATCCTAATAAGAATCACTATGAAATACAAGCAAGCTGCAGGAGGACAAGCATGTACAGAGTCATCAAACGAGATAATAAGGTCGTCGATTTTGATATCGCAAAGATCAGCGCTGCCATCATCAAGGCTTTCGAGGCCCAGGAAAAGCAATATCATCCCGGTGTCATCGATTTTCTGGCGCTGAAGGTCACTGCGGATTTCGAGCCCAAGATCAAGGATGAGCTGATCACTGTGGAGGATATCCAGGACAGCGTGGAATCCGTGCTGGTGCAGGCCGGCTATTCCGATGTGGCAAAGGCCTACATCCTCTACCGCAAGCAGCGGGAAAAGCTCCGCAATATCAAAGGCACCTTCCTGAACTATAAAGATATCGTGGACAGCTATGTGAACATCAGCGACTGGCGCGTAAAGGAGAATTCCACCGTCACCTATTCCGTGGGCGGTCTGATCCTTTCCAATTCCGGCGCCATCACCGCCAATTACTGGCTTTCCGAGATCTATGACCAGGAAGTGGCAGATGCCCACCGCAATGCGGATATTCACATCCACGATCTTTCCATGCTCACCGGCTATTGTGCAGGCTGGTCTCTGCGGCAGCTGATCCAGGAAGGCCTGGGCGGCATTGAGGGCAAAATCACCTCCAAGCCTGCCAGCCACCTGGCCACCCTCTGCAACCAGATGGTGAATTTCCTGGGCATCATGCAGAACGAATGGGCCGGTGCGCAGGCATTCTCCTCCTTCGATACCTACCTGGCCCCCTTCGTGAAGGTGGACAACCTCACTTACGATCAGGTTAAAAAGTGCATCGAAGCCTTTATCTTCGGTGTAAATACCCCCAGCCGCTGGGGCACGCAGGC
>JAFSHU010000001.1 GCA_017440145.1 Bacillota bacterium
CGGGTCCAGCTTTTCCTGGCGGGCCAGCTCGGTCAGGTCCCGGCCGAATTTGTCCAGGGTCGGGGTTTTGCTCTTCTTTTTGCCGCTGGGGGCCGGGCCGTTTTCGCCCTCCTCCTCGTAGGCTTCCCCGGCTTCGTAATCCTCATCCTTGCCCGGGCTGCCGCTGCTCTGCTGGATCAGCCCCAGCAGCATCTGCCGCAGCTGCTTGGTGTTTGCCTCTGCCATATCCAGCAGCCAGTGGGAGGCAAAGCTCTCTTCCTCGGCGGAAAGCCCCAGCAGCAGGTGTTCCGTATCCACAAAGCTGACCTTCATGCGCTGCGCTTCTTCTATAGCCAGCTGCAGGGCGTGCTTTGCTGTGGGGGAGAAGCCCAAAAAGCGCTCGCCCCGGTTTGCCTCATCATCGATGGCCTCTGCCAATACATCCTCGTTCAGTTCCAGCTCTTCCAGAAGCTTATGAGCCAGACCCTCCCGCACCTGGAAAAGGCCCAGCAGCATATGCTCGGTGTTGATATAGGCGCTGTGCCGTTCCTTGGCGATCTTCTCGCTGAAGGCCAGCGCAATGCGGGCCCGTTGGGTCAGACGGTTGCTCAGACGGTTCATGCCCACACCCTGGGGGGAGCCGCTGAGGAAATTGTTCAGAAAGCGTCCCAGCCCGCCATCCCCCAGCAGATTCATCTGCCCGCTCTGGGCGGCGCAGCGTTCGCAGAGATAATGGGTCTCCTTCTTGCCGTTGTTGATGGTGGTGATGCGGACATTTGCTTCTCTTTCCTGGCATTTTTCACATAACATGATGATTCACCTCTTTGTATCATGATGTCCGGCGAGGAGTTCGCCTTTGACGTTTTTTACAGCTTAAATCGCGGCCTTTCGCTTAAATGAAATCGTCCCGCAGCAGGAGCTGCAGCACATTGTTCAGCATCCGACAGCGCAGTGCATCCGGATCGGGGACGGATTTCAGCACGGCGTCATTCAGCAGTGCTGCTACCAGCATACCCTCCCGTTTTGTGAGGAATTCTTCCTCCATCAGCCTCTCCAGCAGCTTGTTTCCGCTTTGTCGGCTGACCCGCTGATCCTGAACGCTGTTCAGCAGGGCACTGAGGTCATTTTCGTTTTCCATGGCCAGGCGGATGATGCGGACATAACCGCCGCCGCCCCTGCGGCTTTCCACCATATAGCCTTGCTTGGGGGAGAAACGAGTCTCCAGCACATAATTGATCTGAGAGGGAACGCACATAAAGGCGCCGGCCAGATCGCTTCGTTTCAGTTCGATCACACCGCCTTCCGAGGCGGAGAGCATTTGCTTCAGGTATGCTTCGATTTGGTTGGATAATGTGGACATGAGAAAGGCCTCCTGGCGGCGTTTCGGGGAACTGCCGCTTTTTTAAAGATACCCAGCTTTCGCAGATTCTATGGGAGGAGAATCTTTTGACTATCTTTGACTATAATATACCGGAATGGTCAAGGAAAGTCAATAGCTGAAGGTCAAAAATTTGCTTATTTTTTTTGACCAAAGTATTTAGCAGGGGATAAGCAGGATTTTTCTGCTCCTTTTGCCTGCTCTTTTGCAAACACTTTGTTTTCCGGTGATTCCCAACGGTTTTTGCGAGCCGTTTTTCCCCTCTGTGTTCATGAAAGGAAAGCAGGCCGCTGGGGAAGCGGCCTGCTTTGGGGGAAATGGAAATGCGATTGGCATTTTCCGGAATCAGGCGGTGCGTGTGGGGCGCGCCGCCCAAGCTTATGAACATTATTGGGGGTGGGGCAGGCTGCGGGATTGGTAATATTCTTCACCGTAGCGATCCTTGTAGGTCACCAGGATCTCCCGCATGGTGTCATAATCCATCATTCCACTTCTGACGAAGCTTTGATCCAGCCAGTAGCGGATCTCCTCCGGGTCGGTGATGATCTGCTCCGCATCTGCCGATTGATTCACCGGCTGGGGCCATTCCTTTGTGGCGGCGGCGGGGATCGGCTCTTCGAAAGCATCGTCCATCAGCAGGTCAGATGCCTTATAATAGCGCAGCTTCGGGTAATGCTGGGTGAGCCGCAGGGAAACAGCTTCCTCATAGTTCGGCAGAAAGTCCTCTACCTTCATGCTCAGCCCCAGCTCCTCCAGAGCAGCGATGGTCTCCTGCATGGAGGGATAGAGATAGTAGCAATAGCCGATGTAGGGCCGGTAGCTGTTGATCGGCCCCTCGGGGATCGCATCTGCATAAACCCGCAGATCGATCTGGCCGATGGGCGCTTCGCTTCGCCGCGTCTCCCAATCCAGGGCGCAGAGCTCTTTTTCCATGGTCTCCAGAATGCGGGCCGTGTTTTCCCGATTCGTCGGGGATGCTTTCCCTTCTGTTTCGTCATTCATGCTTTCTACCAACACTTTTTCCGCAAAATAGGTGTCACTACTATCAACATCCTCATAGGATTCCACGGCTTCGATCCAGACCTGCTCTGCCGGGGCGGCAAAGAGGCGGTATATGCTGTGACGGTAGCTTTCATCCGCCAGGATGGTACCAATGGCTTCTTCATGGTCGCAGACGTAGAGATCCCAATTCCCATAGTCGCGAGCCACGGTTCGGCCGTTGCGCAGCTCATAGCGGACGGTGATGTAGAAGCTTCTCAGGCCGTAATCGCCCTCCCGGCCCTGTTTGGTCTCACCGTTTTCATCCTCATATTCATAATCGATGTAGTAGCTTTCCGCGCCCTTTTCCATGCGCTCCACATGGCCGCGGACCAGCTCCAGCACAGCAGCTTTGCCTTCCTCCGTCTGTACCGCATAATGCCGCAGCGGGTCTTTTTCCGTCAGCAGCTTCAGATCCTTTCGCAGCTGCTTTTCCCCGTCCAGAGTGGCTCCATCCCCGGTGCTGATGCCGTAATAAGGATTGCTGTGGGGGGAAAGGTAGGAGACATAGCTGGGGTTGGATTGATAGAGATAGCCGTCCGCATCATTCAGTATACCATGGAACTTGACTTCGATTTTCTCGATTTTATCCTCCGCCGGGATGTAGCTGTTGAAGCCGGTAACATCCAGGAATCCGCAGGTGCAGATGGCACAGAAAAGCAGGATCAGGCCGCAGCCGGGCAGGAATTTCCGACGGATGGAGGAGAAATCAAAGCGATAGAGCATCTCCAGGGACTGGCAGCTGATGAGGCCGCTCAGCGCTGCGCCGATGAGGAACCAGGCGAAGGATTTGCCGCCGATCTCATAGAAGGCAATGGAGACCCCGGCCATGATGTAAAGGGCCACCGGGTATTTGATCACCGGGCGCAGCCAGGGGAAGGCCAGAGCCTTTCCTGCGGATTCTGAGGGGCGGCGCTTATAGAGCAGCAGCGCCAGGCCGCCTGTGAGCAGGATCATTCCCAGCAGAAGCAGGGCTGTACCGCCATCCAGCGGGTAGATACTTCCATCGATCATGCTCACGATCCAGCGAACCAGGGGGGAGCCGTTCACCGCCAGCTGATCCAGATTCAGCGTCTCCGTATACCAGCTGGGGTAGAAGGTAATATTGATCAGATAGAAGAGCGCAATGCCGGCCGGGATGAAGACGAGCAGAAAGGCGCTCATCAGAATATGCACCACCAGATGCCCGGTGAGCATGGCCGCCAGAACCACGGTGCTGTAAATGGCCAGGAAAAAGAGGATGCTCATTCCCAGTCCCGAAAGGATGCTGGGCCAGTGCAGGGCTTCACCCAGACCCATCAGCGCAGTGACCAGCAGCATCAGCAGCAGGTTCAGCAGATAGGGCAGCAGCACCGCCAATGCGCCGGCCAGGTAATTCGCCAGAAAAAGCTTTTCCCGGCGGATGGGCAGGCTGTGGTAGAAATCCACCCGGCGGCGGTTACAGAGATAGGCGAAGAAGATCAATCCGGAGAGCAGCGCCCCCAGCAGCAGGGGAACTGCGGAGCCGGAATAGGTGGCCCGGAACAGATCATTCACATCGTTGGCGATGACGGCCCGCACAAGGGGGTTATCCTCGTATCTCAGCCATTCGCTGGAGGCCTGCTCCAGGCCAAAGGCCGCAGCGATGGGCATGGTGAAGA
>JAFSHU010000048.1 GCA_017440145.1 Bacillota bacterium
CCCTGCAGGAAAGCCTGGAGGTCTGCAGAAAGATCCAGGCTGAGATCAACTCTTTCCCGGAGGAGCTGCAGGAAAAGCTGCTCCCCCTGCTGGATCTCATCAGCGAGGAAGTGTATCTCTCTGTCTGCACCTATCAGTTCTATGTGGATTATCAGCAGGCCATGCTGGGAAGATAAAGATATGAGCAGAATCCCCTCCCATCCGGGAGGGGGATTTTTTGTAGGAGAAAGCCCTGTAAATCGTCCCTTCTCATAAGTTCGCTTGAAGCGAACTTGAAAAGAAAGGGGCCGAAAGAACTTTAATTTTTGGGTCGATCCCTGGGATAGGGGCTTCGACCCAAAGATAGAAAGTTTCTTGACCCACTTTTTTCAAAAAAGTGGGGGAAGAATACCCTCCCTTCCCCACATCCTCCCTCAAAGCCCGCAGAATTTCATTTGCACTTTGCCCCCGGATATATTATACTGATAGTATCTATAAGTATAAGCAAGCTCCTGCCGGGAAAGGCCCCTTTCCCGGCAGATTCCGGAAGAAAGGAACAGAAATTATGGGCTTTTTCGCGAATCTTTTTGATGATAACGCCAAAGACATAAAGAAATACCGCAAACGCCTGGAGGGCATCAACGCCCTGGAGCCGGAGATGCAGAAACGCAGCGATGAAGAGCTGGCTGCTCTCACCGGGGAATTCCGCCGCCGCATGGAGCGGGGCGCCACCTCTGCGGATCTGCAGGCAGAGGCCTTTGCCGCTGTGCGTGAGGCTGCCTGCCGGGTGCTGGGCATGCGCCACTTCGATGTGCAGATGATCGGCGGCATGGTGCTTTCCGATGGCCGCATCGCCGAGATGCGTACCGGTGAAGGTAAGACCCTGGTGGCCACAGCCCCTGCTTACCTCCACGCCCTCTCCGGAAAAGGCGTGCATGTCATCACCGTCAATGACTACCTGGCCAGCCGCGACAGCGAATGGATGGGTCGTGTCTATAAATTCCTGGGCATGAACGTGGGTCTGGTCATCCACGATAAGACCCCTCAGGAAAAGCAGGCTGCTTATGCGGCGGACATCACCTACGGCACCAACAATGAGTTCGGCTTTGACTACCTGCGGGACAATATGTGCTTCCGCCGGGAAAATATGGTGCAGCGGCCCCTGCATTACTGCATCGTGGACGAGGTGGACAGCATCCTCATCGATGAAGCCCGCACCCCGCTGATTATTTCCGGCCCCTCCGCCAAGCCCACCGATCTCTATTACGCCGCTGCCCATTTCATCCCCCGTCTGCGGGAGGAAGAGGATTTCACCATCGATATCAAGACCCGCCAGGTTGCCCTCACTGAGGCCGGTGTGGCCAAAGCAGAGCAGGGTCTGGGCGTGGAAAATCTCTATGACCCGAAGAATGCCCAGCTGCTGCACCATGTGAACCAGGCGCTGAAGGCACAGTTCATCTTCAAGCGGGATCGGGATTATGTGGTGAAGGATGGGCAGGTCATCATCGTCGATGAATTCACCGGCCGCCTGATGTTCGGCCGCCGCTACAGCGAGGGTCTGCACCAGGCCATCGAAGCCAAGGAAAATGTGAAGATCGAGCGGGAAAGCCAGACCCTGGCCACCATCACCTTCCAGAATTACTTCCGTATGTATGAGCGCCTCTCCGGCATGACGGGTACCGCCCGCACCGAAGAGGAGGAATTCCGCAAGATCTACCACTTCGATGTGGTGGAGGTGCCCACCAACAAGCCCACCATCCGTGTGGATCACCCGGATATGGTCTACCGCAGCCAGGCCGGGAAATTCCAGGCTGTGGTGGATGAGATCGTGGCCGAGCATGAAAAGGGCCGCCCCGTTCTGGTGGGTACGGTCTCCATCGAAAAATCCGAGCTGGTGAGCCGCATGCTCTCCAACCGTGGCGTTTCTCACCAGGTTTTGAACGCCAAATTCCACGAGCAGGAAGCGAACATCGTGGCCCAGGCAGGCCGGAAGGGCGCCGTCACCATCGCCACCAATATGGCAGGCCGCGGTACCGACATCGTGCTGGGCGGCAATCCGGAATCCCTTGCTGCCGCAGAGATGGCCAAGGCACAGCTGGCCGACCCGGAACGGGAATTCTCCGATCAGGAACGGGCGGCACTGGTGGAAAAATACAGATCGCAGACAGCCGCAGAGCATGAGGAAGTGGTGGCTCTGGGCGGCCTGCACATCATCGGCACCGAGCGGCATGAGAGCCGCCGCATCGATAACCAGCTCCGCGGCCGCGCCGGCCGACAGGGCGACCCGGGCAGCACCCGCTTCTTCCTCTCCATGGAGGATGATCTGATGCGCCGCTTCGGCGGGGAAAACATGGGTGCGCTCATGGATAAGGTGGGGATGGATGATACCATGCCCATCGATTCGCCGCTGATCTCCCGCTCTGTGGAAAGCGCCCAGAAACGGGTGGAGGAACGGCACTTCGAAGCCCGCAAGAACGTGCTGGAATACGATGACGTGATGAACCAGCAGCGCGAGCTGATCTATAAGGAACGCCGCAAGGCCCTCTTCGAGGCGGACGTGCATGAGAGCGTGATCTCCATGATCGAAGCCACGGTGGAACGCATCCTTGGCGAATACAGCAAGGAAAGCCAGTTCCCCGAGGAATGGGATCTGCCTGCTCTGCGTCAGGAAATGGCCGGCTTCCTGCCGGTGAATATGCCCAGCGAGGAGGAGCTGAAAGCCAGCTCCAGGGACGAGGTGGAGCAGCTCTTCCACGACCGTGTGCTGGATTACTATGAGCAGCGCAAAGAAAACCTGGGCGAAGACAAGCTGAATATGCTGGAACACGCCGTCATCCTGCAGGTGGTGGATCAGAAATGGATGGGCCACCTGGACGCCATGGATGAGCTGCGGCAGGGCATCGGCCTGCGCAGCCTGGGTCAGCTGAACCCCCTGATCGAATACAAAAAAGAAAGCTTCGATATGTTCCAGGCCATGGTGGATGAGATCCGCACCGATGTGAGCCGCCTCTGCCTGCTGGCAGAGATCGTGGAGCGCCCCCAGGAGCGGAAAGACCTGCGCTCCAGCCATGACGGCTCTGCCCCCGCCAAGAAGAAGCCCGTCCGCAAAGCCCCCGCGGAAAAGGTGGGCCGCAACGAACCCTGCCCCTGCGGCAGCGGCAAGAAGTATAAGAATTGCTGCGGCGCGGAGAAGTAGAAAGTGTTAGAAACACCCCCACTTTCTTGAAAGAAAGTGGGACAAAGAACTTCAGCGTTTGGCCTGCTACCCGAAAAGAGAAGTAGTGCCCAAAATTTGAAAGTTTCTTGCTTCTTCTTTTCAAAGAAGAAGGGTTTACCAGGCTTTTCTTATGTACCCCCCACTTTTTTGAAAAAAAGTGGGACAAAGA
>JAFSHU010000049.1 GCA_017440145.1 Bacillota bacterium
GGCAGCAGGCCAAAAATAAGTGTTTCCCTGCTTCTCCCAAGTTCGGCGCGCTCTTCGCGCCCCGAACTTTTCCAAAGAAGAAGGGTTCTAACAGGGATTTTGTTCTTAGGCTCACGTCTAAGATTGCCACGTTGTTTTGCTGGAGGATGCTGGCGCATCTCCACAGCAAAAGCTTCCTCGCAATGACAGGGCTGGCTTTTTCCATGCGAATCGAAGGCAGGAACCTTCGATTCGCCTCCGCAACTGTCAACTGTCAACTGTCCACTGCATTTCTGATTTTGGGCAAAAAAATAAAACCGCGTAAAGCGGTTTTATTTTTGCTTTTGGGAGAAACAAAATCAAGCCTATTCTTCGCTGAAGGCAGCGGGCTGCGCCTGAGGCTGCTCCGCAGGGGCCTGCTGATTCTGATTCTGGGGGGTATGGGGGCGATTGCCGCCCTTGCCCCGGCGGCGATGGCGGGAGCTGCCTTTTTTGCTGATGACGACCCGGCGATAGGGTTCCTCACCATGGCTGATGGTATCCACCCGCTTATCATTCTGCAGAGCCAGATGCACCACCCGGCGTTCATGGGGGTTCATGGGCTCCAGCTCGATGCGGCGGCCGGTGCGGACGGCTTTTTCAGCCATCTTCTGTGCCAGGGCGGTCAGGGTTTCCTCCCGGCCTTCCCGGTAGCCTTCCACATCCAGCACCACACGGATATGATCGTTGCGGCCCTTATTGACAACCAGATTGCAGAGATACTGCAGGGCGTTCAGGGTCTCGCCGCGGCGGCCGATGAGCAGACCCAGATTTTCGCCGGAGAAGCAGAGCCAAAGGGCGCCCTCCCGGACATCGGTCTGCATAGCGGGGGCAAGCTGAAGCTTGGCAAAGACCGGCTCCAGGAAGGATCTGCACAGCGCGGTGATGCCGTCGGCCATTTCGCCCTCGGTGATGGCGGTGGCGCGGCTTTCCCGGCGGGCAGCAGCCCGGCGACGGGCTTCGGCTTCCTGCTCAAGGCTGAGCTTTACGCCTGCGGGTCTTTCCGCAGGTTTATCCTTGGGTCGATTCTGCTTGTTCTGCTGCTGATTCTGATTCTGGGGCTTGCGCTCCTGCTTGGGGCGGGGCTGGCCGTTCTGGCCGCCCTCCCGTTTTTCCCGGGGCTGGCGGCTGCGTTCCGGGGCATCCCCTTCCCGTTTGGGCTGGGGGCGCTCGGCGCGGGGCTTGGGCGCGTTGGTGTTCCGCACCTGCTCACGCAGCTCCTCGGTGACGGCGCTGGGGTCAATGGCCACGATGGGCTTGATCTCCAGCTCCTGCTGGGTCTGTGCTTTTTTCTTTTCCAGGCGTTCCTGCTTGCTCTTTTTCTGCCCAAAGGTGCTGGGCTTGGCAGGGGCTGCGGGGGGCGCTTCATCCGGCACCTCAAAGCTGGCGCGCACCCGGGCATCCCGGTGGCCGATGCCCAAAAAGCCCTTGGCAGGCATTTCCAAAACTTCAATATTCAATTCATCGATGGTGCGTCCGGCCCGCAGGCAGACCATATCGATGGCTTCATCCAGAGTTTTTCCGCTGGCTTCGTATTCTTTCAGCATGAGGGTCCTCCTCCTCGTAAATGGGCGCGGCGCAGAGCCGCAGGGCAGCGGAACAGGGGCTGCCCAAAGCGCAGAGAAATCTCCCGGGATTCCTTGCAAGATAGTCAGAAGGGGCTGAAGCCTTACCGACCGGCTTTCCCACTCTCATTCTATATTATTTCTCTTTTTTCTTTTTCTTGAAACCGAACATGGAAGCGGCCATATCTTCGGCTACCTTCTGCTGCTGGAACTGGGCATATTTGCCGCGCATTTCCCGCAGGCTGGCTTCCGAGCCATTGATGAAGTAGCACATTCTCACCACTTCATCCTCGCTGGACCAGGGATGCTCCTTGAATTTCTTATCGTGGACGCGATTCACGCCCTGATCCCGCAGCCACTGGCGGAAGGCTTTTTCTTCTTCCAGGGCATCCTCTTCCATATTTTCGTTGAAATAATCCGGGTCATCGATCATATCGAAGAAGCTGGGTTCGGCGACGGGAAGGGGCTTGCCGTTTTTGGCAGCGGCCTTTGCCAGGTTCTGGCGGCGTTCCTCCGCCCGTTTGCGGGCAGCTTCCCGGGCGGCGGCCTTTTTGGCAGCCTTCTGCTGCTCTTCCGCTTCCCGAGCCAGACGCAGCTCTTCGGCCTTGATCTTATCCTCTTTGGCCCATTTCTGCTTCAGCGGCAGCATGATGACAGCGCCGATGACGGAATAGAAGATCCAGTAAAGGCCCAGCATCGCGGGGAAGCGGCGAACCATGAAGAAGAACATCACCGGCATGATCCACATCATTGTCTTCTGCTGGGGGTCTTTCAGGTTGCCCATGGTCACCAGCTGCTGACCAAGGGTGGCCAGAGCGGCGATCAGAGCCAGGATGATGGTGGGGTCCGGGCTGCCCAGAGCGAGCTCGCCGCCCACCCAGGGAATGCTGAAATATTCCGGGTAGGCCGGGCCCTCCGCGATGCGGCGAATGGCCTGGTAGAAGGCGATGATGATGGGCATCTGGATCAGCATGGGCAGGCAGCCTGCCGTCATGGATGCATTGTTTTCTTTATACAGCTCCATGGTGAGCTGGTTCATTTTCTGGGGGTTGGTGGCATAGCGCTTTCTGATTTCCTCCACCTGGGGGGCCAGGAGCTGAATCTTTCGGGTGGAGCGCATCTGCTTATTCATCAAAGGCTGGGTGAGCAGCTTGATGACGATGGTCAGGGCCAGAATGGTCAGCACATAGCTGGGAATGCCCAGATCCATGGTGAGGGTGAAGATCCATTCGATCAGGGCAACGATGCCGTTGACCAGAGCCTGCCAGGGCTTGAAAGCGGCAAAGCTGGTAAAAAGAAGATCCACTATATCTACCTCCATAAATAAAAGGGACTCCATATAAATGGAACATGCAGAAAAGGGGAGCCAAGGGGGAAGGGGCGCATCGCTGAGAAGCACATACATGCGGCGCTTATGGCAAAATGCCATGGCAAAATGCCCTGGCAAAAAGCCATCGCAGAAAGGCTTTTCGGAAAAGCGCATGCAAAGAAGCGCGAAAAAAGAAGCTCCCGTATTCAAAAAAGCCCGGTTTTCTTTTGTGTTCCCGGAGAAAGCCGGGAAAGCGTGGCGATCTTACAGGATTCTTTCTTCGCAAGAACCTGTGGGATTCTTTCTTCGCAAGAACCTGTGGGATTCTTGCTGACGCAGGAATCTGTGGTTTCTGCGAAGAAGGGTTTCTTCAAAGATTGCCACGTTGCCAAGCTGGGCTTTGCTGGCGCAAATCCTCAGCTTGCCTGCCTCGCAATGACAGGAAATTTATCTTATGTCATCGCGAGGATGCTTTTGCCGCCTCCCTTTGCACAAGGGAGGCTTTTTGGCTTGCTGCTCCAATCATTAAATTCTTTTGCTTTTTTCTTGAAAGAAAAGAAGGGTTTACCTGCTTTTTTGTGTAAACCCCAACTTTCTTGTAAGAAAGTTGGACAAAGAACTTCAGTATTTGGGGCGATACCCAAAATGAGAAGCGACAACTGCTTATACTCCCCTGTGTAAGGGGAGCTGTCAGCCGTCAGGCTGACTGAGGCTTATAATGCAGGCTATCGGAAAATCCAGCAGTCAATCCCGCCGGCAAGGTTTCCGCCGGTGCGGAAAAGCTTTTGCCGCCTTCGTGGGAGGCGTTTTCCAAAGATTGCCACGTTGCCAAGCTGGGCTTTGCTGGCGCAAATCCTCAGCTTGCCTGCCTCGCAATGACAGGGAGGCAGCTTCCTCGTGTTTAATGCGTTTCGGAACATCCGAAACGCCTCCGAAACTGTCCACTCTCAAGGATTAACTATCAACTATTAACTGTTTCCCGGCCTCGCCGGGAAGGCAGCAGCGCCTCTGCGGCCATCAGGGTACGGGGTCATAGCCACCCTTATGAAAAGGGTGGCAGCGGCAGATGCGCTTCAGCCCCAGCCAGCCGCCCTTCCAAACGCCGTATTTGCAGATCGCCTCCAGCATATACTGGGAGCAGCTGGGGATATAGATACAGCGGGGCGGGCTCAGGGGTGAGATAAATTTCTGATAAAAGCGTATCAGGGCAATCAGGATTTTTTTCATAATTTCCTCCGCCAAGGGGGAAAAGGGGTAAAGCAAAGCAAGGGTCAGGATCCCCGAAAAAAACGGAAACCCCGGCCCGGCAGGCCTCAGGCCTGTGGCTTTTTCTTTGTGGAAGCGGAGGGCTCAAGGCTCCTCACCAGCTGGGACAAAAGCTCCGAAAGCTGCTGGTAGCTGTATTCGGCGGCAGCGCGCCGCACCACAAGGATATAATCGCAGCCCCGGCGAAAATGCGCCATCTGCTCCGCAGCTGCAGCACGCAGCTGGCGTTTGATCCGATTCCGCCGGACGGCCTTCCCGAATTTTTTGCTGACGGAAAAGCCGATCCGAGTAGCCTGGCCGCCGTTACGCTTACAATATAGGACAAAAGCAGGGCAGGACTTTGCCACGCCCCGGCGATAAACCCGGTCGAAATCATTACGGCGGCGCAGGCGATATCTGGCAGGCAGCATTTAGACAGTCAGGGATTTCCGGCCATGAGCGCGACGGCGGGCCAGAACTTTACGGCCGCCTTTGGTGCGCATACGGGCCAGGAAGCCATGGACGCGTTTATGCACTCTGTTTTTCGGCTGATAGGTACGTTTGACCATTGTTTTCTCCTCCTTCTTACTATGGGCGGGGGTGCATGGGCGCAAAAAATCCTTGGGCTGGCCAAAGACCGCTGACCCCCCGACTCTAATCTAACAGATGAATTATATAGTATCTCTTTGCGATTGTCAAACCCGCGCTGTGGATAAAATCGCTGGTTTATCCACAGTTTTTTTTCAAAGTGGCACTTTTTTTACCAAAAAGTATGTTATTATGGTATCATTCATATCGCTGTACCCTATATCTTGTGGGAGAAAAATTTTTCTCTGAAAGCCCTTTTTCGGTGATGCCTGCCGGGAAGGGGCTTTTTTTGGGGTCTATCCCCGGAAAGAGAAGTACGGCCCAAATATTGAAGTTCTTTGTGTCCCTTTCTTTCAAGAAAGGGACGGTTTTACCGGGCTTAAAACCCCCAGCTTCTCACAAGTTCAGTTCGCTGGTGCGTCCCGAACTTTTCAAAAAGAAGAACGGTTTACAAACCTATTTTGTGTAAACCCCCACTTTTTTGAAAAAAAGTGGGTCAAAAAACTTTGATCTTTGGGTCGGTACTTGATCAGAGCAGCAAGCCAAACATTGAAAGTTTCTTGCTTCTTCTTTTCAAAGAAGAAGGGGTTTACCGGGGTTTCCAATTTTTTCCTCCCCAGAGCCAGATCCAGCCCCTCTGAAGAACGAAAACAGCCCGGCAAAGGAGGAAGGAATATACAGAGAGACTGCAGAAAAAACACGCATATTCTGCACGAAAAAAGCCCCCCGGCGGGAAAATCGTCCGTCCTGGGGGCTGAAATTGGCTTTAGCAGGCCATTCCACAGCGGGATCAAATTCCCGGGGGATAAGCTGTAAATTCCCCGTGGAAAAGCCTGTGATTTTTTGTTCACAAAGTAGTTGATAAAATTGTCCAAATAACGGATAATGTGGATAGAAAAAAATCCGCGAAAGATCCTGTGGAGACTGTGGAAAAAGAGAAATCTTTATCAACAGTCGAATTTTGGCGAAATCCCACTGCCCCGGCGGCGGATGCGAGTTTTCCCCAGATTCCACAGACCCTAATACGGACTACTGTTTATATCTACTAACTCTTTCCGCTGCGCTTCCCAAAGGGAAGAGAGCCCGGGAAGGATTTTTCCACAGGCTTGTGCAATTCTTATGGATACCTTACTCTATTTTATGCAGCCCTGAGCGGCTTTATTCCTACAGACAAAAATGACTTGAGACCCATTTCGCTTTCTTTGCGCTCCGGCCGGGATAAAGCGGCAGAGCGGCGGATTTCAGCCGGTTTCAGGAAGGATCAGGAGGAACGCTATGCAAATCATCATCAGCAAAGAGGATCTTTTATATGCTGTGAACGCCGTGGAAAAGGCGGTCAGCAACAAAAACACCCTGCCCAGCCTGGCCGGGATCATGATCACCGCGGAAAAGGATCGGGTCAGCTTCCGCGCCACTGACCTGGAGCTGGCCATCGAATGCGTGGTCAATGCCCAGGTGAAGGAGGAAGGCCAGACCATCGCCCCGGGGAAAAAGCTCTCCGCCCTGGCCCGCCTGCTGCCGGATTGCCCCATCCAGCTGAAATTCGAAAAGGATGTGCTGCAGCTAATCTATGACGGCTCCTCCGTGGATATTCCCTGCTTCTCCACAGAGGATTTCCCCCTTTTGCCGAAAAATCACGGGGAGATCGAAGGCTCCATGCCGGTGCGCGCCTTTAAGCGCCTGGTGCGTCAGGTGGGCATCGCCGCCGCCCCGGATGAGCTGCGCCCCGTCTTTGCCGGTGTTTATACCGAGATCGACCAGGCCGACCTGGTGATGGTGGCCACGGATACGCACCGCCTGGCAAAAGGGCAGGGCGTCTGGGAGGGACAGGGCGAAGCGACCCTGCTCATCCCCAACCGGGCCCTGCAGGAGGTGGCTCGCCTGGCTGCCAACGATGAGGATATGATCCACATCTCCGCCGGGAAAAACCAAATCTTCTTCACCTTCGCCAATCTTACCTTCACCACCCGCATGATCGTGGGGCAATACCCGGATTATCGCCAGGTCATCCCCGGGGAGGAGATGTTCCGGGGCGAGATCGTCATCGAAAAACGCCGCTTCACCGAATCCCTGGAACGCGCCGCGCTGATCTCCCGGAATACCGTGGGCAAAAGCAACACGGTGCGCCTCTCCATGGAGGATGGGGGCATCCGCGTCAGCGCCGAGGTGCCGGACGAGGGCCGCATCGAGGAGCAGCTGCCTGCCCGCTGCGAGGGTGAATACTTTGTCATCAGCTATAACGTGAAATATCTGCTGGACGTGCTGCGGATTCTGGATTCCGAGCGGGTGCGCCTGCGGCTCACCGGCGCCAATACCCCCGGCATCATCCTGGGGGATGGATATGACGCGGAGGAGTATCTTTACCTGCTGCTGCCCCTTAGAAGCTCAGCGACAAAATAAGCGGCGCAATACGGCGTTGCCACTTCGCGCCCCTTGTGCGGCGTACCGGTTTCCCACGGTTTCCTGTTGCTTTTTATGAGGCCGAGCGCTTTTCCTAGCTTTGCCTCCGGCGGCCTAAGGTGGGCCTGAAAGATTCGGTTCGCTGGCGCGACCCGAACTTTGGAGTTTCGATTCTCCCCAAGTTCGAGCCAGCCGTCAGGCTGGGCGAACTTTGCAAGCCCACTTAGGAA
>JAFSHU010000050.1 GCA_017440145.1 Bacillota bacterium
GGACAGGCACAGGGTGATTGCTGCAGTCAACGTGGTTTTACCATGGTCAACGTGTCCGATGGTACCAACGTTTACGTGCGGTTTGGTACGTTCGAATTTCTGCTTTGCCATTGGGTGTTTCCTCCTAGTTTTGATATTGATAAAGAGTCGTAGACAAAGTTTCTCAATCTAATTAACAATTTTATAGTAAAAAGTTTTGTATGTCAAATGAAATTTACAGCTTCCTGAAGAGTTTTCCCGATGCTATCATGAATCACCAGTTCAGCCCTGTGATCAAAGTCGGTTTCGCTCTTGTTGATCAGCACCAAATGCCGCCCGCGGAAGTAGTGCAGCAGCCCGGCGGCAGGGTAAACCACCAGGGAAGTGCCGCCCACCAGCAGCAGGTCTGCCGCAGAGATGGCTTTTTGCGCTGCCTTCATTGTGGCGGGATCCAGAGCTTCCTCATAGAGGACCACATCCGGACGAACCAGCCCGCCGCAATCCAGACAGTGGGGGACATCTCCTTCGTGCTCCAGCATGAAATCCACGCTGTAGTGCAGGCCGCAGTTCATGCAATAATTCCGCAGCACCGAACCGTGGAGCTCCAGCACATTTTTGCTTCCTGCCAGCTGGTGCAGACCATCTATGTTCTGGGTGATGACTGCACGCAGCTTGCCCATGGCTTCCAGCTTCGCCAAGGCCAGATGGGCCTGGTTGGGCTGTGCATCCTTATAGATCAGCTCATGCAGATAGTAATTGTAGAAATCGGGCGTGCGATCCTCAAAAAAGCTGTGGGAAAGCATGATCTCCGGGGGATAGCCATAATTCTGCTGCGCCCGGTAGAGTCCATCTGCGCTGCGGAAATCCGGAATATTGCTTTCCGTGGAGACACCTGCGCCGCCAAAAAATACGGTATTGCTGCTTTCCCGCAGCATTTGCCCCAGACGTTCGGTATCCTTCATGCTGTTCACTCCTTCGGGCTGCTTTCCCCGCCCAGCAGGCGATCCAATAATATGGAGGCTGCAGAGCGTACGGACAAATGATTATAGCCAAAGCGACCGTAGATGGGCTGCAGACGGAAATCCGCGTTTTCGGTGATCTCTTCCGCTAAGCCCCAGCCGGTGCCCAGCAGCAGCAGATAGCTGCCGCCCTCCCGCTCCATAGTACGGCGCAGCTCCTTCGGGGCGGTGATGCGCTGCCCCAGGCTGGCGCCGGTGACGATGCAGCGGGGTCTTTGGCCCGTTTCTGCTTCGATCTGCTCAATGACAGCCTCCAGGCTGGGCTGGATCTCTAGCAGCTCCAGAGCCTGACTTCTGTCCGGATTATATTTTGCGCCGAAGCCGCTGCGCCAATGCTCCACCAGCTGTCGGATCAGCTCCTGCTGCTCCTGGATGGGCTGCACGATGAAATAGCCGGCCAGGCCGTAGGTGCAGGCCGCCCGGGCGATGTCGTGAATATCCAGGTTTGTGATGGAGGTGGTGATGGTCTGGCGTTTTTTGTTGTAAACAGGGTAGTGCAGCAGCGCTACATAAAGCCGGAAGGGCTGCTCCTCCTCCGCCCGCAGCTGAGCCAGAAAGGCTGCATCCTCCGGGCTCAGAGAAGCGGTGCTGAGCAGATCCGGACGCACCCGGTAGGTGCGCTCCAGGGACTGCCGCCGCCGCCAGGCTGCGATCTTTTTATGATCGCCGCCCTGCAAAACCGCAGGCACCTCCTGCCCTTCCCAAAGCGGGGGACGGGTGTACTGGGGGTATTCCAGCAGGCCATCAGAAAAGCTTTCCTCCTCTGCTGCCCGCTCATCTCCCAGCACGCCGGGGAGCAGGCGGCAGACGCTGTCTGTGATGGCCATGGCAGGAATTTCGCCGCCGGTGAGCACGAAATCCCCCATGGAGAAGGCATCCGTGGCCATGGCGTCGATGAAGCGCTGGTCAATGCCCTCATAATGGCCGCAGATGATAATGAGCTGCTCTTCCTTTGCCAGCTCCTCTGCGACTCTCTGTGTGAAGGGCTTGCCGCTGGGGGCGGTGATGATGACCCGGGGGCGCTCCGCTGTTTTTGCATCGCGAACCGCAGCTGCCAGGGGCTCAGGCTTCATGACCATGCCCGCACCGCCGCCGTAGAGGCGGTCATCTGTGATCTGATGCTTGTCTGTGGCATAATCCCGGATGTTGGTGACATGGATCTCCACCAGCTCCCGCTCCCTGGCACGCTTGATCATGGAAGCCTCCAGAGGCGCGAACATCTCCGGGAAAAGGGTGAGAATATCGATACGCATAGTGCCCTCCCTGTTTTACAGCCCGGGGGGCAGCTGCACTTCCATACAGCCTGCCTGGATGTCGATCTTCTTCACGATGCTTTTCAGGGCAGGGATCAGGGTCTGGCTGCCGTCTTTTCGCTGCAGCACATAGATGTCGTTGGCGGTATAATCCAGCACGTCAATGATCTGCCCCAGCTCCTGCCCGTTTTCCAGCACATTCAGACCGATGATCTGGAATTGGTAGTATTCTCCCTCCGGCAGAGGGGGAACCTCCTCCAAGGATACCAGCAGCTTGCGGCCGCGCAGAAGCTCCGCAGCGTTCCGATCCGGAATCTCCGCGAATTTCAGCAGCAGGCGGCCCTTGTGGGTGGAGGCAGTTTTCAGGCTGAGGGTCCGGTGGCCCAGGACGGGCTCATCCAGAAAAAAGACTGCGCCCGCATGAAAACGCAGCGGATTGTCGGAAAGACAATCCGCTGTGACGCAGCCGGCAATGCCATGGGGCGCGATGAGTGCGCCCACCAGAATCTTGTCGTTGTTTGCGTTCAATTTATTCGATCTCCAAATTGGCCTTTTTGCCTTCCTTGGTGGCAGCAGCTTTCAAAACGGCGCGCATGGCTTTGGCGATGCGGCCTTGTTTGCCGATGACCTTACCCATGTCTTCCGGGGCGACCTTCAGGTTCAGCTCGGTTTCGCCGTCTTTTTCCGCTTCCGTTACCAGAACAGCTTCCGGCTTGGTGACCAGAGCTTTGGCCATGTGTTCGACCAGTTCTTTCATTTGATCCTCCATTCTTCGGCCCGGGGATTATGCCCCGATGCGCTGTGAGACGGACAATTTATTTGATGCCGCTCTTTTTGAACAGGGATTTTACGGTATCAGAGACGATGGCGCCATCGGCCAGCCATTTCTGAGCTTTTTCTTCATCAATGTGGATGATTGCGGGGTTCTTGGTGGGGTCATAATAGCCGATTTCTTCGATGAAGCGGCCATCGCGGGGCCAATGAGAATCTGCTACTACCACACGGTAGAAAGGAGCTTTCTTTGCGCCCATTCTTTTGAGTCTGATTTTGGTTGCCATTTGTTGTTCCTCCTTGAAATTGTAGATAAAGAATTATTTTATTTATGAATAAAAAAGTTTTATGCGAAAAACCTTCATACGCAGGCTTTAGAGGCCGGGCCAACCGCCGCCCATGCCACCCATTCCCCCCATACCGCGGAAGGCGCCCATGCCGGGCATGCCGCGGCGGCCTTTTTTGCCCTTCTTTGCGCCGGGGGCGTTCATGGCATTGATCTGCTTCATCATTTTCTGCATCATATCAAACTGCTTCAGCAAGCGGTTGATATCCTGCACCTGATGGCCGCTGCCTGCAGCGATGCGCTTTTTGCGGCTGCTGTTGATGATGGAGGGATTGTTCCGTTCCTCCGGGGTCATGGATTGGATCATGGATTCCACGAAGACCAGCTGTTTTTCGTCGATATCCAGATCCTTGACCTGCTTGCCCAGGCCGGGGATGAGGGAGAGGACTTCTTTCATATCGCCCATCTTGCGGATTTCCTGGAGCTGATCCAGATAATCCTCAAAGGTGAAGCGGCTCTTCCGCAGCTTCTCCTCCATTTCCTCCATCTTTTTCTGATCCAGGCTGCTTTCGGCTTTTTCGATGAGGGTGAGAATATCCCCCATTCCCAGAATGCGGGAGGCCATGCGATCCGGATAGAAGGGCTCCAGGGCTTTGATATCCTCGCCGGAGCCGGTGAATTTGATGGGCTGGCCGGTGACGGCCTTTACGGAGAGAGCTGCGCCGCCCCGGCTGTCGCCGTCCAGCTTGGTCATGACCACGCCGGTGATGGCCAGGCGTTCATGGAAGGCCTTTGCCACATTCACGGCGTCCTGACCCTGCATGGCATCGATGACCAGCAGGATCTCCGTGGGCTGCACGGCCTCACGGATGGCGGCGATCTCGTTCATCAGGGTTTCATCCAGGTGGAGGCGGCCTGCGGTATCCACGATCAGGTAATCATTGCCGTGGCTGCGGGCATGCTCCAGCGCCTGCCGGGAGATATCCACGGGATCCACCTTTGCACCCAGCTCAAAGACGGGGACATCGATCTTTTTGCCCAGGATCTTCAGCTGGTCGATGGCAGCGGGGCGGTAAACGTCGCAGGCTGCCAGCAGGGGGCGTTTTCCCTGCTGCTTCAGGTATAGGGCGATCTTCGCGGCGGAGGTGGTTTTACCGGAGCCCTGCAGACCGGCCATGAGAATGACCGTGGGGGGCTTGGGGCTTACCAGCAGCTTGCTGCTTTTCACCGGGTCGTCGCCGCCCATCAGGGAGGTCAGCTCTTCGTTGACGATCTTCACGACCTGCTGACCGGGGGAGAGGCTTTCCAGAACCTCACTGCCTACGGCGCGTTCTTTGATCTTCGCGCAGAAATCTTTGGCGACTTTGTAGTTGACATCCGCTTCCAGCAGGGCAACGCGGATCTCACGCATGGCCGCATTGACATCGGCCTCGCTCAGCTTACCCTTGCCCTTTAGGCGGGAAAAGATATCCTGTAATTTATCGCTTAAGGATGACATAATCGACTCCTTTTAACAAGCCATTTGGCAGAAGAAATCATCAGAACAAGTCTGTTTGACCCGGAGGCTGCCCATCCGGGGATCAGCGAAAGGCGCAAAATGCACTTTTCCGCTTTCTATCGTAAATTGCTTCCGTTAAGCTAAATAGAAGAGAGAGCTGCCAGGAGACCATCGGCCTGGCTGCGCTGGCTTTCGTCCAGAGGAAGCTCCCGAAGAAGGGCTTTCAGCTGCTCCAGAAGGGAACGGCGCTGCTGCTGGCCGGAGAGGATGTGAAGCTGCTCCTCATAATGCTGCAGCTGGTGCTCCCCGCGGCGGATCAGATCATGGGCGGCCTGACGAGTGCCGCCGGTGATCTCCGCGATCTCTGCCAGGGAGAGATCCTCCTGATAGCAGGCGGAAAGAGCCTCACGCTGGCGTTGGGTCAGGAGCATGCCGTAAATATCCAACAATTCGTTAATGGTTTCGATGCGTTCCAGCCGTTCCATAATACACAGATACCCAGATTGATTTCCTTAGTCTTCATGATTATAGCGGCTGGCAGCCATGATGTCAAGGTTTTTTTCTTTACAGCTTTTTTATTCCGGGGCAGAAAACTTTTGAAAAAACACTTCGAAAAAAGACTTCTTTTGAAAGAAAAAAGGAAAATTTTCTTAAGATATGATTTTTGTGGTTGACGAAGCGCAGGCTCTATGTTATTATGATATTTGCTGTTACTGTGGGTAATTGGCGTATTTTGCCTACCCTTTTTTGGGATTTTCCCACTTACAGGGGGTCGCGAGACCCGTTCAATGTCCTTCACGGATCGTATATACAAGGAGTGAGGCTATTCATGAGATATCCTGCCAGTTCCGAGATGAGGCAGCGCCATTCCTTTGCGCGCATTGCTGAAATCCTGGAGATGCCCAACCTGATCGAGGTGCAGAGGGAATCTTATAAGCACTTTATCGAAACAGGCTTGAAGGAAGTATTCCAGGATGTTTCGCCGATCACTGATTTTACCGGTAATTTGGTTTTGGAGTTCATCGGCTACAGTTTTGGTGAACCCAAATATGATGAGGAAGAATGCCGTACCCGTGATGCAACCTTTGCTGCACCGCTGCGGGTAAAAGTCCGCCTGATCAACAAAGAGAGCGGCGAGGTCAAGGAACAAGAGGTCTTCATGGGGGATTTCCCGCTGATGACCCGCAAAGGCACTTTCATTATTAATGGTGCGAAGCGTGTTATCGTTTCGCAGCTGGTTCGTTCCCCCGGTGTGTATTATCATGCCACGCCGGACCCCAGTGGGGAGAAGATTTACGGGGCGACCATCATCCCGAACCGGGGCGCCTGGCTGGAATTGGAAACGGATCTGCAGGGGAATGTGTATACCCGTGTGGACCGTATGCGCAAGATCCCGGCTACCGTGCTGATTCGCGCTTTGGGCTACCCCACAAACGAAGACATCCTTGCTCTCTTCAACAATCATCCGGCCATTGCCGCAACTCTGGCCAAGGATAACTGCTCCAGCACAGAGGAAGCTCTGGTGGAGATCTATAAACGTCTGCGTCCCGGGGAGCCGCCTACGGTGGATTCTGCCCGGATGCTTCTGCACGGCTTTTTCTTTGACCCCAAACGCTATGACCTGGGGAATGTGGGCCGTCATAAAATCCATAAGAAACTGAACCATGGCATTCTGAAGCGCATCGATGATCAGGGTCGCGTCTGGGATGATGGGGCTCAGGATTATATCGAAGTGGATGAAGTTCCTTCCTATAATGACTATCTGCGCTATCTGACGAAGCCGGATATTATCGAAGCAGTCCGCATGTTCCTGCGGCTGGTGGATGGCCAGGTGGAGCCGGATGACATTGACCATCTGGGCAACCGCCGCCTGCGCTGCGTGGGTGAGCTTCTGCAGAATCAGTTCCGCATTGGTCTTTCCCGTATGGAGAGAGTGGTGCGCCGGGTTTTGCGGTTTTCCCGTTGGCTGTTGACCTGCCGGACGCGGAGCCGGTTTTCCCGTTGGCTGTTGTCCTGCTGGTCGCGGAGCC
>JAFSHU010000051.1 GCA_017440145.1 Bacillota bacterium
CTGTGGTGGCGGCTGCCTACGCCTTTTCCGAGGGCGCCGGGGATTTCGCCACCATGGTGAAGCTCACCCGCACCCTGGCGATCATCCCCACGGTGCTGGTCTTTGCCCTGATCCAGCTGCGTCTGAAGCGGAAGGAGGCCGCTGCCCGGAGCGGCAGCAGCCCGGAGCTGAAGGCCAATTTCCGCCTGGGGAAGATCTTCCCCTGGTTCATTCTGGGCTTTTTGGGCATGTCCCTGCTGGCCAGCCTGCTGAGCCTCCCGGCGGAGCTGGTATCCGGCACGAAGAGCCTGAGCAAATTCCTGATGGTCTGCGCGCTGGCGGCCATCGGCCTGAATACCTCCTTTGCCAGCCTGCGGAAGGCCGGGATCCGGCCCATGCTTCACGGCTTTATCATCTCCGCGCTGGTGGTGGTCGTGGCCCTGCTGGTGGAGATGGCTATGGGTCTGGTCTAGCCCCGGGCAGGCGGCCTGTGGTGATCCCTTCTTCTTTTGAAAGAGAAGAAGCAGGAGAACACTTATTTTTGCTCGATACCCGGAAATAAGAAGCACAGCGCCAGCGTTGAAGTTTTTTGACCCACTTTTTTTCAAAAAAGTGGGGACTTCTGGGTCTCACTTTCGCAGATCAGCAAATCCCCCTCCTTCCGTGGAGGGGGATTTCTTTGATCAAAGGCCTGTAAAACCCTACCTTTCTTGAAAGAAAGGTAGCCAAAGAACTTCAATTTTTGGGCGTACTCCTCATTTCGGGCAGCAGCCCAAAAATAAGTGTTTTTGCTGCCGCTTTTTCTAAAAAGCGGCGGTTTCACCCTGGCTTTCCTGAAAGACAGGGATGCCTTGTCCGGGATTTCTCAAGTCCCGGAAGGCCGCTCTTCCCCTGCCGAGGGAAACGTGCTATGATAAGAAAAAGACAGATTCAGGAGGGGACAGCATGCCTGTTCAGAGCTATACCGATACCATTGCCGCCATTGCCACGCCCCTGGGGAACGGGGGGATCGGCATTCTGCGGATCAGCGGGCCGGAATCCGGGGAGATTCTGCGCCGGGTTTTCCGCGGGGGGAGCGACCCGCTCTCCCAGCCGCGCCGCCTCATCCTGGGGGATGTGCAGGACGCCCGGGGCAATGTGCTGGATCGCTGCCTGGGGGTGTGGATGCCCGGGCCCCATTCCTACACCGGGGAGGATGTGGCGGAGCTGCAGTGCCATGGGGGTCTGCGGCTGCTGCGTCTGCTGCTGGATGCCCTGCTGGAGGCAGGCGCCCGTCTGGCGGAGCCGGGGGAATTCACCCTGCGGGCCTTTCTCAACGGGCGCATGGATCTTTCCCAGGCAGAGGCTGTGCTGGATCTGATCCAGGCAAAGACGCCCACCGGCGCCCAGCTGGCAACAGCCCAGCTCCGGGGTGCGCTGAGCCAGCCCCTGTCGGAGCTGGAGGAGGGTCTGACCCGTCTGCGGGCGGGGATGACCGTGGCAGCGGATTTCCCGGAGGATGCGGATGCCCCTCCGGAGGATCAGGTGCTGGCGGATCTGGATTTTCTGCTGAATGAGATCGAGCGGCTGCTGGAGAACGCGGCGCAGGGGCAGCTTTACCGGGAGGGGATCCGTGTGGTTCTGGCCGGGGCAGCCAATGCAGGCAAATCCAGCCTGCTGAACCGGCTGCTGGCCCAGGATCGGGCCATCGTCACCGAGCAGGCAGGCACCACCCGGGATGTGATCAGCGAGAGCATTGATCTGGGGGGGCTGCCGGTTTTGCTGACGGATACCGCCGGCCTGCGGGAGCAGGAGGATCTGGATCAGGCAGAGCAGATCGGCATTGCCCGGAGCCGCACTGCCATTTCCCAGGCGCAGCTTTTGCTGCTGGTGGTGGATAGCCAAAGCCCCGGGGAGGAGCTGCCGGAGCTGCTGCAGCAGACAGAGGGGCAGCCCCGTTTGCTGCTGCTGAACAAGATCGATGCTGCCAGCCCGGCGCGGCTGGAGGAAACAGCCCGGCTCTGTGGGGAGCTGGCCCCGGATACACGGCAGATCCCCCTTTCCGCAGCCAGCGGGGAGGGCCTGCCGGAGCTGCGGACAGCCATTCTGGAGGCGGTGAGCCTCAGCGCCGATCAGGAGCAGGCCTCCCCCCTGGTGATCAACGGGCGGCACAGCCAGGAGCTGCGCCTGGCCCGGGAGAATCTGCTGGCCGCAGAGGCCACGATCCGCAGCGGCTTGCCTCTGGATCTGGCCGGGGTGGATCTGGAGGAGGCAGCCTGGCATCTGGGGCAGATCAGCGGCAGCCAGGCAGGGGATGGCCTGCTGGATGCCATTTTCAGCCGCTTCTGCCTGGGGAAATAGGAGCTGACAGCTGAAAGCTGCAGCAGTCAAGTCCCGCAGCTTGCCTGCCTCGCAATAACAGCCCCTTTGCCCTTCTGCCCGCAATGAGAAGCATCGACCCAAGCGCCAAAGTTCTTTGGGTCCCTTTCTTCAAGTTCGCTTCAAGCGAACTTGTGAGAAAGGGTCGGTTTATCAGCTTTTTATACAGAGAAAGCAGTAAGTCCTTTTTGGGAAGGCCCGTAAACCGTCCTTCTTTGAAAAGAAGGACCAAGAAACC
>JAFSHU010000052.1 GCA_017440145.1 Bacillota bacterium
AGCTGGCCCAGTCCATCCGGGAGGCGGGGGTGCTGTCGCCCCTATTGGTGGTGGAGCAGAACGGCCGCTACCGCATTGTGGCGGGTGAGCGGCGGTATCGGGCTGCCCGCATGGCGGGTCTGGACACGGTGCCCTGCATTGTCAGGGACATGGACATGATCCAGCAGATGGAGGCGGCGCTGATTGAGAACCTCCAGCGGGAGGATCTGAACCCCATGGAAGAGGCCCAGGCGGTGAAGGCGCTGATGAACCAGTGCGGCTACACCCAGGAGGCGGCGGCCCAGAAGCTGGGCAAGAGCCGCCCGGCCCTGGCGAATCTTCTCAGGCTGTTGACCCTGCCGGAAGGGGTGCAGGAGATGGTGAGGCTGGGGCAGTTGTCCACCGGCCATGCCAAGGTGCTGGCAGGCCTGGACTCCGACAAAAAGAAAATCGAGCTGGCCCGGGAAACGGTGAAAAACGACTGGTCTGTGCGTCAGCTGGAAAAAATGGCTCAGAGCCTCAGCCAGCCCCCCAAGCCCAAGGCGGCCCCCAAGCCCCTGACCGTGGAATTGAAGGGCCTGGAAGAAAAGCTGCGGGAGACCCTGGGCGTTCGCGCGGCCATTGCCGGTACCCCCCAGAAGGGCAAAATCACCCTGACTTATTATTCTGAAAACGAGCTGGAACAGCTCTATGAGGTGCTGGAACGGCTGGGATGATGGTATAAATGATGAAAGCGGAGGCTTCCCCATAAGGAAGCCCCCGCTTTTTTAATCCCGCCGCGGGTTTTTGCTCAATCCCAGAAGATAGTCCACGGACACCTGATAAAAATCAGCTAAAAGAATAAGCTTTTCAGAGGTGATGTCGGTAGCGCCGGATTCGATTTTGCTGTAATTCTGCTGCGACATCCCCAACAGCTCAGCCACTTGCCGCTGTTTCAGCTCACGATCTTCACGCAAATCACGGATGCGGTTCATTGCAGCGCTCCTTTTCTCAGGATGCTTTATATTCTACCTTACAACTCAGAATTGTATTACATTTTACTACTCTAAGTTGTAAAATAGAATCGGTCACAACTCGCAGTTGTAAAAAGGAGCGCTGAACCATGAATGAAACCTGCCAGAAACAATGGGAAAACATGGTGAACAATCTGATTCGGCTCAGAAAAGAAAAGGGGCTTTCCCGCCGAGAAATGGCCCGGCTGCTGGGCATCGGGCCTTTGATGCTGGCTAAAATCGAGCAGGGAACGCTGTCGCGGCGGCTGAGCGCGGAGATCTTTTTAGCCATTGAAGAGGTCTTTGGGCTGCTGCCCAGCCAGATTCTGTCATCCTGAGCGCAGTGACCGCAGGGAGCGAAGCCGAAGGATCTGGCACCCTGCCGCTTCAAGATCCTTCGATTCCGGCTTCGCCTCCACTCAGGAAGACACCAAGGCGAGGAGCAATCGTCTCCCTTCCACTTGCTTCCGGGTGACAGGTTCGGGCGGATATAGAATCCGCCCCTGCTGGGGTTAAATGGCGTCTCTTCTTCGATGCTGTCATCCTGAGCGCAGTGACCACAGGGAGCGAAGCCGAAGGATCTGGCCGCAGCCTGTTACAAGATCCTTCGATTCCGCTTCGCCTCCACTCAGGAAGACAGCGGAAAAAGTGTTTTACCCTTTGCC
>JAFSHU010000053.1 GCA_017440145.1 Bacillota bacterium
AAAGGAAACGGCACTCAACGCAGACCACTTTCTTGCCTTGGTACGGAAGTACACGGAAATCCCGGAACTGACAGCGGAGATCATCCGTGAGTTCGTGGAAAAGGTGTATGTGTACAAGGCCGAAAAGGTCGATGGCCACCGGGTTCAGCGCATCAAAATCATTTACAACTGCATCGGTGAGTTCACCTTACCGGACGCAGCTGCAAACGAAAAAACGGCATAGCCGCTATAAAAACGACTATGCCGAATATTTCAAGGATTATAAATCCCTAAGCCCACCCACTAAAAGGGTCTGTCTTTTTTATTATTCCGGGTCATTCCGGTGATCAAAAACGCGTTTGGCTTTGCCCACTGTGGTGCGTTCAATGGTATGTGGCTCCACCAGCCGCAGCTTCACATTTATGCCCAACACATTGTGCAGCCGTTCTTTCAAATGTGCGGTCAGCGCATCCAGCTTTTTATAATTATCCAGCATGCTGTCATCGGTGAATTCCACCAGGACTTCCAGCTCATCCAGATAATTCCGACGCCAGACGTTGATCTGATAATGAGGCCCCACACCGGCAGTGGACAGCAGCACCGATTCGATCTGCGAAGGGAATACATTGATCCCACGGATAATGAGCATATCATCCGCCCGGCCGAAAATCTTTCGCATCCGCGCGTGGGTACGCCCGCAGGAGCAGGGTGTATAATCGATCACAGAGATATCCTTTGTGCGGTAACGGATCACCGGCAAGGCTTCTTTATCCAGGGAGGTAAAGACCAGCTCCCCCTCTTCACCCAGGGGCAAAACCTCGCCCGTTTCGCTATTGATCGTCTCCGCCAGGAAGTGATCCTCTGCGATATGCATACCGGCCATGGCTTCACAGTCCCCCGCTACACCGGGGCCGATCAGCTCGCTCATGCCGTAATTGTCTGTGGCCAAAATATGCAGGCGGTCCTGGATCTGCCCGCGCATCTCTTCCGTCCAGGGCTCGCTGCCGAAGAGACCAACACGCAGCCTCAGCCGTTTTTGGATATCGATCCCCAATTCCTCAGCCCGCTCTGCCAAATACAAAGCGTAGGATGGGGTGGAGATAAGAACCGTGGTCCCAAAATCCTCCATCAGCATCAGCTGCTTTTCCGTATTGCCGCCACCAATGGGCACAACAGCGCAGCCGAGCTTTTCCAAGCCATAATGCAGACCGAAGGCTCCGGTAAAGAGGCCGTAAGAGAAGGCAATCTGCGCTGTATCTTCCGGGGTAACACCGGCCTGGCAAACGATACGGGCCATCAGCTCCGTCCACATTTCCAGATCTTTTGCGGTGTATCCAACCACAGTGGGTTTCCCCGTGGTGCCGGAGCTGGCGTGGATCCGAACCAGCTTTTCTTTGGGAACTGCAAAATTCTGAAAGGGGTAATTCTCCCGAAAATCCTGCTTGGTCATGAAGGGCAGGTTTTTGACGTCCGCCAGAGTTTTGATGTGCTGAGGCCGTAAGCCTATAGCATCCATTTTTGCCCGATAAAAAGGCACCCTTTCATAAGCCCGATCTACCGTCCATTTCAAGCCTGCCAGCTGCAATTCCCGCAACTGGGTCCGGGGCATGCACTCCCGTTCCCGATTCCAAATCATAAAATTTCCTCCTGTACTACCGTATTATCCCAAAATTCAACCATTCTACCCAATCAACAAGAAAACCGCACAAAGGCGGTTTTCTTGGGACTACCATATTCGCTTTTTTAAAAGAGCTTATTCAGCTGCGGGAGCCTCTTCTTCCACAGGAGCCTCAGCGGGAGCTTCTTCCGGCTGGGTGGCCTTGATGGACAGGCTCATGCGTTTGGCTTCCGGATCAACGGAAATCACTTTGACTTCCACGACATCGCCGGGTTTCACAACGTCTTCGGTCTTTTCAACGTGGCGGTTTGCCAGCTGGGAGATATGAACCAGACCTTCAACGCCGGGTTCAACTTCCAGGAAAGCACCGAAATCGGTAGTGCGCATGACCTTGGCAGGAATGACGCAGCCTTCCGGATATTTATCCTTGGCCTGAGACCAGGGGTTGGGAGTCAGCTGTTTCATGCCCAGGCTGATCTTTTCGTTTTCAGCATCAACACCCAGGATGTAAACTTCGATCTCATCGCCTTCCTTCAGCAGGTCAGCGGGACGATTGACACGATACCAAGCCATTTCGGAAACATGGAGCAGACCGTCCACGCCGCCGATGTCAACGAAAGCACCGAAGTTGGTCAGACGGCGAACAACGCCTTTGCGGGTCTGACCTTCAGCGATTTCAGCCCAGGTCTTTTCTTTCTGAGCCTGAGTAACTTTGCGCAGAACTGCTTTGGCGGAGAGAACCAGCTTGTTGCTGTGTTTGTCGCATTCAATAATCTTCATCTGCAGTTCTTTACCGATATAGCTATTGAGGTCTTCCACATAGCCCAGGGCAACCAGGGAAGCAGGCACGAAGCCACGAACGCCAACATCCACCAGAACGCCGCCTTTGACGACATCGGTAACGGTACCGCTGACGATTTCTTTATCCTGCTTCATCTGGGTCAGTTTATCCCAGGCAATATCCTGATCGATACGACGCTTGGACAGTACCGGATAGCCTTCCTGATTTTCTTTGCGCAGAATGAGAACATCAATCTCATCACCAATTTTGAATCTTTCACGGATGTGCTTTGCATCGTCAGTGGTCAGCTCGGAAGCGGTGAGAACACCCTCGCTCTTGCCGCCGATATCAACCAGCAGCTCATCATCCTTGACCTGCACGACAACGCCCTTCACCCGTGCGCCGCGACGGATTTCTTTCATATCGCCGTATTCCTGCGCAAAAGTATCGGCATCGCTCTGCTCTGCAATTACTTGATCTTTGTTTTCCAGTTCTGTCATCCTTGTAACGACCTCCTCAATAATATGTTCCGGTGTTGAAGCGCCGGCAGTGATCCCGATCCGCCGATGCCTCCGCACTATATCAATATCCACTTCATCGGGCGTTTCGATGTAAAACACCTCCGCACCCATTTCCCTGGATATCAGTGCCAATTTTTTTGTATTTGAGCTGTTGCGCCCACCGATCACCACCATGGCATCCACCTGAGCGGCCAGAGCCGCAGTAGCCTCCTGCAGATTTGCAGTATGGTGGCATATGGTATTTTCAACCAGCAATTCCCCGGCCAAGGGACGCAATGCTTCTACACAGGCTGCAAAAACATCCTCCCGCTGCGTGGTTTGGGACAAAAGCGCAATTTTGGGACGAGGCGGCAAAGCTGCCGCTTCAGCCGGATCCCGAACGATCCAGGCCTGATCCTGCGTCCATCCGCGAATCCCCACCACTTCCGGGTGATTCGCATCCCCCAAAATAACCACCTGCCAGCCTTCGCTGTTCAGCTTTGCAGCCAAAGCCTGGGCGCGATGCACAAAAGGACAGGTTGCATCCAGCACCTGCAGACCCAAACGGGCCGCTTCCTGCAAAACAGCAGGGGCAACCCCATGGGAACGAATCAGAACCCGCTCCCCTTTCACCTGCTCCAAGCTTTCGACAGGGCAGACCCGCGGCGCCATCTCCTGAATCACCAAGGGATTGTGGATCAAAGGACCCAGTGTACAGATGGGCTGGCTTAAAGCTGCCTGTTCTGCCATTTCTATGGCGCGGCGCACGCCCTGACAAAAACCAATATGCGGCGCCCGGATAATTTCAATACCCATATTTATAAATTTCCGTGATTCTAATTTGTTTTCGGTAAATATCCTGGAAATCCTGCTATTCGCAAAAAGTTTTTATAAAAAATACAAACAAAAGCCTTATTTCTTTTTTGGGCAGCGCCGCATGGGGCGCCCCTCCTGCTTCAGGATGTTTTTCGCTTCCTCCAGCAGGGCTTCCACCCGTTTCTGATAGTCTTCGGTCAGCTCCTGCAAAAGTGCAGAATCCACCCGCTCCGCCTGACAAACCGGAATCGGCTCACCAATGTTCACGATGATATTCCGTTTTCCGAGGCAGAATAAATCCCCGGTATTAATAAGCGCCATCGGCAGAACACGCACCTTGCAGCGGGCGGCGATGAAGGCTGCACCCTGTTTAAACGCACCCAGCTGCTGATCCAGATTGCGTTTTCCTTCCGGATAAATGGCGATGGCATGCCCTTCTTTCAGCTGTTTCATCGCTGTGCGCATGGCTGCCATATCGCTGTTGTCTTTTTCCAGGAACACCGCCCCCAGCGCCCCAAACAGCCAGCGCGTAAAGAAATTCCGGGCAAAGGCTTCCTTTGCAATATATGTAATTTGCTTGGGATAGGCCCAGGAGACTGCAGGCGGATCCCCATAGCTGATGTGATTGCTGATGATGATCAGCGAATCATCCTCAGGAATATTCTCCTTGCCCAGAATGCGGGCACCGGCCAGCTGAAGAAAGCAGCCCATAAGGCCGCGGACAAAACGATAAAAGGGCTTCATAGCTTTGCCTCCGCGAGTGAAATCATCTTCTCCAATACCTGCGGGATATCCAGCTCAGAGCTATCCAGAAGGAAAGCATCCTCTGCCTGCCGAAGCGGCGAGATCTCCCTGTGGCTGTCCCGGTAATCCCGCTCTTCGATCTCCCGCTGGATCTGCTCCAAATCCGCCGACAGTCCCTTTTCCAGGAGTTCTTTTGTGCGGCGCTCTGCACGCACCCGGCTGGATGCGGTCAAAAAGATCTTACAATCCGCCTGGGGCAAAACCACAGTGCCGATATCCCGGCCATCCATGACCACACCCTGCTGAGAGGCCATTTCCCGCTGCTGCCGCACAAGCGCCTCCCGCACAGCAGCCACGGCAGAAACCGCAGAAGCCATATTGCCCACCTCCGGCAGGCGAATCTCCTGCGTAACATCCTCCCCATTCAAAAAGACATGGCCGTTTCGATCCAGCTGAATCCGGGCCTCCTGCACCAAAGATGCCAAGGCGATCTGATCCTCAGGAGAAACTGCCCGGCGCTGTGCCAGCAGAGCCACAGCCCGATACATTGCGCCGGTATCAATATACACATAGCCCAGGTGCTGCGCCAGCATTTTGGCAATGGTGCTTTTCCCGGCTCCGGCCGGGCCATCAATGGCAATTTGCTTTGCTGTCATGCCTCTACAAAACCTCCACTGCCCGGTGAGCCAGGGCGATGGCCACATCGTCCAGATGGATCATGCCAATGGCAAAGAAAACTGCCACACAAAGATGACCGCCTTCCCGCGCCACACCAATTTTCCCACCAAAATTCAAACCGATCGCCCGGGACATGATTTGACTCAGCACTTCATGGGTGGCGCCGGCAACAGCGCCTTCCTCAGAATGGATATCCCGGATAACGCCCTCTCTCTTCGCGCCAACCACGGCCCGTTCGATGATCTTCGGGATAGACCCCAAAGCCTCGCCGCCGAAATCCATGGCGGCCATCCGCAAGCCCTGGGCTTCATATTCCTCTTTCAGTCGCCGCTCCGCATCACGATTCTCACTGATTGCCATACGAATGGCGGCCTGAGCCACCCGACGACTGCTATATGTAGCTTTCCCTTTATCCTCCATACAAATCTCTCCCCTGCGAAAGCATTATACGTTTACAATTTTATTATACTGGAGAATTCGGGAAATAACAACTACTTAAATTGGATTTTGCCAAATTCTTGTGTATCTCCATTGCAGCAGAGAGGATTCAGCAGCAGCTCTGCCCGAATAGAGGGAGAGGCTTCCACGATGAAGAAAGAAAGCTCTCTTCTGTAGGCAGAGGCATCCACAGTCAGCACATCCTCCGGGTAGACCCGTACCGTCAGGCTGCCCTGGGAAAAATCCCCGCAGCGCTCGCCATTTATAAACAAAACAGCCATCGCCAGGCTCACCTGCTCCTGGCTTTCGATGGTAATGTTCCCGAAAAGCCCACTCTCTGTCTGCCGGGAGCTGACCGCACTCACATAAATCTCCGGAGGAAACGACTCATCAGCGGAGAAGGGGCTGTAAAGCTCCAGCTGAACAAAAGAAAACAGCAGGCAGGCGGCCACAGCAAAAAAAGACAGGATGCTTCCCATGGCGCTGATCCATTTTATCCCTGCGTAATCCTGCTCTTTCATAAAAAACTCCCCGGAAAAGATATATCCCTATTCTTTCCCGGGGCTTTTTGTTTATGCAGAAACAGGCTTCGCCTCAAATTTGAAATCCGATAAACCGCATCAGTCCGCAGCGGCCAGGGCCATTTGCCGGAAGGCCTCCACCGCAGCAGGGGGCGAGAGCAATTTCACGCCTTCACCCAGGCTGAAAAGCCAGCCATAAAACTGTGGGCTCAGCTGCAGATCCACCGTGATGCAAAAATGGCCTTCGTCATCGGGAATAAGCTCCTGCTCTTTCCCGAAGCGATCCAGAACCACTCCGACCAGAGCATTGGAAAAGCGCATTCGTACCGAGTGTTCTTCCCCTCCATACATGGAAAATACTTTTTGGGAGTATTGGGAAAGCTCTTCTTCCCGAAAGCTGCCCACGCCCTGCCGGGGAGTATCCAGAAGGCGAATGGAATCCATTTTATCCACCCGGTAGTGCTTGATCCGCGCAGCCTCTGCATCATATGCGATCAGATAGTATTTTTCTTCTTCCCAAATCAGAGCCAGGGGGCTCAGCACATATTCCCCGCCGGAACGGCGATACTGCTTCTTTTTCTCTACCGTATAATCAAAATAGCGGAAGGCGATCTCCCGATCCTGATTGATCCCGGTATGGATATGATCTACATTATAATAAACGCTTTCATTCATGGATTTGATCCGCTTTCCTACGAAGACCTGCCGGTGCAGAGCTCTGGCCTGATGCACACTGGTCAGGCTTTCCAGCTTTTGGATCAAATCCTCCGTCTTTTTCAGGGTAACAAACTTACTGGCCTGCACACTGTCCACCAAAAGCTGCAGCTCCGGCAGCTGAAAGCTGCGGTTGGCCACAAAGTAGCCGCCATTCCTTCCGGGGCAGAGCTCCACATCCAGCCCAAAGAGACGCAGGGCCTCAATATCATCATAAATGCTTTTCCGCTCTGCTTTCACACCACAGCCTTGCAGCTCTTCCAGAAGCCGGGGCATGGAAAGCATATGCTCTTCATCTGTCTGCTCCAAAAGGATCTTCATCAGATACAGAATCTTTAGTTTCTGTTTGGGAGATTTCATTGGCAGGCTCCTTTATCGGCAGAATTCGTCATTGGCGGATTTCCGATGGATTTCTTCATTTCGCTTGCTTTTCTGTCCAGCGCTTCTCCAGCAAAGCAAGCAAGCGCTTGGCCAGGAAGCCGCAAAAACAGCCCAATACAGCTCCGGCCAGAACATCCCCGGGGAAATGCACCTGCAAGTAAAGACGGGAAAAAGCGATCAAAGCCGCAAAAACAGCGGCAATCCAGGCCGACTTTCGTTTCATGAAGGCCAGCGTGGCAGCAAAAGCAAAGGAGGAGCAGCTGTGCCCGGAGGGGAAGGAGCCATCCTGCGGCCCTTCGATCAACAGCTCCAGCTCCCGCAGTGCAAAGGGTCTTGGCCTTTGAAAAATGGGCTTCATAATCAAATTGCAAAACAGCAAAGAAAGCAGCAGGGAGAGGGCGCAGGCAATCCCCAGCCGGCGCGTAGGCTTATAAAAAAGCAGGAGAAGCGTGGCGGTGATCCACAGAATGCCGCCGTCCCCCAGGCCGCTAAAAAAGATCATGATCTCGTCCAGCCAGGGCTGCCGCCAGCTCTGTATAAAATCAAGGATCTGAAATCCAATTTCCATAAAAGCCTCCGGTGTTGCCATAAAAGGAAAGTGAAAGTATCAGCCCCCAAAAAGCAGGGGCAGCTGCACACTTCAAAATATGAAGCATTCAGATCGACCGCTTGTCTGCAATATGGGCTGTGATCGTCTGCCGCATGCACCAGCTCAGGCGGTGAGAGAAGCTTTCTCCCTCCTGCAGGAAATCAAAATGATCAACTGCCTTTTCCAGGGCAGAGCAGCAGCGAAACACCAGTTCCAGGGTCTGATATTGCACATTAAGATGCCTGATGCAGGCTGATACCATGGGGAGATAGGCTTCGATCAATTTCTCCCGGGCCGCGGGATCCCCCTCTTTCATTTTTTCGGCACAATCCCGCTCCTCAACCCGGCTCAGCCGCTTCAGAGCTTTCACTTTTTCAAAAAAATCGGCAGGGCTGATAAAGAGCATAGGACCTCCATCCTTCGGATTCTTTTCTTTTAAAAAATACCCCTTGCGGCAATATCCATGGGGCACTTACTTCCCCGGGAAAGCAGCATAAAAACAGGGGATAATTACTTCATTCGATTGCCTGCCTTCTATTCCTGCCACAGAAAACGACAAATCAATGAATTTTCCAGCACGAATCCTGCTCCGCGGCAAAAGCGAATCTCCCAGAAAAGCCCTTCTAAAAAAGAAGAAGGGGGCAGAAGCCCACCTTCTCTTTTTTCATTTTGCATTGGCCATGCAAACTTTCGTCTTTTTTCTGCCCTCGGGGCCATCCCCTACTCTGCCTTCACGATCTCCTTTTGCAGCTTGTGGATGATCCGCTTTTCCAGGCGGGAAATATAGGACTGGGAAATGCCCAGCAGATCTGCCACCTCTTTTTGTGTTTTTTCCTCCTGCCCAAAAAGGCCGAAGCGGGTCTGCATAATGATTCGTTCTCGCGCACTCAGCTTTGACATGGCGGCAAAGAGGGAACGGCGATCCAGATCTTCTTCGATCGATTTGAAGATAATATCATTATCCGTACCCAAAATATCTGAAAGAAGAAGCTCGTTGCCGTCCCAATCGATATTCAGAGGCTCATCCAGGCTCACCTCTGTACGGGTTTTGTTGTTTCGCCGCAGGTACATCAGTATCTCATTTTCGATGCAGCGGGAAGCGTAGGTAGCCAGCTTGATCTTTTTTTCCGTATCAAAGGTATTTACCGCTTTGATCAGACCAATGGTGCCGATGCTGATCAGATCCTCCATGCCCACACCGGTGTTCTCGAATTTCCGGGCGATATAGACCACCAGCCGCAGATTGTGCTCGATCAGGCTTTGCCTGGCTTCCAGCTCCTGATTGGCCATACGTTCCAGCAGGCAGCGCTCCTCATCCGGGGATAAGGGAGGAGGAAGAACATCGCTCCCGCCAATATAATCGATCCGCTGCTCCCTGCCCTGCCCCGGAATACGGGAACAAAGCTGCAGAAAAAATATGTACATACGGTTCAGATAATTGCTCATGCGCTGACCTCCCTGATCTGTTCTGCTGCTGCCAACAATTCCGGATTCAATACCGCCCGATAGGCCTGCCCACCGCAAAAGCCTTTGCTGCCGATGCAAATAACAGCCTGCACCAGATGTTTCTGCCCTGCTTCTGTGATGACGACCCGATCTGCCCGAAAGCCGGGCAGCATACCATATTTTCTCCCTACGCTGGAAAAGGGAACCAGGCGCAGCCTCTGGCTCCACCCCCCGGCCTGACTGCTGTTTTCCATTCCTTTCAGCAGCTCGATGGCATCCTCCCCGCAGCGGGCATATAAATTACGCAGGCTTTCCGGGAAAAGCGGGAAAAGGGACTGATAATCTGCTACCACCACAGGCAGGCCGCTGATGGGCTCCCGCAGATCATTTCCCGTATCGATCAGGGCCGGGAAACGGCAGCTTCGGCCAGCTACCCAGACCTCCACCATGGTATGAAAGTCCTCCCGGTTCCATTTGCTGCGAAGCAGGACCACCCCCCGGCGTGCCAGGATCACGGCAACAGCCAAACCGAAGAGCAAAGCGCCGGAAGCCATGGTTTGAGGAAGACCGAAGCGAAAGCCCCGCTGCTCCAAAAAATAGGCTCCGGCCAAAGCAGAACCGGCCATGGCAAAGGCAACCAGATAAAAGCCGGCAAACAGCTTCAGGAAGGATCTTCTGCTGCCATAGCCAAAGGCCAGCAAAAGCAGGATCAGGGAAACGAGAACAGCAGCAGGAAGCGTATAGAGCCAGGCCAGCCAGGGGATGAGCATAGCCGCCCCGTAGACAGCGCCCAGGAGAGAGGCAGCCAGGAGACGCCACACCCGGGCATCCCTGCGGAGGAAGCGCCCTGTGGCCCAGAGCAGGAAAAAATCCAGAAAAAAATTCAGCGCCAATAAAACATCTGCATATACTGTATAAACGCCCATTCCCGGCTCCTTTTCATACTGCTGCCCCAAAGCACCGGGCAGCCATCAAAAAATCCACCCTTTGTCCGCTGTGGAAAAGCCACCCGGCTTCAGAATATGCGGCAAGGGGACAACTTAGTACGCACAGGCAGCATTATACAGCAAAGCCGGCGCGAACAAAGTCGCAACCGGCTTTTGACAATAGTCCCATTGCTTTTTCCTCTGTGCGAAAAAGGGCAAGCGCTTCCCTGCCCTATTCCAATCCATCCGGGGAATCCGGCGCATAGGCCTGCTCCGGCATATCAAAATTTTCATCGCAGATGCCCCGCTCCGCCCGGCGCAGGGAGGCCTGCTCCGCCGCAGCATAGACAATATTCGGAATATCAAACTGCCCGTAAGGCTGCTGCTCCTCTATGAACTCCCGCTCCGCCTCTTTTTCCTGGGCCTTCCGCTTTCTGGCGGAGAAGATCCCGCCCAGGCGGCCACTTTCCTCTGCAGAAAGGCCGCTCCAGCCCTCTGCCTTAACCTTATCCCAAAGCCCCAGTTCCTTCGCGATCTCCTGCTTCAGATCCTCCCAATCCTCCGGGCGCTTTTTCATCCGGCTTTTCCGGGAACGCTTTACGCCATCCATAAAAATCACCTCGGAAACAGTGTCTCCGAGGTGAAGGATATTATGCATTTCAAAGGCTTAGAGAGGACGATCCAAAAAGACCTGGCTATCCAGCTCCTGCCAGCGCAGAGAGCCGCCGCTCAGGTCGGTCAGGGCGTCCGTGATCGTCCGGATCTGGGCTTTTTCGATATTGCAGATGAAGCAGACCTGCTCTGCATAGACCTTATCCGCCACAGGCAGGCCCTGCTGCGCCAGGTAGGACTCCACCTTTCCCAGCAGGCCGTAATCAAAGGTGAACATCACCTGGCAGGCGGGCAGGCGCATGATGCGCTGCGCCGCACCGATGGCCAGCACCGCACTTTTGCTGTAGGCGCGGGTCAGGCCGCCGCTGCCCAGCAGGATGCCGCCGAAATAGCGGGTCACCACGATGATGGTATTGTGCAGATCCGCACGCTTGATGGCCTCCAGGATAGGGCGCCCGGCTGTACCGGCAGGCTCGCCCGCATCGGCGCTGCGCTGGAACTGATCCTGTTCCCCCACCTGCCAGGCGTAGCAGTTGTGGGTGGCGCTTTTGTGCTCATTCCGGATGCGTGCCAGGAAATCAAAGGCTTCTTCTTCTGTGGATGCCGGGGCGATATGGCCGATGAAGCGGGATTTCTTTTCCACAAACTCCGCGCAGGCATAATCCGCCACGGTGATCAGGGCCGGGGCGCACATCAGCACAGCTCCGGGAAGCCCTGCTGGCGCAAAGCTTCATATAACACGATGGCCACGGAATTGGCCAGGTTCAGGGAGCGGATATTGGGGCGCATGGGGATGCGGATGCAGCTTTCCGGGTTGGCTTCCAGCAGCTCCAGGGGGAGGCCGGCAGTCTCCTTCCCAAAGACCAGGAAATCATCGGGGCCGTAGCTGACCTCCGTATAGCTTTTTTTCGCCTTTGTGCTGGCGAAGAAGAAGCGGCCCTCGGGATGGGCGGCCTGCACCTCCGCGAAGCTGTCATAATAATGCAGATCCAGATACTGCCAATAATCCAGCCCGGCCCGCTTCAGATGCTTGTCATCCGTGGAAAAGCCCAGCGGCCGCACCAGATGCAGGCTGGAACCAGTGACGGAGCAGGTGCGGGAGATATTGCCGGTGTTATTGGGGATTTCCGGCTCCACCAGAACGATATGCATGAGACACCTCTTCTGATCGAAAAATAGGCCTGGGGCCTGTGCCTCTTTATGATAGCATTCCGAAGAAAATAATTCAAGTGCAGCCAAAAGCTATTGACAATTTTCTCCGGGTAAGCTAAAATAGAATAGCTTTCGGGGTGTGGCTCAGCTTGGTAGAGCGCTGCGTTCGGGACGCAGAGGCCGAAGGTTCAAATCCTTTCACCCCGACCAATCGGAGTATCCTTATGGGATGCTCCGATTTTCTTTTATCTATCTTCATCCTTAGGACGAACTTATACCTCGGGGCCAATATTCTTTTTATCGTCTGCCAATGTCAAACCTCCTTCGTTATGGCATAAAAAAGGCCAGTCAACAGACTGGCAAGCAACGAGAAACCTCCTTTCAGATTTTCTATAAAAACGCTACCCCTTGTCTCATTGGGTAGAATTTATATGAATCGAACAGTATTTTCTTGATTTTTGATAAAACTGTTGTATAATATTTTTAGTGAATATAAAAGTAAAGGGGTGCTGGTATATATGACAACAAAGAAACAAGACAATCCGCCTCCGGCATTTAGAGTATTTGTATCTTCCACCTATACTGATATGCTGCCATATAGGGAAGCAATAAGAACTGCAATTAACAAAGCAGATTGTATTCCATACGGGATGGAACGATTTGGTGCTACTTCAGTTCCTCCGATCGAAACCTGCTATGAGGAATTAGCTTCAAGCCAAATCTATATATGTGCCATAGGTATGAGATATGGTAGCATCGACGAAACATCTCAGAAGTCCTATACTCAACTGGAATATGAAAAGGCGAAAGAACTCGGGCTTCCCATTCTTGCCTTTTTAGTTGATGAGGATAAGGTAGAGTTTAAAGCAAAGGATATTGATAGGGGCGAAGGTGGCGTAAAACTTGACCAGTTTAAGCGCGAAATCAAAGACTCCAAAGAAGTCACATGTTCTTTCTTTGATTCTCCAATGTCGCTACAAGAGTCCGTATATAGGTCGATTTTAGGTGAAATCAAACGACAAGGAGCGCGTCCAAAATCATTAGATAGCAAAGATACTGATTATCTGGAAGGCGCTAAACTGTTCAGCAGGTTTGTTAAACGTCCAGAAAGATACAAAAATTCAGAATGCATATTACGAGTGCGAGTGGATGGTCTTTATGGCGGATGGCGACTAAGAGATGAAGTATTTGCTGCATTCGGGTTTGTTGCTGGAGATGCGCTCTTTTTAAATGATGTATATGTGACTGGAATGTCTAAAATTGATGTCGCAGAAAACATTTGGCATGTTGATTGTTTCGCCGCTGGAGAAGCTGCCGATTGGTTGGACGATAATTTCGTTACAACTGGAACACTATTTGAGGGAAAATTCAAACTGGTTTATGAACTCGTTGAAAAAGGTGGCGGATCGCGAGGGACTGTTGGCGCGGTTGATACAAAGATAGCAAACATAGTATTGCTTAAGGGTATTAAAGTTATTGAGCATGACTCTCCAACACGCTTAAGTAAAAATAACAAGAATGTTATGGGGCTTGACGATTTATTGACCTCTGGCTTAGGAAGACTCCTTATTGCTCAGAATGGCGAAGAATAATCGTCATCGGTTCCCCGTATATTGAATCGCTCTTTGGCCCGGTTTGCGGGGGTATGTAACCGATGCAACCGGGAGAGCGCTTGAATGGCATTCAAGAGGTCAGCGGTTCGATC
>JAFSHU010000054.1 GCA_017440145.1 Bacillota bacterium
GATGGCATAGGCCGGGCGCAGGATCTCCACCCCTTCCAGCCCGGGGATGCTGCGCAAAAAGGCCTGCTGCACATCCTCCGGCAGGGAGGTGCTCATTCCCTGCACATAATATTCTTCGGAATGCTCTCCCTCCGGCTCCAGGAAAAGCTGGTGGCTCGTCCGCTCCGGGAAGCGCACGATCTTATCCTCCACAGAGGGGCAATAGCGGGGGCCCACCCCCTGAATGCGTCCGCTGTAAAGGGGGGTGAGGTGCAGATTCTCCCGGATGATGCGGTGGGTCTCCTCCGTGGTGTTGGAAAGCCAGCAGGGGATGGAGGGGCGCTCATACTGCCCCGGCTCTGTCAGGAAGGAGAAGAAAAGCCCAGCTTCCCCATCCTGCCGCTGGGTACGGGAAAAATCGATGCTCTCCTTTTTCACCCGGGCAGGGGTGCCGGTCTTGAAGCGGCCCATGGGCCAGCCCTGGGCCTGCATCCAACGGGCCAGCGCCAGAGAGGCCGGATGCCCCACCGGCCCGGAAACCTGCTCATCCGGGCCGATCAGCACCTTCCCGTTCAGATAGGTGCCCGCGCAGATCACCACCTGGTGGCATTCCACCCGGCGGCCATCCGTGAGCAGCACGCCGCTGATGCCCCGCTCATCCCGGAGCAGCTCCGCAGCCTCCCCTTCCATCAAATCGAGACCGGCCTGGGCCAGCAGCCGCTCCTTCATCAGACGCTGGTAAAGCTCCTTATCGATCTGGGCGCGAAGGGCGCGGACCGCCGGGCCCTTGCTGGTGTTCAGCATACGGATCTGGATCTGCGCTGCGTCGGTGATCTCCCCCATGGCGCCGCCCAGGGCATCCACCTCCCGCACAACAATGCTCTTTGCCGGGCCGCCGATGGCCGGATTGCAGGGCGCCAGCGCCAGATAATCCAGCTCCAGGCTGATCAGCAGCGTCCGCACGCCCATGCGCGCCGCTGCCAGAGCCGCCTCGCAGCCCGCGTGCCCGCCGCCGATCACCACCACCCCATATGCTTCTGTGGCTTGCTGTATAATCATAAATTTTACCTTATCTTGTGTGAGATTCGGGCCATTTTCTGTGATGCATGGCCCTGCTGCCGCGATGCCGCACCAAGCCGGAAAATCGGAGAGGCGCTTCATCGTAAACTGTGTATTTCTCCCTGCCTGTGCGAAAATCCTTTTTTGCCTCCCCTGCGTGGGGGGAAGCCAGCTTGGCAAGGTGGCAATCTTCGGCAGCGAAGCCAGGAGCCAGAGCAGGTAAACCTCCCCTCTTTTCGAAAAAGCGGCACCAAAAACACTTCTTTTTGGTCTGGACGTTTTAAACAGAAGAGGCGAAGCCCATTAAAGGTTTCTCGGTTCCTCTTTTCAAAGAGGAACGGTTTGAGAGGCTTTTCACTGCATCCGAGCGCCTGTCATTGCCAGGCTGGCAAGCTGAGATTTTGCACAAGCAAAGCCCCTTCGCATGAAGGGGCTTTTTGTTTGACATAATTTTCCATCTGTCCACTATCAACTATCAGCCCTCACCTGCTCCCATCCTTTTCCCGGATGATCTTATCCAGAGCCAGCACACAGAGGCGAATATCCTCGCTGCCGGTAAAGCGGCTGGGGCTGAAGCGGATCAGGCCATCCTGCTCCAGACTGCCCAGGCTTTCGTGGGCCAGGGGCGCGCACTGATAGCCCGCCCGGACGCAGACCCCCAGGGCATCCAGAGCTTCGGCGGCCTCCTCCGGAGAAAAGCCGTAGATCTCCATAGCCAGCACCGGCAGGCGGGGGCGATCCTTCCTCCCCCAGTGGATCTTCACCCCGGGCAGCACCGCCGCCTGATCCGCCAGCATGGCGCAGAGCTTCATGCAGTGCTGATAAATCTTCCCGGGATCAGCGGCTTCCAGAAAATCCAGAGCAGCGCCCAGCCCGGCGATGCCGCAGACATTCAAAGAGCCGGCCTCCAGATGCTGGGGGTATTCCTCCGGCATGGCGGGCAGCTCGCTCTGGCCTCCCGTTCCCCCGCTGAGCAGGGGGAGCAGCTCCATCCCGGGGCGCACATAAAGCGCACCCACCCCGGCGGGGCCGTAAAGCGCCTTATGCCCGGCCATAGCCAGCATGGCAATATCCAGCTTCTGCACATCGATGGGGAGCAGGCCAAGGCTCTGGGAGGCATCCACCAGCAGGGGGATGCCCATGCGGCTGCAGATTGCGGCGATCTCCTCCAGAGGCTGCACCGCTCCGTTTACATTGGAGCCGTGGCTGATGGCCACCAGGCTGGTATCCGGGCGGATGTGATGAAGCAGCTCGGCGGCATCCACATAGCCCCAGCGATCGGCCTGCAGCAGCTCCAGACGGATGCGCCCCTGCTGCTCCAGGCTGCGCAGGGGGCGGATCATGGCGTTATGCTCCATGGATGTGCTGAGCACATGGCCGCCCCGGGGGAAAAGCCAGCCAAAGACCGCCATATTCAGGCTCATGGTGGCCCCGGCGGTAAAGACCACCTGCTCTGCATCGGGCGCGTGGATCAGCCGGGCCAGCTGCCCGCGAACCTGCTCCACCAGGGAAGCGGTATGCCGGGCCAGCGCATGCCGACCCCGCCCCGGGCTGGCGCCCAGCTCCGTCATGGCCCGGTACATGGCGTTTGCCACCACCGTGGGCTTGGGGTGGCTGCCTGCTGCGTTATCCAGATAGATCATATATCTCCCTCCTTCTGGGAAGCTGTGGTTCCTGTGCTGTATGTAAACCCTGATCCGGGTAAAGCGGCGGCTTTCAAACCGGTAAACCCTTCTTCTCATAAGTTCGCCTGAATCGAAGCTGGAAAGAGAAGAACCAAGAGAATTTCAAATTTCGGGCAGCGGCCCAAAGTATTGTCATTGCGAGGCGGGCAAGCTGAGATTTTGCGAAGCAAAAGCCAGCCTGGCAACGTGGCAATCTTCTGGATAGAGCAGACTGAAAGACAGCTGCTCAATATAAGCTTTTTTCCTTGCGTAAGATGTACGGGGGACTGC
>JAFSHU010000055.1 GCA_017440145.1 Bacillota bacterium
CTCAGCTTTGAGATCACGGCTGCGGAACCCACTCTCAGCTGGGCAGCAGCCAGCGAGACGCTCACCTACACCGGCAGCCCGGCGGCCATCACTGCCCCTGTGGTCACGCTGGTGAACAATGAAAGCTACAGCGGCCAGATCCTTTACAGCTACAGCGCAGCAGGCGAGACCGAAGAAAAAGCCGGTCTGCCCACGGATGTTGGGGAATACAGCGTGAAGGCCAGCATCCCGGCAGCAGGCAACTACACTGCAGCCGAGAGCAACGACAGACTGAGCCTGACGATCACTGCCAAGGCCATCGAGGCCGTGAACATCAGCGTTTCCGGCCTGGAAGAAAGCTATGATTACACCGGCCAGCCCATCCAGCCGGAAGTCAGCGTTCTGGTGGATGGCAATGCCATCAGCGAGGCGGATTACGAAGTAAGCTACGGTGAAAACACCAACGTAGCGGATGGCGGTACGGTAAAAGTTACTCTGAAGCACAATTACAGCGGCGCGCAGAGCTTCCGCTTCGCCATCAGGCCCATTGAGCAGGCGGATTTCCGCATCCTGGGCCCGCTGAGTGCTACCTATGAGGATGAACCCATCCAGCTCAGCACCGAGGGAGGCAGCGGCAAGGGCGCGATCAGCTGGGAGATCATTTCCGGCAGCGAATATGCCAGCATTGACCAGAACGGCCTGCTGACGATCCTGGGTGCAGGCAGCGTGACCGTTCAGGCCACCAAGGCCACGGACGGCAACTATCTTGCCGCCAGTGACAGCCACAGCATCCGGATCGCCAAAGCCCCGGTCAGCGAAGCAGATTTCACTTACACCGCACCTGCTGACTTGGTCTACAGCAGAAGCCTGAAAGAAGCCACTGTCAGCGGCAAGGAAGGCTTCGGCGAAATCACCATCAAGTACTACAGCAACGCAGAGCTGACGGAAGAGGCGGAACCGCTGCTTGCCGGTACCTATTATGTGGGCATCCTCATGGCGGAAAGCGCCAATTACGAAGGCATCAGCGTTCCCATGGCGATGGGCAGCTTTGAGATCACGCCCAAGCCCCTGAACGTGGCTGCAGATGAGCAGAGCCGCAAATACGGCGAAGAAAACCCCGAGCTGAGCTATTCCGCACCCGAACTCATCGATGGCGACAGCCTGGAGGGCGCGCTCTTCACCGAAGCCACGAAGGATTCTGATGTTGGCGAATACGAGATCAGCCAGGGTACGCTGAGCCATTCCGAATATGAGATCAGCTTCACCGGCGCCACGCTCACGATCGTGCAGGCAGACGGCCCCATCGCTCCCACCGTCACCGGCAGCTATGTGGATGACGGCATGAGCTACACCTTCACGGTGGATGCCATCGAAGATGCAGAATACAGCCTGGACGGCGAGAGCTGGCAGGAGAGCAATGTCTTCGAAAAGCTGACCGCAGGCCAGACCTATACCTTCTACGCCCGCATCAAGGAGAACAAGAACTTCACGGCAGGCCAGATCGGCAGCAGCGCCGGGATCGACCTGGAAAAACTCCCCGGCAAGGGCAGCGTCACCATAGATAGCTGGACCTACGGTGAGGAAGCCGCCTCCCCCGCAACGGAAAGCAGCACCGGCAACCCTGTGGAAGCCTATCTCTACGAATCCACCGATGGTCAGGGCTACAGCAGCGATGCAGTGCCCACGAATGCCGGTGATTACAAGGTAACAGTCAGCTTCGGCGAGACCACCACCCACAACGGCACCAAGGCCAGCGCGGAATTCAGCATCAGCAAGGCCATCCCGCAGGTAGAGACCCCCAGCGGCATCAGCGCCATCTACGGCGATACTCTGGCAGATATGCTTCTGCCGGAAGGCTGGGCCTGGGAGGCTGAGGACAGCACGCCCGTGGGCAATGTGGAGGACGAAAACGAATTCACCCTCATCTTCACCCATCCCACGGAACCCAACAACTACGAACAGCTGAGAGAATGCGTTCAGATCACCGTCAGCCCGAAGGAAGTCACCGCACCCAGCATCCAGCTCGCAGCGGGCAGCTTCGTTTATAACGGCAGCGCCCACAGACCTCTGGTCACGGTGAAGGACGGCGAGAACATCGTTCCCGGCAGCGAATATACTGTAGAATACCAGAACAACGTTAACGCCGGTACGGCCACTGTCCTGGTGAAGGACAATGCAGGCGGCAACTATACCATCAGCGGCCAGAGCAGCTTCCGGATCGTCAAGGCAGCCTGCAGCACGCCTGCAGCTCTGGAACGTGAATTCCTCCGTACCATCGCCACCTATGGCAATGTGATCAATCTGGAGCAGCTCCTGCCCCAGGATCACGGCACTGTAAGCTACAGCATCGGCAAGGGCAATTCCGCCATTCTGGCGAACGTGAGCGTTGATGCAAACGGCAAGCTGGTCTTCGATACCAGGACTGCGGAAGCTCCCAGCAGCAGCGAGATCACTGTTGACGTGGTGATGGAGAATTACGAAGACATCACTCTGACGGTTCTGGTGAGCCTGACCGGCAAGGAAACGCCGCAGATCATCGGTGTTTCCGCAGCGGAAGGCCTGCGTTACAGCGGCAAGGCTCAGAAGGGCTACATCGGCGCACCCAGAAGCGAATACACCGGCAATTACGAGATCTTCTACAGCGGCCGCGGCAACAGCTACAGCAGCGTGCTCGCGCCCACCGAAGCCGGGGATTACACCGTCACCTTCAAAATCCCGGAAAGCGACCTCTATTACGCAGGCAGCCTGAGCCTGAATTTCAGCATCGGCAAAGCCCCGCTCAAGGTCGTGGCCGATGATAAGGAAGCCCAGCGCTGGGCAGAGATGCCGGAGCTGAGCTGCAAGGTCCTGGGCCTGATCGGTGATGATACCGTCAGCGTCACGCTGAAGTGCGACGCAGACATGGATCAGGCGGGCGAATACCCGATCCTGGTCAGCGCAGTGGATGCCAGCGGTAACTATGAGATCGAAGCCGTGGAAGGCACACTGACGGTCAGCACCCGTCCCTATCGTCCGGATGTGGATGATAAAGACGACGATGACAACAAGGATGAGGACAAGAAACCCGGCAAACCCGGCTATATCGGGAAGAAGGAATGCGACGGCGGCCTGCTCTGCCCGCTCTATCCCTTCCAGGATGTGGACAGAAACGCCTGGTATCACGACGGCCTGCACTATGTAGTGGAAGAAGGCCTGATGCAGGGCATGAGCGCGACCAGCTTCGCGCCGAACACTGCCACCAGCCGCGCCATGATCGTCACCATCCTGTGGCGTTTGGAAGGCAGCCCGATGGTGGATTCCGCCATGCGCTTTGAGGATGTGGCAGCAGGCGCCTGGTATACCGAAGCCATTCGCTGGGCAGCCGCAACTGGCGTTGTGACGGGCTACAGCGAGAAGGCCTTCGGCCCCAACGACAGCATCACCCGTGAGCAGATGGCAGCCATCCTTTACCGTTACGCGCAGTATAAGGGCTATGCTTTGAGCGGCAGCAGCATCCAGAGCTACACGGATGCGGCAAATGTCAGCAGCTGGGCGAAGGACGCGATGGAATGGGCCTGCGGCAGCGGCCTGATCCAGGGCAGCAGCAATCTGCTGGATCCCCAGGGAGATGCCATCCGCGCCCAGTCCGCCACCATCCTCCATCGTTTCTGCGAGATGCTGGATAAATAAGGCGGTTCGGCACATTTGAAAACAGCATAAAAGCAAGAAAGAGGCGTACTCCATGGGAGTGCGCCTCTTTTGTATTGCCGCCCCGAAGCAGGGGCTTGTTTTTTTGAAGAACCGAAACAGTCCCTTCTTTGAAAAGAAGGGACCCAAGAAACCTTTAAATCTGGGTCTGCGGCTTCTGATTCGGAGGCAGCAGGGGGCTTCAGGCTTTTCGAAGCGAAGTCCGCATTATAAGCAAAACCCCTGCCTGAGCAGGGGCTTGTTTTATAAGCGCGTTTCGTTTTCCGGGGTCTGCTCCCAGTTTTTCGGGCGGCAGTGCATGGCCGCAGCCGCCTCCCGCCAATTCACGGTGTAGCCTGCCCCATGGGAGCAGAATACGGAATCAGCCGGGTGTGCCCGGTCGGCCTCCCGATCATAGGCCAGCCGCTCCAATACCTCCTGGGCGTTGTGGCATTCCCGGTAGCCGCCGAAGCTGAGCTGCATCCGCCCCCGACCCTGGGTCATGGCGGCGAAATCCCGGGCATATTCCATCATCTCCGAGACCGGCGCCACACCCCGCAGCAGGCTGCTTTCCCCCAGGGAAATGGGGGGCTCCACCTCCCCCTGCATCCGCTGAATGTCTGCCATCACCCGGCCGGCCAGCTCTGTGCGAACCTGGATGCGGAAAGCGTAGAAGGGCTCCAGCAGCAGGGATTCCGCCTGAAAAAGCCCGTGGCGAATGGCCCGGTAGGTGGCCTCACGGAAATCGCCGCCCTCCGTATGCTTCAGATGGGAAGCCCCGGCCAGCAGGCTGATGCGGAGATCCGTCACCGGGAAGCCACTCAGCGCGCCGGGATGCTCCTGCTCACCCACATGGGTCTGGATCAGCCGCTGCCAGTTCAGGGCCAGCTGATCCGTGGGGCAGAGGGAGCGGAAGTGGATGCCGCTGCCCCGGGGGCCCGGCTCCAGCAGCAGATGCACCTCCGCATAGTGGCGCAGGGGTTCGAAATGCCCGCTGCCCAGCACCCGGTTTCGGATGCTCTCCCGATAGAGGATCTCGCAGCTGCCGAAGCTCAGCTCCAGCCCAAAACGGAGCCGGGCGCTTTCCTGCAGCACCTCCAGTTGGATGGGCCCCATCACCGCGATGTGCAGCTCCTGCAGCTCTTCGTTCCAGCGAAGCTGCAGGGCCGGTTCCTCATCCTCCAGAATGCGCATGGCGTTCAGCACTGTGGGCAGGGGCTGCTCCTTCGGCCAGAGCACCCGGGCCGTGAGCAGTGGGGTGATGCTGGGGCTTTGCACTTCTGCTCCGCCGAATACCGTACCGCTTTTCGCCTGGGAAAGCCCGGTGACTGCCAGCAGATCCCCGGCCTCCGCCTGCTCCAGCACCGTATATTTCTCCCCCTGATAGGAACGAAGCTCATGCAGCTTCTCATCCAGCAGCATGTCCTTTGCCCGGAGCCTGCCGCCGGTCAGCTTCAGCAGGGCGATGCGCTTGTTTTGCTTGTCATGGCGAATTTGATAGAGGAGGCCGGAAAGAGGCGCCTCCGGATCGTAATCCTTGTGGGTGAAGCGGCTCAGCCCCTCCAGAAGGGGATCCACGCCCTCACCGCTGAGGGCGCTGCCGGAATAGAGGGGGAAGAGCTGCCGCTGCATCGCAGCCCGGCAGAGCGCTTCCTGCCAGTCCGCTTCCGTCATTTCCCCGGCCAGGTAGGCCTCCAGCAGGTTCTCATCCGTCAGAGCCACCTGCTCCTGGGCCTCCGGGCTAAATCCGGCTTCCAGTGGGATCAGCGAAGGGCCGCAGAGCTTTTCCAGCTCCTCCCGGGTACGCTGCACATCCGCACCGGGCAGGTCGGTCTTGTTCAGGAAGAAGAATACAGGCAAGTTGTGTTCACAGAGCAGCCGCCAGATGGTCTCCGTGTGCGCCTGCACCCCATCCACCGCGCTCACCACCAGAATGGCGCAATCCAGCGCAGCCAGGCAGCGTTCCATCTCCCCGGAAAAATCCGCGTGCCCCGGCGTATCCAGCAGGAAATAGTCCCGCTCTCCGTAGGAAAAGCGCGCCTGCCCGGAAAAGACAGTGATGCCCCGGCGACGCTCCACCGGGTCAAAATCCAGCAGCGCGTCCTGGTGATCCACCCGGCCCGGCTGCCGCAGGGCGCCGCCCCGGAAGAGCAGCTGCTCGGAAAGGCTGGTTTTGCCGGCATCCACATGAGCCAGCACGCCGATGGTCATGGTGTGTTTCATAGAGGAACCTCCTGGGGGATTCTTGGCTTGATTATAACACATTTTCTGCACTGCGGAAAGAGTAGTGGGAAGTGTGGGCGGGCCGCCCCAAAAAAAAGAAGCCCCTGCCGGAGCAGGGTGGGAGAATTGCAGTTTGACAGAGGCAAAGCCGGGTGTTATAATAAAGGCAAGAAAGCGGCTGCCCCTGCGACGGGCGGCTGCTCCCAGTGGAGTTGTCGAGTCTGTCCTGGGGAGCCGTTCCTATCCTATGGAGCGGCTATTTCTTTTTATGCGCTAAGCATAAGCCGATGATGCCGACGATCAACATACAGAAGGAAAACAAGCCTTCATATGTAACGATGGGATCACCCCCCTTCGGGGGAACAACCTGCCGCTTTCTTGTCTGATTCAGTATAGCATGGGCAGGAAAAATTGCCAAGGCTTCCAAAGGAAAAGCCCCGCCGAAGCGGAGCCGGGAGAATTGCAGTTTGACAGAAGCAAAGCCGGGTGCTATAATAAGGGCAAGAAAGCGGCTGCCTGCGGGAACAGGCGGTCGCTCCCTGATGATCTCCAAATCGCAGAGGGAGGCCGTTCTGTTAGCGCAGAGCGGCTATTTCTTTATCTCAAGAA
>JAFSHU010000056.1 GCA_017440145.1 Bacillota bacterium
AAGGCCTGTTTTTTGCTATCTTTGGTTTTTCTGCATTTGATCCGTATTTCCTTTATTTTTGCCTGCTTTCGCATGGACGATTCCGAAAGAGCTTGAAAAGAACATCGGATGATCTACTATGGTCAAAATATGCCGGTCGGGCCGCAAGGCAAAGCCCCGCCCAAAGGGCGGGGCCGCTTCTATACGAAATTTCTTTTGAAAATGGCTTTAGTTTTTGGCAGCCTTGCGCTGGAAGAATTTCACGCATTCCACGATGGGGATCACGCAGAGACCCAGACCGATGGCAATGGCATATTCCAGGGGGTTGACAGCGGTAAAACCGAAAGAGTTGGCCAGGAAGGGAACTTCGCAGACCAGGGTGGTGGCGATCAGCGTGCCAATGGCCGCGATGATCAGCAGCTTGTTATGGATGCCCAGGCGGAAGATGCTGCCACGCTGAGAGCACATATTGAAGCTGTGGAAGATTTCTGCCATGGACATGGTCAGGAAGGCCATGGTGGTGCCGTCTGCGCTATCCGCGATTTCCCAGACACCGGATTCCATAAAATGACCGACAAAATAGGAGATCAGAACCAGAGCCGCAACCATTACGCCCTGATAGCCGATATCCAGACCCATGCCGCCGGAAAAGATACCGGCCTTTGCATTTCTGGGGCTGCGCTGCATAATATCCGGCTCCGCTTTTTCCATACCCAGAGCCAGGGCAGGGAAACAGTCGGTAACCAGGTTGATCCAAAGCAGATGAACCGGCTTCAGGATGGTGAAACCAAGCAGAGAGGCGGTGAAGATGCTGATGACTTCACTCATGTTGGAGCCCAGCAGGAACTGGATGGCCTTACGGATGTTGTCATAGATCCGGCGGCCTTCCTCCACTGCGCCAACGATGGTAGCAAAGTTATCGTCCGTCAGGACCATGTCGGCAACGTTCTTGGTGACGTCGGTACCGGTGATACCCATACCAACACCGATATCAGCGGATTTGATGGAGGGTGCGTCGTTGACACCGTCACCGGTCATTGCGGTAACATAACCGGCATCGCGCCAGGCATTGACGATACGGGTTTTATGCTCAGGCTGCACGCGGGCGTAAACAGCGATACTGCTCAGCTCTTTGGCAAATTCTTCATCACTCATTGCGTTCAGCTGAGAACCGGTGATGGCCTTTTTGCCTTCTTTCAGAATGCCCAGCTCGCGGGCAATGGCGATGGCGGTATCGATATGATCGCCGGTGATCATAATGGCGGTGATGCCGGCCTGGTTACATTCAACGATGGCATCTTTTACTTCAGGGCGAACGGGGTCGATCATGCCGCTCAGGCCCAGGAAGCAGAGCTCATGTTCCAGGGCATCTGCTTCATAAGAAGCGGGTTCTTTGTCCCAAATGCGCTGTGCGCAGGCCAAAACGCGAAGAGCCTTATCTGCCATGGCCTTGTTGCCAGCCAAAATCTGCTTTTTGTAGTCTTCGGTCATAGGAACGGGCTTGCCGTCCTTCATATAGGTGCTGCAGCGATCCAGAATTACATCAGGCGCACCTTTGGTATACTGAACGAATTTGCCTTCAACGCGGTGTACGGTGGACATGAGCTTGCGGCCGGAATCGAAGGGAGCTTCACCGCTGCGGGGATACTGCGCTTTCAGCTCAGGTTTGGCGAAGCCCAGTTTGTTTGCCCAGATCACCAGAGCAGCTTCGGTGGGTTCCCCGTTTACGGAGCCGTCATCCAGCAGCTCTGCATCGCAGCAAAGAGCCATGGAACGGGCCAGGCTGTTTTCGTCTTCGCCGAAAAAGTCGACAACCGTCATCTTATTCTGGGTGAGCGTGCCTGTTTTGTCGGAGCAGATGATCTGTGCGCAGCCCAGGGTCTCAACAGCAGTCAGACGCCGGATGATAGCGTTGCGCTTGGACATATTGGTAACGCCGATGGACAGAACCACGGTCACGACTGCGGCCAGACCTTCGGGGATCGCGGCAACTGCCAGGGATACAGCTACCATGAAGGAGTTGAGGATGCTTTCAAAGCCCAAACCGCCGGAGCGCAGGGTCTGAACAGCAAAGATCACGACGCAGATGCCCAGCACCAGCCAGGTCAGAACTTTGGAAAGCTGGCTGAGCTTGATCTGCAGGGGCGTCTGGCCTTCTTCTGCATGTGCCAGCGCATCTGCGATTTTTCCCATTTCCGTATCCATACCCGTGGCGGTAATCACAGCCTTGCCGCGGCCATAAACAACGGTGGAGCCCATGTAGACCATGTTCTTTCTGTCGCCTAGAGGGATATCTTTTGCAGAATCCGTCAGATTGATGATATCAATGAATTTGGTTACCGGCACGGATTCACCGGTCAGCGCAGCCTCTTCAATCTTCAGGCTGGCATTTTCGATCAGACGACCGTCTGCGGGAACCGCATCGCCGGCTTCCAGCAATACGATATCGCCAACAACGAGATCCTCACTGTGAATGCTCATGATCTTGCCGTTACGCAGGACCTTAGAGGTGGCGGCAGACATTTCCTGCAGGGCCTCAATGGCTTTTTCCGCTTTGTTTTCCTGATACACACCCAAAACAGCATTCACGATAACAACTGCAAGAATGATGATGACGTCAGCAAAACTTTCATTTTCGATAATGGCGAGAACGCCGCTGATGGCAGCGGCAGCCAACAGAATTAAGATCATGGGATCCGTCAGCTGCTTGATGAATCTCTTCAGCAGGGAGTCCTTTTCTGTTTCTGCCAGCTTGTTCTTTCCGTTTTCGTTCAGGCGTTTCTCCGCTTCCTGCTGAGAAAGCCCTTCCATGCTGCTGTTTGTGTCTTTCAACACGAGGTCGATGTCTTCGCAATAATGCTTCACCGAATTCTCACCTTCTTCTTTTTTTGTGTTTTTGCGGGGAAAGGGCTTGGGTGGAAAATCCCCATCCGGAAGGAAGCGGGCTCTCTTTGTTGCTGTACCCGATTCACTCCGGTATACAAGAGAAGCCTTTTCCTGCCAAAAACAATCGTACGATTCCATATTCTGCCATAGCATCGCTTGAAAAGCAAGCTATTCTTTTCGGAATGAAAAATATAATATTTCCTATTTATAATAATATATCTTTGAATGCGCTTTTTTCCCAGCATTTTGCCGGTCTCAAAAAAATCAGATCTTGTTTTTCCCGGAAAAAAAGAGGAAAGATTCCGCCGAGAAAAATGGATTTTTCCGTGAAAACATAAAAAATTTCGTATTATCTGAATGAAGTATTGAGCCCTTCAGCGGCTGCTGGATTTCCAACAGGTTTTTGATCTTTCCTCATTACATGTTTCCCTGCTTTACCTATTCCATTCGCAGGAATTTATGCTGATTTCTTGTTTGGGTGATTTTATCACAGAAGTCTGCAGAAAAATCCTGTATCCTGAATACATCAAAAGGCAGGAGGCTGATATATGAATCGGGTAAGAGGAAAAAAGGCTTTTGTGAAGCAGGAAGAGTGCGTTGCTTGTGGCTGTTGCGTAAAGCTTTGTCCGGCGGAAGCAATCAAAATTTTGAATGGGCTTGCCGCCAAAGTGGATCGAATAAAATGCCTCGGCTGCGGGAAATGCGCAAAGGAATGCCCGGCCAGCGTCATTCGTCTGCAGGAGGTGGAAGAATGAAAAAATTCTGGTATGATTATCTTTGGATCGCTTCCTTGCTTTATTTGGCTTTGGGCTTTTTTAATATCCTTTTCGCATGGCTGGGGATGCTTTGTTTTCTCCTTCCCCTGATCCTTTCCGCTGTGAAGGGTACGAAGATTTACTGCAACCGATATTGCGGCAGGGGACAGCTTTTTGCTCTCCTGGGCGGAAGCCTTGGCCTTTCCCGGAAGAAGGATATTCCCGGATGGATGAAGAAAAAATGGTTTCGCTATGGTTTTTTGAGCTTTTTCCTTACGATGTTTGCTTTGATGCTGTGGAATACTTACCTGGTCCTTGCCGGAGCGGAGAGCTTGAAAACAGCAGTAAGCCTTTTGTGGGTATTTAAGCTTCCCTGGAGCTGGGCCTATCACGGAACTTTGTTTCACCCGGCTGTGGCCCAGTTTGCCTTTGGCTTCTACAGCGTGATGCTGACCTCCACGCTCCTGGGGCTGCTTACGATGATATTCTTCAAGCCTCGCAGCTGGTGTGTCTATTGCCCGATGGGAACCATGACTCAGCTGATCTGTAAGGGGAAAAGCAAAAATTGTGATTTTGTCACTGATGAAACCCATAAAAACGGGTATTCTGATAAAAAAGAAGAAGGAGGCGGATATTCATGAGATTGAAAAATAAAGTTGCTATCATTACCGGCGGAAGCCGTGGGATCGGCTATGCCACTGCAGATGCATTTTTAAGAGAAGGGGCCACCGTGATTCTTTCTGCCAGTTCCCCCGCTTCTGCAGAAAAAGCGGTTGCACAGTTACAGGAAAAATATCCGGATTCCACCATTGCCGGGATCAGCCCGGATTTGAGTAATCTGGAATCGGTTCGCAGCGCCTTCCGGGAGGCTGCCATGAAATATGGTTGTGTGGATATTCTGGTAAACAATGCAGGCGTTTCGGAAAGCACACCTTTTATGGAGTATACGGAGGAGACCTTTGATAAGGTCATGGATCTGAATATTAAGGGTGTTTTCAACTCCACCCGCGCAGCTGCCGAGTGTATGACAGCCCGTGGAAGCGGTGTGATTCTCAGCACTTCTTCTATGGTCAGCATTTATGGCCAGCCCAGTGGGATCGCTTACCCCACATCCAAATTTGCAGTTAACGGCCTTACGGTTTCTCTGGCTCGTGAGCTCGGCCCCAAAGGGATTCGCGTCAACGCTGTGGCGCCCGGCATCACCGAAACAGATATGATGAAGGCTGTCCCCAAAGAAGTGATTGAGCCTCTTGTGGCGCAGATTCCCCTTCGCCGCCTGGGCCAGCCGGAGGATATTGCCAATGCCTTTGTGTTTCTGGCTTCTGATGAAGCCTCCTATATCACCGGCGTGGTGCTGCGCGTAGACGGTATGGCCCGAACCTAAAGAAGCCGGTGCTTTGTGATAAGATCACTGAAAAAGAAAAACAGCAATGCTATACTTGGCATACAGAAAGCAAGAGGGAAAGAAAGCCTGAATGCAGAGAAAACATGAATAAAAAAGGAGGCTTTATAAATGTCTGCCATCAATATCAATAAAGACAATTTCCAGGAAGAAGTTCTGAATTCCGATAAACCCGTTTTGCTGGATTTTTGGGCGCCCTGGTGTGGCCCCTGCAGGATGGTAGTCCCTCTGGTGGAGGAAATCGCCAGAGAACGTTCGGATATCAAGGTTGGTAAGATCAATGTAGATGAGCAGCAGGAGCTGGCTGCCGAGTTTCAGATCATGAGCATTCCGACTCTCATCGTTATGAAAGAAGGCAAGATCGTGAATCAGTCCCTTGGTGCCAAGCCGAAGCAGCAGATTCTGGCTATGCTGGGGTAAAGGGAAATCAGAATTCAGAATTCAGTCACTGTTTCCTGAAAGGCAAAGCGATTCCCGCTGCGCCGGAGCGTATCCTGAAAAACGGAGAAAAAGCATCTTGCCGAGGAATTTTCCCCAGCGAGGGAACAGGGGGTCTAAGATGGATTTGTCAAACGTAATGGAGCAAAAATCCTTTGCCATCGTGGGGGACACGCTGAATAAAGAAAAATATGCTTACAAAATCAAGCAGGCTATGTTGGAGCAGGGGTATGAAGTACAGTGCGTGGGAAAAGAATTGTCTTCCCTGAATGACGTATCCGGCGAGATCGATGTAATTGATCTGTGTATCCGAGCGGATCGGGGCCTGGCCTTGCTTCGGGAATGCAGGAAAGCATTTAAGATGCTGGTTCTCCAGCCAGGGGCATCCAGCCCGGAGCTGATCAGCTATCTTGAGGAAAACCATATCCCCTATCTTCAGGATTGTCTGCTTGTAGGCCTGAAGCTGTATCGATCATAAGAAAAAACAACGCGCCAA
>JAFSHU010000057.1 GCA_017440145.1 Bacillota bacterium
GCAATCAGCTTTGCGGGTATGTCTCGCAGGAAGCAGACGGCTGGCATGTTCAGGTCGTGGGAACCGGCTGGTGATCCCGAATCCTTATCTTAAACACGCAAAAACCCCGCCCCGGAAGTTCCGGGACGGGGTTTTCTATGCCCAGAGAGGCTTTTTGCTGAAAAATATCATACCTACCAGCCAAAGCGCCGGCGCAGCCAGCCAGCAAAGGCGCAAAGAATAAAAGCTAAGATATTTGCAGTAACAACGCTTGCACCGGAAGGCAGAGAATAAACATAAGAAACAAGCATTCCTATGCAAAAACAAAAGATGGAGAGCAAGGCAGAAAAGACGATAACGGAACGAAAACATTTGCAGACCCGCATCGCCGAAAGCGCCGGAAAAATGATCAGACTGGAAATGAGCATTGCCCCCATGATCCGCATTCCCAAAACGATCGTAATCGCCGTCAGAAACGCAATAACCATATTGTAAAAGCCAACCGGCACCCCTGTGGCCCTGGCAAAGGTTTCATCAAAGCTCACGGCAAAAATTCGATTATAAAAAGCAACGAACAAAATCAAGACCAAAAGAGAAAGCACCAGCGAAAGGCTCACATCGCCATCACTCATAGCCAGAATGCTGCCAAACATATAGTTGAATACATCTGTATTCATGCCGGTTGTCATAGAGACGATCAGAACGCCCACCGCCAAGGAGCTGGTGGCGATCAGGGCAATGGCTGCATCCCCTTTAATCTTACTGTTTTCACTGATACGAAGCAGGAAAAAAGCTGCTAATACCACAATGGGAATGGCAAGATGCAAGGGGGCCATGTTGAAAGCCGCAGCCAAAGCTAGGGCACCAAAGCCCACATGGGAAAGCCCATCCCCGATCATGGAATATCGCTTCAAAACCAGGGACACCCCCAGGAGAGAGGCGCACAAAGACACCAGCAAACCAACGATGAAGGCCCGCACCATAAAGCTATGGGAAAACATTTCACTGAGCAGCTGTATCATTGGCAAATCCCCCCTGCGAAAGCCCGCCCTGCCGGGCTGCAAAGATAATCCGCACTTTTTCCGAAGAAGAGTGGTTTTCCCGCCAGATGCAAAATGTGAGAGGCGTAGCCCAAGGTGCCTGGAATGTCATGGGAAACCATGATGATGGTGATCCCTTCTTCTTTATTGATATCGTTGATCAGAGTATACATTTCTTTTGTCATCATGGGGTCCAGTCCGGCTGTGGGTTCATCCAGCAGCAAAAGCTTGCGTGTGGCACAGAGTGCCCTTGCGATCAAAACACGCTGCCGCTGCCCCCCGGAAAGTTCCTGGAAGCTTTTTTTCGCAATCCCAAGCAGCGAAAGCTTTTTCATTATAGATCTGGCTTCTGCTTTTGCAGCATTGGAGAAAAAGGCCCGCTTCCCATTGCCGCTCAGGCAGCCGGATAAAACGACCTCATATACGGAAGCAGGAAAATCCCGCTGAATCTGGCTTTGCTGCGGCAAATAGCCGATCTGCGTATGCTGCAAGCCCTCCCCCATGCGGATATTCCCCTGGGTGGGCTTATGTAAGCCCAAGAGACTTTTGACCAGCGTACTTTTCCCGGAACCATTTTCCCCAACAATGCATAGATAATCGCCGGATTCCACAGCAAAGCTTAAATCCGTCAACACAGCCTTTCCGTCATAAGAAAGTGTTACCCCTTCACAGCTGATTAATGTCATTAATTCAAAGCCTCTTCCAAAACTTTAAGATTCTCTTCCATCAGGCTGATATACGTCGCACCTGCCTCGAAATCATCCTTGGGCAGATTATGGCAGGATTGGAATACCCGAATTTCTGCACCTGTATCTCTTGAAATCGCCTGCGCAATGTTATCATTGCTCAATTCCACTTTCAAAATAAGAGGGATCTTTTCTGTGTTTATTTTATCAATAAGAAAGGCCACCGTAGCCGCACTGGGCTCTGCCTCCGTAGAACAGCCGATATAGGCTGCATAGTAATCGAGGCCGTACTCTTCCACAAAATACCGCAAAGGAAAGCGATCCGCGAAAATCAGGAGTTTCCGGGAAGCATTGGAAACCAGCTCCCGGAAGCGCGCATCCAGGTTTTCCAGATCAGCCAGATAATCAGCAGCTCTTTTCCGATATTCCACAGCATGCTCAGGATCCGCAGCCTGCAGAGCAGCAGAGATTTCTTCTACAATGCGCATTGCATTTACCGGAGAGGTCCAAACATGTTCATCGATCACACCATGGCTGTGGCTCTCCGTATGATCATGGGTACAGGCTTCCTCTCCATCATGGCTGGCATGCTCTTTGTGTTCTTCTTCCAGAAGATCCACGCAATCCATCATGCGAACGACCTGCTTTCCAGACAAATCTATGGAATCCAAAAGATCATCCAGCCAGCTATCGGAAGTGCCGCCGCCGAAGATAAAAACATCGCAGTTTTCGATCGCAATGATATCCTGCGGAGAAGGGCTATAGGCATGGGTATCCATTCCCGGGGAAATGAGCAAAGTCAGCTCCGCATTCTCCCCGCAAAGCTGACGGGCAAAATCATAGGGCGGAAAAATGCTGGCCACAACAGACAGCTTCCCCTCCCCCAGTCGATCTGCGGAGGAAGCTGTGCATCCGGATAAAAACACTGCACCAAGAAAAAAGCAGCAGAGAAAAAAAATACGGATCAAAAAACTCTTTTTTCGCTTTATCATAGCCTTTCGCGAACCTCTCGAAGGGAAATATACTGCTCTGGAAAGATTAACCTTAATTATACCACGATATTTTGCTTCAGGCAATCAAAATAGAAAGCGCATATTTGAGCAGGAAAATCTCTTCCAAGGAAGAAATAAACAATATTATTAATGAATATGGCCGTAGTCTTTTCTTACGGCATGTTGATTAAATTTGATTTAACTAAGGAGGAAAATAAATGAAGACTTCTCGTGTGGAATCTGTTATCAAAAACATGCAGCAAGCCGGCATGTCCCAGCTGATCATCAGCGATCCGGATTCTCTTTACTATCTCTGCGGTATTGGCTATGATCCCGGTGAACGCCTCTTGGCCATGTATCTGGATGCCGATGGCAATGCACATCTTTTCAACAACCATATGTTCCCGCAGGAACCCCAGGATGGCCTGAATATCCATCTCTATGATGACGTGGATGATTATATGGGCATGATCGCCGGCGTAGTAAAACCCGGCCCCATTGGCATCGATAAATTCTGGCGCGCTAAATTCCTCCTTCCCTTGCTGGAAAAAGCCCCCGGTCTGGAACCCCGTCTTGGTTCTGCAGCCGTGGATGATGCCCGCAATCTGAAGGATGCAGAAGAAATCGAACTGCTGCGGCAGTCCTCCGCCATGAATGATGCAACCATGGCTGAAGTCATCAAACATCTGGGCGATGGCATGAGCGAAAGCGAAATGGCCCGCTTTGTGGCCGAAACCCATGTGAAGAACGGTGCTGATGCTGCCGTGGATCAGCTGGTCTGCTACGGTGTTGGCTGCAGCGAACCCCATCATGAATGCGGCAAAGCCACTGTCAAACCTGGCGACAGCGTAATTTTCGATATTTTTGCTCCCCGCAAGCATTATTGGTGCGATATGACCCGTACCGTTTTCTATAAGAACGCAGATGATGAACAGAAAAAAGTTTATGAGATCGTGAAAGCTGCCAACCTGGCCGGTGAAGCCGCAATCCGTCCCGGCGTCCGTCTCTGTGATATCGACGGCGCTGCCCGTAAGGTAATTGAGGATGCCGGCTATGGCAAATACTTCACCCATCGTCTCGGCCACGGCTGCGGCCTGGCAATCCATGAACCCCCGGATTGCAGCAGCGTTTGCCAGCAGGTGGTTCAGCCCGGCATGTGCTTCTCTGTTGAACCCGGCGTATATATTCCCGGCAAATGGGGTATGCGTGTAGAAGATCTCATCGTTGTCACGGAAGATGGCTGCGAAGTCCTGAACAAATTCACCAAAGACATGATTATTGTTGACTAAATGAAAGGTGGTTAAACCCAATCATGAGAAAGCATTATATTGAAAAGCTCGTCTCTATGATGGGCGAGACCGAATTCGATGCAATTCTGGTCTGCCCCTCTGAAGAATTAAAATTCTTTGCCGGTTTCTCTCCCATGATGTGTGAGCGTTTCCAGGGTCTTTTCATTAAAAAAGATGGCAGCTGCTTCTATGTTTGCAACCTGCTGTATGGCGATGAAATCAAGGAATCCTTCAACCATGAAATTCCCGTGTATACCTGGTTTGACGGGGATGGTATGACCAATGTTGTCGGTAAAATCCTGGAAGAACAGGGTCTGAAGGGCGCCACCGTTGGCGTCAACTCCTCTGCCCAGGCATTCAACGTCCTGGAAATCACGGATAAATGCGGCGTGAATTTCAAAAACGCCAAACCTCTGCTGGAAGAAGTCCGCATCCGCAAGACGCCGGAAGAATTGGAAAATCTTCGCAAAGCTGCTGCCATCGCAGACGCGGCTTTCGAACCCACCATCAAATTTATCCGTCCCGGTCTGACCGAAGGCCAGATCCGTGACTTCATGTTTGAGCAAATGTCCAGCCGCGGCGGCACCAATCTCTGGGCCATCGTTGCTTCCGGCCCCAACTCTGGCTTCCCCCACTACAGCGGCTATGATCGTGTGATTCAGGAGCAGGATATTATGGTTCTGGACTGGGGCTGCGAATACAACGAAATGCAGTCTGATATCTCCCGCACTGTCTTCGTCGGGGATGCAACGGAAGATCAGCGTCGCATTTATGAGTTGGTTGACCGTGCCCAGCTGGCTTCCCAGGAAGCAGCCGTAGAAGGCGCCTGGATTCCGGACATCGACAAAGCTGCCCGTGTCGTTCTGGATGAGCAGGACTACGCCAAGACCCTCATCAACCGCGTGGGCCATGGCATCGGCTACATGATCCATGAAGCTCCGGACATCAAAGAATGCAATCCCCGCCGCCTGGAACGTGGCATGTGCTTCTCCATTGAACCTGGTGTTTATCTCGCCAATGTCTATGGCATGCGTATTGAAAATATCGTCGCCATCAATGAAAAAGGTGAGACTGAGATTCTGAATAAAGTCACCAGAGAGTTGACCATCATCAAATAACGAATACCGATCCGTACATAAAAGGATCCGGCCATGCTGGCCGGATCCTTTTTTAAATTTGTGCAGCAACCCAGCAGCGAACATAATCGACAAAACGCTGGGTAGCCGGAGATACATATTTCAATGCCTGCGTTGCGATATAAATGGTTCGGCTCCGGTGTTTTTCCAGTTCACGGATTTCAACCCCTTCCATCGGGTAGCCATTCAAAACCAGCTCCGGAAGAATGCTGATACCCAGACCATTTTTTACCATCGCTATCGCCGCATAGTCGCTGGAAGTTGACAAACTGGATTTTGCCAAAATACTGGAATGCTCCAAAAGCTTCCCTACATCATGGTGAGCCCCTTCCGAGGGGAGAATGAAGGTTTCATTGCGGAAAGCTGCCAGAGGCAATTTTTCATAGCTGCATAATGGGTGACCGGCAGGAAGAATTGCCAGCAAGCGATCTTCAATCAGGGGGGTCGCTAAAAAAGTTTTTCGGGAAGTCTCAACCGTGAAACCACAATCGATCATCCCACGTTCCAACCACTCCTCTACCTCTTCATAGTAGGCTGCATCCCGAATTTGCAGCTGAATATTGGGGAATTCCTCTTTAAATCCCCGCATAATGCGAGGCAACCACTTAATCGCCACGCTGGTAAAGGTGCCAATGCGGACGATACCCGTCTGCATACCGCAAATCTCTGCAGCGACTTGCTGTAAACGCGTATATTGCTGAGATATCTCTCTTAAAATCGGATAAATCAATTCTCCATTGCTCGTCAGATATACCCCTGAACGATTACGGATCAGCAAAGAAAAGCCCAATTCCTCTTCCAGGCTGTTCAGCATGTGACTGATGCCGGACTGCGTGTAGCCCAGTTGCTCCGCAGCCTTGGTAAGGTTTCCTGTTTCCACCGTTTTAATAAAAGCCAAATATTTCTGCATTGTCTTTCCCCTTATACATGAAGATTTCTCATGAAAAAGATTAGAAACCTGCGTTTTACTTATTCTATTGCCAATAGTATACTAGTGCTGCAAAGAAAAGGTCAAGAAAAACCTTTAAAATAAAAGTAAGGAGATGAGCGACATGAAAGCCAGTGCCGTTGCCGCACCGAATATCAAGAAAGGCTTTAAAAAAGAAATTTCTGCTGAAAGCTTTATTTTTCCTGTCGTATTTATCGGCTTCTTTGCACTTTTTATTAGCAAAATGGGGATCGCAAACACCCTGAATACCATGATGAATACCGCCTATGCGCTTATGATGGATACCGTGCTGTATCTGGTGGCGATTTCCGTCCTGATGGGTGCAATTTCTGCTCTGTTCTCGGAATTTGGTCTGGTAACGCTGATCAACCGACTGCTCTCACCCTTGATGAAGCCGATTTATGGTCTTCCTGGGGCCGCTTCTTTAGGCGTTGTGACCACTTATCTCTCCGATAATCCGGCCATCCTGACTTTGGCAGAGGACAGCTATTTCCGCCGCTTTTTTAAAGCGTATCAGCTCCCGGCTCTGACCAATCTGGGTACCGCTTTTGGCATGGGCCTGATCGTTTCCGCATTCATGCTGAGCCAGGAAGCCATAACCGGCGAATCTTATCTGCTTTCTGTCATCATCGGCACCTTGGGTGCTGTTGTGGGCAGTATCATTAGCACCCGTTTGATGCTGCATTTCACCGCAAAACGCTTCGGCAAAGATATGCCGGCTGGTGGTGCTGTTTCGGATACCGAATTTGAACATATTCGCCCGATCCGCGAAGGATCCGTTATGAACCGCTTGATCGCTGCACTTTTAGATGGCGGCAAAAGCGGCGTTCAGCTGGGTATTGGTATTATCCCCGGCGTCCTGGTGATCTGCACCTTTGTGCTGATGCTTACCAATGGCCCTTCCGAAGCTGGTGTTTATACCGGTGCTGCTTATGAAGGTATCGCGATCCTGCCCATGCTGGCCGAAAAAGTGAATTTCATCCTGGCTCCTCTTTTCGGGTTCAGCTCTCCGGAAAGCATTGCCGTTCCCGTTACAGCTCTGGGTGCCGCAGGTGCAGCGATCAGTCTGGTTCCGCACCTGCTCAGCAACGGCTTGGCAAGCGGCTCTGATGTGGCGGTATTCACTGCAATGTGCATGTGCTGGAGCGGCTATCTGAGCACGCACATTTCCATGATGGGTACGCTGAAAGCAACCGAACTGACCGGGAAAGCCATCCTCAGCCATACCATTGGTGGTTTCTTCGCCGGTGTTGCCGCCTGCTGGCTTTATCGTTTGGTGGCGCTCTTCTTCTAAATCTCTTGTTGCAATTTGCAGCAGGAATCCCAATACATAAAAACCCGGAAGCAAAGTTTGCTTCCGGGTTTTTGTAGTTTAGCCAAAATAAAATTCTCTGCGGCTTTCTGCCTTCAATAGGCTAAATCATAGAAAGTACCAACTCAGCTAAATAAGCTGCCAAACAGGCGACCAAAGCCGTGAGAAGCAATGATTCCTTTTTAAAAGCAACCACGATTGCGGCCAAAAATCCCGCTGCAGCAGAAAGAGCATGACCTGTGGCATCAAAAATCGCAGGGATCGTCATTGCCCCCAGAATCGTATAAGGCATATATGCGAAAAGACTAATCAAAAAAGGAGAGGTGATTTTCTTGCGAAAAACGACCATGGGGATCATGCGCAGCAAATAGGTAACGCAGGCCATAGCAAGAATACGGCCAAATACAGTCCAAGTCATTTCTTCTCCGCCACTCCTTCCTCCTCTTTTTCCTGATAAGGTACAAGAACAGCTAAAACCGCTGCGGCCACCACGCCGGAAATGATAATGGAAAACCCAGCACCAATGGAAGAAAAGCAAGGTAAATAGTGAATACAGCAGGAAATTGCGGCAGCAAATAGCGTTGCAGCCAAAACTGCAGCATTTTTTCTCATAGGTGGAACAAGGATCGCGATAAACATGCCATAAATCGCAAGCCCCAGGGCATTTCGAATCATCATTGGCATGATATTTCCTGCTACGGCCCCAAGGGAAGTTCCCAGCGTCCATCCAAGCATACAAGGCAAGATCAATCCCAGCATATAGAAAAAGCCTACAGCTTCTTTTTTCGAGGTGCTGACAGCAAAGACCTCATCGGTGATACCAAAGCTGATGATCATTCGCTTCCAGGTATTCATCCCTGCATCCAGGCGCTGGGAAACAGAAAGAGACATCAGCGAATACCGCAAATTAACGATCAGCTGAGAAATCATCAGCTCCGTTAGCGTCCCACCAGCAACAATCACGGAGAGCCCGGCGACTTCTCCGGCAGAAGTCATATTGACCACTGACATAAAAATGGCTGCAAATACCGATAAACCTTGAACAACGCACATCAGCCCCAAGCCAATGCTAACGGATAAATAACCGATGCCAATCGGCAGACCATCCTTTAAACCATTTTGAAACGTATACGGTGATCGATTATTCATGAAACTTTCCTCTTTTTTGATTAATACAGCCAACCTATTTTACGGCAGGTAAATGAAAAAGTCAACAAAAGAGAGGGTGAGGAAAGCAAAAGCTTGCAATATTTTGGAGATATGATATGATAATAGAGAAAGCTTGACAAGATGTTTCTATTCTATTTTGGAAGAGAGTGATAGAATGTACCGTTTTGAATGCGACTACAGCGAAAGCTGCCACCCTGCCATCCTGGATTATTTAGCAGAAACAAACCTGATTCAGACCCCTGGCTACGGGGAGGATCATTTTTGCGAAGCTGCGAAGGAGCTGATTCGTAAGGAATGTGCGCTTTCTCCCGAGGAATGCGATATTCATTTCATGATTGGCGGCACCCAGACCAATTTAACCGTCATTGCTTCCCTTCTCCGCCCCTACCAGGGCGTTGTTACTGCTGCCAGTGGTCATATCAATGTCCACGAAACAGGTGCTGTGGAAGCCACCGGGCATAAGGTTCTGGCGATCCCCTCAAATGATGGGAAATTAACTGCTGCCATGGTGCAGGATGTCTATAATGCCTATCATGAAGATGTAACCAAAGAGCATATCGTACAGCCTGCCATGGGGTATATCAGCTGGCCCACAGAAACAGGTCTTCTCTATACCAAAGAAGAGCTCTGTGATCTTTCCGCTTGCTGCCACAAGCTGGGCTGGCCCCTGTATCTCGATGGGGCTCGCATGGGCTATGGACTGATGAGCAGCGCCTGTGATCTTAGCCTGGCAGATATTGCACAGCTTTGTGATGTGTTCTACATCGGCGGAACCAAGCAGGGCTTCCTCATGGGTGAGGCTTTGGTCTTTACCGATCCGGAACTGAGCATCGGTTATCGCTCTATGATGAAAAATCGCGGTGGTATGCTGGCCAAAGGGCGCTTGCTGGGGATCCAGTTCCAGGCGATGTTCCAGGATGGCCTCTATTTCCAAATTGCAAAGCAGGCAGATCAGTATGCAATGCAGATTAAGACAGCCTTTGAAGAAAAGGGCTGCAAATTCCTGTATCCCTCTATGACCAATCAGCAGTTCCCCATCTTGCCCGATGCCTGGCTCAAAGAGCTGGAAAAGGATTTTGCCTTCTCCTTCTGGCAGCGTATGGATGCGGAACACAGCGCTGTACGTTTTTGCACCAGCTGGGCCACCCAGCAGGAAGCAATAGAAAAATTGCTGGCTGCAATTCGCAGTCTGTAAATTTCAGATCTCAACAAAAAGCCCACCAAAACACTTTGGTGGGCTTTTTCTTTTATGTGAGCTTTAGTCTGTGCCGTATGTAAACGCATAAAATAAAAACTGCTGATTCAAGGCCAAAACAGAGATTATATTATCATGATGCACCTTCGTTTAATAGCGCATTGACATCAACAGAGCGAACCGCAATCTGCCCAGCTGGGATATAGGCCTCTCCCCTGCTGTAAAAAATCCGATACCAATCTGCATCCTCCGCAGCATAAAGAATCAGCGGTTCTCCCTTATAGGTTCGGTACAAAATTTCGCTGTCAGTGCTGGGCTCAGAATAAACATAAACGTCCCGTTCCAGCACTTCTCCCATATTCAGAGTTGTATTTTCTTCCCAAACCATTTGAAAAATATATTCAGAATGCACAAAGGCACTCTCTCCTCGATACCGAATCTTTACCCAAAGATTTCCCTCATCATCCGCAAGGCCGCTATCCTCCACAAGAAAAAGTTCTCCCCTTCTGGCCGTGTCCAAAATGCGGCCTTCCATCGATGCGCTTTGGCGGATATTCACAACTTCTGCATCTGTGATGATCCCAAATTCCAGAATCTCTCCTCCCGCAGATTGCGTAAGCCCTGAATCTGCATTTTCCTGCGTCGGGCTGCAGGCAAACAAAGAAAAGGCAAGCAAAAGCAGGCATAGGGCGAACAGCTTTTTCATCATCCATCCCTCCGATGCAGTCTACAGCAGATTGTTATCAATCTCATCCAAAAATTGCCGCCGATCGTTAAGGGGAAAGAACTTTTTCGGATCCAGCAATTCAGTCAGGTCAATGCTTGCTACAGCATAACCTTCTGCCTCCGTACAACAATCCAGAACCTCACCGAACTGGGAAACCACCAAAGATTTCCCTGCCAAAGTTTTCTGAGGGTTACTCAGATTTGCACTTACCAGAATCGAACGATTCTCCGAAGCCCGTGCCCGCGCCAAAAGAATATACTCCGATTCCCGGATGCTGGGCCAGGCTACGGGCAAAGTAAAAAGCCGCGCCCCCCGGAGGACCATGTTCCGAAACAATTCCGGAAAACGCAAATCATAGCAAACCGCCATGCCAACCCGCAGATTTCCCAGCCTTTCCTCGTCCTCTACGATCATCCACTCCTCTCCGGGAGAAAAATATTCCTTTTCCTGCCCAAAAAGATGTGTTTTCCTGTATTTCCCCAAAATCTCTCCATCCGGAGCAATAAAAAAGGAGGTATTATATAAATTTCCATGGCGGGCTTCAACCATACTGCCTCCGCCAATAAAAACCTTATGCCGCTTAGAAAATTCCTTCAAAAAAGATAAACCAGGCCCCTTTCCTTCCTCGGCCAAGCCAGGCAAGTCCGAAAAATGCTCCGTATCATAGCCTGTATTCCATAATTCCGGCAAAACCAGGAAATCCGCACCTGCAGAAATGGCATCCTCCATAATGGCCTCTGCCCTCCGTAGATTATGGGCTTTCTCTCCCCAGATTGCTTGAAGCTGTATTGCTGCAACCTTAATTTTCATTCAATATAATCTCCGGAATCTCACTAAGTTTCTGGACGCGATGGTATCTCCCCGCGGCTTCCTCCTGATCAAAAACCCAATCATCCGTATCAAAATGGATTACGTTTAAGCCCACTGCCAGGGCGGGGTTTATATCTGACTTCAAGCTATTGCCGATCATCCAGGAAGAGCAGGGATCGATCTCATAAAAATCAAGCAAAGCCTGAAAACTTTCTGCCGTTTTCAAAGGCACAACGCAGCAATGCGAAAAGTATTCGGCAAACCCGCTGTTTCGGATGCGGGCAAGCTGGGAATCCGATTCCCCCTGAGAAAAGACCAGCAATCGACCTTTCCCCTTCAGGCTCTCCAAAAGCTCCCGAGCGCCGGGGACGGGCTGCGGGCGATCAAGATGTACATTCCAGCCCAGTTTGAAAAGCACCTCGACCTGATGCGGATCCGGCACTTTTCCCTCTTCCTCACAAAAATGGACATAGGTTTCCTGCAAAGCCCGGGGAAAACAATCAATGGCAGGATAGCCAGCCTGCGTGACCAAAGCGATATCCCGCTCACGAAGAAAAGCCCGAATAGATTCCCGTTCCCCCAAACCCATTTTCAGCAGCTCTTCAATAAACAAAGCCTCATAGTATAAAAAGAGCGGATAGGACTGGACCAGCGTATCATCAAAATCAAAGATAATCGCTGGCCTTCTCATCGGCTAGCCTCAAGGTCTACCTGCATACGAAAATCCCCCTTGGAAGCCAGGAACAATTTGCGGCAGCCTTCCATCAAGCGGGAGGTGGTTCGCCTGCCGATGCAGCTGTACATTTCATCCAAGTCCAGATTGGTGGTGATCAAACAGGGGAGCTCGTGGTTCAAGCGATAATTGATGATCGTAAAAAGCTTATTCTGTACCCATTCCGTAAAATTATGAGCGCCCAGGTCATCCAGCACCAAAACCTGTGCCGTATAAGCACGTTTGATCAGCTCCCCTTCGCTCATCCCCTGGCTTTCTCTTCGGTAGCTGTCCCGCAGCTGATCCAGGAACTCCGGAACGACCAGGAAAAGGACGTCCACCCCAGATGCAAGCAAAGAATTGGCGGTTGCAGCAACCAAATGGGTTTTTCCGCAGCCGGTGGGGCCGATCAATATGAAGCCAGGAGGATTCCCACCAGACAAATAAGCGCTGGCAAAATCCTTCGCTGAGATCAAGGCCTTTTCTGCCAAATTTCGGTAGCTAATCTCCCGATTTGGAATAATTTCCCGACTATATTTATCCAGAAGGAAATTGGAAAAGTTGGTTTTGGCCAGCTTCGGCGGCAGAGCGAAACGATTCTGCTCCTGCTGCTTTTTTCTGCAGGAACAAGGATATGCATTTGCCCCATCGCTGACCCAACCGGTATCCCGGCAAATCGGGCAATCATAAATATCAGCATCCGTTGCTGCTATCTCCTCCCCCAGTTCATCCAGCATCTGGGAAAAAGTTTTCATATCAGAATGAATGGATTCCATTTTGCCTCCTGATTTTACAACTTAAAGGCGTTGGCCTCGATCTGTGCCAGCTGCTCCAAAAAGGTATCGTCTTCTTGTCGTTCCCTGGCTTGTCTCTGATTTTTGTTTTTTGTGGGTTTAACATCCAGCTCCAGGACCTGTTCCAGGCTGCAATACCCTTTTTGGGCCCAATCCCGAAGGATAGAATTTATATAGGCCAGTGTCCCCTTATTTTGCAAAACAGCACGCTTCAAAGCTTCTTCGATCATCTCTGCAGAAAAGCCATCTTCATCCAACCATTGGCGAATTTGCTCATTTTCCGAATATTTCAGGCTGCGCCCCAGCTCTGCCTCAAAACGGCGATATAGCCTGCTCATGGTTAACACATAGTCCTTTGCCATCATCCGCTGACGGGGGCAAACTGCTTTTTCTTCTCCGCAAGAGGTGTTCCGCTGCTCATTCAGCCAGCACTCATGCAAAAAACGAAATAGTCCATTACAATGATAGATAGAAGAATTTTGCTCTATTTCTAAAGCCCCACAAGCCAGAAGCGGCTGCAAAAGAAAATCTATTTCCTCAACAGGAAGCTTTAATTCTGCAGCAGCCTCTTCCCTGGTAATCTGCCCATTTTTCAGCAAAGGGCCTGATATACGCAAAAAAAGCAAAAGCTCTGCTTCTCCCATTGGAAGAAGACGATAATTATTCAGCAAGGATTTGGGGATCATCACGCAATCCTGGAGCAAAAATTGCGCGAAGCTGGTACTAAAAAAAAGATCCGGAGTATTTGTCATTGTTTCCTCGTAAGCGCATCGCAAGCGTTTAATACCCACAGCCTAGGTTATTAAACAAATTTAGGCGCGTATTATTAGCAAAATCAATTACTTCGATATATACCAATTTTATTCGAAGCAGATAGGAAAGTCAATCTTTTGCTTTCCAGCTAACAAGAGTGGCAGAGTTTGGCAAAAGCAACTTAGAAATATGCTATAAGAACACAAAAGCATCATTAATTTTTTAATTAATCTGCTCAGGTCCTTGCGTTCCTTATAGTGGTTCGAACCGCTGACCTCTTGAATGCCATCGGCTCTCTCGGGTATATTTATTCGTCTTATTCATCTATTTCGTCCAATTAGTCCAGTTTTATTCAAGAAAAATCTATAAAGTTTCATTCTGTATAAGGTGTTTCGCTCTAATTCTGGTCAAAATTCTGGTCAGAAAAGTACCGGAGAAGCCCAAAGTACCGGGCTTTTCAAAGATTTTTCGTCGAAAGGAACAAAAACATGGACTATATTTCAGCAAAAGAAGCATCCGTATTGTGGAAAATTACGGATCAAATGATTCGCAGACACTGCCGAAACGGCAGAATCCCGGGTTCGGTACAAAAAGACGGAGTCTGGTATGTACCGGCTGACGCTCAAAAACCAGTCAAGTTGAAGCCAGAAGCGCCTGAACTTCCCAAACTTGTGAAGCAGCTGCAGCGCCAGCGCACCAAGAAGATCTATCATGGTCTCTACGATTACATACAGATTAACTTCTGCTACAGCTCCAA
>JAFSHU010000058.1 GCA_017440145.1 Bacillota bacterium
CTGAGCATTGATTTTCCGGCGCGTCTGGTCTATATTGACGGAAACCGGGTGGAGCTTTCCCCCAAGGTCTATGATCTTCTTACCTACATGGTTCGCAACAAGGGTCTGGCCCTTACCAGAGAGCAGCTCATCAGCAATGTCTGGGGTTATGATTTCTTTGGGGATGACCGGACGCTGGATACACATATTAAGCTGCTGAGATTGGCCCTGGGCCCTTACCGGGATTATATTGTTACCATCAGAGGAGTTGGCTACCGCTTTGAAGCCTGATCTTGATAAGAAAAAACGCTCTCTTTGGCAGCGCTGGCACGGTATGCCCCTGCGCTGGCGTCTGTTTATTTATCTGCTTTGTTTCTGCATGCTGATGATCGGCCTGCTTTGGGTTTTTCAGGTCGTCTATTTGGATCGCTTTTATGAGCGGATCAAAACCAATGAGATCGAGCAGACAGCTACCACCCTGACAGCTTCTGTGGATGCAGAGCAGAGTGCGCTTTTCGAACTGGCCGAAAGGCTGGGGCAGCAGCGAGAGATATGCATCAGCATTTACCGGGTCTATGACGGGACCTTTACCACCACACTGAGCAGCCTGTGTCAGGTGGATATTCTGGGGGATTGTACCATTCATCATGGGACAAGAAACCAGATCGAAGAATACTATAATCAGGCCAACTGGAATGGGGGTATCTATGAAAATCGTGTCACCCGCCAGGCCTTCCGTCTGGAGGATGAGAATTACTCCCGCTGGCTGCCGCCTGCTTATCTGACTCTGCCGGATTCCCTGATTTATGTGCGTCTGGTGACCGGCAGCAGCGGCAAATACATGTTTTTGCTGAATTCCAGCATCTCTCCCATGGGGGCAGTGGTCAATACCCTGCGTATCCAGCTGTTTTGGATCTCCATAATTCTGGTCATTGCTGCGGCGCTGCTCTCCACGGTGATCGCCAGCCATTTGAGCCGCCCCATCAGCAAGCTGACCCGCTCTGCCCAGCGCCTGGCTTCCGGTGATTTTTCCGGGGGCTTTGAAGGCGGAGCCTTCCGGGAGCTGGATCAGCTGGCGGATACGCTGAACCTTGCTGCCTACCAGCTGGGGAAAAGTGAAAAGCTGCAGCGGGACATCCTGGCAAATATCTCTCATGATCTGCGTACGCCCCTGACTATGATCGGCGGCTATGCTGAATTTATGCGGGATTTTCCGGAGGAGGATCACAGCGAAAGCCTGGAGGTCATCACGGATGAAACGAAACGGCTCAGCAAGCTGATCAAGGATGTTTTGGATCTTTCCCAGCTGAATTCAGGGGTGCAGCAGCTGAATGCCGCCGTTTTTGACCTCAGCGAAAGCCTGCGGGATTTTGCCAATAATTATAATCATCTGGTCAGCCCGGATGGCTACCGGGTAGAGCTGCGGATCGATGAAGATGTGCAGGTCTGGGCAGATGAGACCAAAATTATTCAGGCTGTGGGCAATATGATCAACAATGCCATGACCCATTGCGGGGAGGATAAGCTCATTATTCTGGAGCAGAAGGTGGAAGTCGCCTGGGTAAAGATTTCCATCACGGATCATGGCTGCGGCATCTCTGAGCAGGATATGCCTTATATCTGGGATCGCTATTACCGCTCGGATGCACCCCAGCGGTCGACAAAGGGCAGCGGTCTGGGGCTTTCCATCGTGAAAGGAATTATGGATCTGCACCATGCCCAATACGGTGTGGACAGCCGCCTGAATGAAGGCAGTACCTTTTGGTTCAAGTTGCCGCTCTGGCATGAAAAAGAGTAAAAAACAAGCCTGCATTTTCAAAAATGCAGGCTTGTTTTTTGTTATCCTTCGTTTTCGGCTTGTGAAAGAAAGGGCCTTCCGCGGTGGCGGAGGCTTCGTGCTCAGGCAAGGTGAAATCGCAGGATAAAACAGGGAGGCTCTTTTCAGGGGACTGCTCCTTTTTTGGGCAAAAAAAAGCTGCTCCGAAGAGCAGCTTTAAAAGACAAGTTTAGGCTTAGTTCCATTTACGTTTTCTGGCAGCCTCAGCCTTTTTCTTTCTTTTTACGCTGGGCTTTTCATAATGCTCATGCTTACGAATCTCCGCCATAACGCCGGATTTCTGGCAGGTGCGTTTAAAACGGCGCAGAGCGCTGTCCAAAGATTCATTTTTGCCAACACGAACTTCACTCACTACTTATCCCTCCCTCCATGGAGACCGTCGCCAACAAAGCCCTTCAAGCAGAAGCTGCTTTGTCGCACCTGCATATTATAACCTATTTTTGGCCGCACGTCAACCGCCAGTTTCCAGCAAAAACATGTTTCTGTGCAGGTGAATTCAGGGCAATTTTTCAAAGGGCTTTATTTTGCCAGCAGGGGGCCCAGGTTTTCGCCGCCCAGCAGATGGACATGAATGTGGGGAACCTCCTGACCGGCATCAGCCCGGCAGTTGCAGATGAGGCGATAGCCGCTTTCGCTGATCCCTTTTTCCTCTGCCAGCTGCTTTGCTACAAAAGCCATCTTTCCCAGCAGGGCTGCATCGGCTTCCTCCATCTCCGCCAGGGAAGGCAGATGCTTCCGGGGGATGATGAGGATGTGTACCGGCGCCTGGGGGTGCAGGTCGTTGAAGGCTACAATTTCTTCATCTTCATAGAGCAGGGGAGAGGGAATATCCCGGTCTGCGATCCGGCAAAAGACGCAATCTTTTCTATCCATATTGGTGCAACCTCCTGAATTGATGTAAGCTCCTGAGATAGGAAGCAAAAACAGGCTGCTTCCTCAGCCCTTTGGGTATACAGACCGTTTTATTATACTGCCGAATTCCCGGGAATACAAGTTAATAAAAAATTAACTTTTGTTTAAGGCCTGCATATGCTATAATAAATTTGTAAAAGAATATCTAAAGAGGTGATTGGATGAAGAGCCTTCTGCGTTTTTTGCCCTTTCTTTTGATCCTTGGTCTGATGCTGGCCTTTTGCAGTACAGCCATGGCCTCTGAGGGGGACGTGGTGGTGGATGGGAATGACCTGGGTGCCATCCTTGGCAGCAGCCTTTCCTGGCAGGATAAGCTGGGTATGTTTCTGACCAATCCGGTAGTCGCCACGATCCTTCTTATCCTGGGCATTGCCGGGGTCACTCTGGAGATTGCCACTGTCGGCAGCTTCGGCGCCTTCGGGGTGCTCGGCGGGCTGAGCTTCCTTCTGTATTTCATGGGCAGCTTCTGGTCCGACAGCTTTTCCGCCCTTTCCATCTGGCTGCTGCTGATTGGCGCTGTCCTGCTGGTGCTGGAGATTTTTGTCATCCCCGGTTTTGGTATTTGCGGCGGTGTGGGCATTCTTTCCCTGTTTGCCTCTTTGATCCTGGCCGCACCGGATCCGGGCTCTGCCGTTTGGTCTCTGCTCATCGCTTTGGTGGTCTCCATCGCCCTGATCTGGTATACGATAAAAAATAAAAAGACCCGAAAAGTCTGGGGAAAGCTGATCCTTTTTCAGAAGCTGGACAAGGAAAGCGGATTTGATTCTGTGGATATTTCCCTTTCCCGTTTTCAGGGGCAAAGGGGCTCTGCCCTGACCACGCTGCGCCCGGCGGGCTCTGCGCTCATCAATGGGGAAAAGGTGGATGTGGTGACCCAGGGTGAATTTATTGAGGCCGGGCAGCCCATTGAAGTTATCCTTGTGGAAGGCATGCGTGTCGTGGTTCGCCAGGCTGCGGAGGCAGCGAACTAAGCTGCTTCCCCGAAGCTTTATCGGATTGTTCCTTTCAGAAAAAGAAAATGCTTGAGAAATGCATTGTTTGAAACACATGGTTTGAGAAATACATCGTATGAAAGAAAAAGGAGGAATGTTCATGTTTGCTGCTGTTTCCATCCCCGGTTTGAGTGTTTTGATCCTGATCGTTCTTATTGTTGTTTTTCTGTTGATCCTTTTCGGCTTTGTGCCTGTCGGTCTGTGGATCTCTGCCCAGGCAGCGGGTGTAAAGGTGAGCATTTTTGACCTGATCGGTATGCGGCTGCGCCGGGTTGCCCCGGATAAGATCGTCAACCCCCTGATCAAGGCGGAAAAGGCCGGTCTTATCACCCCCGTTTCCAAGCTGGAAGCCCATTATCTGGCCGGGGGCAATGTGGATCGGGTCATCAATGCCCTGATCGCCGCAGAGCGTGCCAATATCCCCCTTTCCTTTGAGCGGGCTGCTGCCATTGATCTGGCTGGCCGTGACGTGCTGAATGCGGTGCAGATGAGCGTCAACCCCAAGGTCATTGAAACGCCGGTGGTGGCAGCTATGGCCATCAACGGCATTGAGCTAAAAGCCAAAGCCAAGGTCACGGTTCGTGCCAATATCGACCGCCTGGTGGGCGGCGCCGGTGAAGAAACCATCATCGCCCGTGTTGGCGAGGGTATTGTTACTACCGTTGGTTCCTCCAACACCCATAAAGAAGTTCTGGAAAACCCGGATCGCATCAGCAAGACCGTTCTGAGCAAGGGTCTGGATGCGGGTACGGCCTTTGAGATCCTCTCCATCGACATTGCCGACATTGATGTGGGCCGGAATATTGGTGCAGAGCTGCAGACGGATCAGGCGGAAGCGGATAAGCGCATTGCCCAGGCAAAGGCGGAGGAACGCCGCGCCATGGCCGTGGCCAGAGAGCAGGAAATGCTGGCGGCTGTGCAGGAAATGCGCGCCAAGGTCGTGGAAGCGGAGGCAGAGGTTCCCCTGGCTATGGCAGAGGCCTTCCGCAACGGGAATCTGGGCGTGATGGATTATTACAACATGATGAATGTGATTTCCGATACCAAAATGCGGGAAAGCATTGCCGGCCCTGCAGCCCAGAATAATGATAAGAAATAGTCACTTCGGCGCAGCCGGCTTTGCCCGGCTCTGGAAATGAGGTGGTGAAAACAATGGAAGCTTTATGGGTCATTGTGATGATCATTGTGGCCATTGTGAACGCTGTAAGCAAGAGTAAACAAAGAACAGAGGCGGCCAAAAAGGCGCAGGATCGGGCGACTGCTGACAGAACCGCAGCTCCCCGGCTCCGGAGCCAATCTGCCATGGTGGAGGAGCAGCGCCGCCGAGCGGAAGCCTATCGCAGGCAGCAGCCCCAGGCCAATGTCTCTTCTAAATACGAGACGCCCCCCTGGAAGCGGGTTTCTGTCGAGCCGGAAGAAGCAGCCCCTGCTCCGGAGAGGCCGCGTCCTGTCGGAAAGAGAGTGCCCTTGCCTGCAGAACAGCTTTGTGTTGTCGTGCCTGGGGTCGCTGCAGAGCCGATGTCTCCGCCTGTGAACAGTCGCCTTCCGAAAAAGGCGCAGGCAGAGGCAAGTCCTTCTGTTCCTCATCCGCTTCTGCCGGAGGCCGGTTCCGAGGATTGGCGCAGAGCTTTGGTTCTGGCAGAGATTCTGGCACCGCCAAAAAGTCGTCGCGGGCCCGGCTCCCGCTGCTTATAAACCGTTCGAGAAACGCTTCTGCCTTTTCAGGCAGAAGCGTTTTGTACGCAGTATGTACATGGTGCTAGTATTTTAGAAATCTGAATGATTTTGCTGAACTATAAAATTCTGTTATAAATTTGGAATGCAGGCTAAAATCTTTTGACTACGGCCTAAGTTTAGTGTATAATTGATAAGAATTTGAAATACATTTGGTTTTAAGGTATGTTTTTACCCTTATCTATATATCGTCATAATATCCAAGGAGGTATATCGGAATCATGGCAAAAGTTATGAAGACCATGGACGGTAACAAGGCCGCGGCGTATGTCTCTTACGCTTTTACCGAAGTTGCGGCAATCTTCCCCATCACCCCCAGCTCTCCTATGGCAGAGTATGTGGATGAATGGGCTTCTCAGGACAAAAAGAATATCTTCGGGCGCCCTGTACGCGTCATGGAGATGCAGTCTGAAGCCGGCGCTGCCGGTGCAGTCCACGGCTCCCTGTCTGCGGGTAGCTTCACCACCACCTACACCGCTTCCCAGGGCCTGCTGCTGATGATCCCCAATATGTACAAAATGGCCGGCGAGCTGCTGCCTGGCGTCATTCATGTCTCCGCTCGTTCTCTGGCTACCCATGCCCTGAACATCTTCGGCGATCACAGTGACGTTCTGGCCTGCGCCCACACCGGCTATGCGATGCTCTGCTCCAATTCCGTACAGGAAGTTATGGATCTGGCCGGCGTTGCCCACCTGGCAGCCATCAAATCCCGCGTGCCCTTCCTCCACTTCTTCGACGGCTTCCGCACCAGCCATGAGCAGCAGAAGATCGAAGTCATCGATTATGATGATCTGGCGAAACTGGTTGACCAGGATGCAGTCAAACGCTTCCGCGACAGCGCTCTGAATCCCGAACACCCCGTGGTTCGCGGCACCAACCAGAACCCCGATATCTTCTTCCAGGCTCGTGAAGCGGCGGCTCCCTTCCACAAAGCCGTTCCGGACATCGTTGCCGACTACCTGAAAGAAATCAGCGCCATCACCGGCCGTGATTATCAGCTCTTCAATTACTACGGCGCTCCCGATGCCACCGATGTCATCGTTGCCATGGGTTCTGTCTGCGACACCGCTGAAGGCGTTGTGGACAAACTGAACAAAGAAGGCCGTAAGGTTGGTCTGCTGAAAGTCCATCTCTATCGTCCCTTCGCTACCGATTATTTCCTGAAGGCTCTGCCCGC
>JAFSHU010000059.1 GCA_017440145.1 Bacillota bacterium
CCGGGAACTGACAGGCCGCCCGGCGGCTGCGTCCGCTTCCCCGGGCAGCAAAGGGCTGCCTCAGACCCTACACCGTAAAAGCCCCAGACCCGGCATGCCCCCGGAATATGGGAATAGCCGGGAACATAAAATAAGAAACGAAAGACTTGCAGCCCGCTGCTTTTCCTAAAGGAGAAAGCGGCTCTGCATCGAATTATTATTCTACTGAAGTCTAACAAAAAGAGACAAATTTTCTTTTAGAATAGAACGAACAAAGGGGAAGCGTGTTTTGAAAAAAATTCTCATTGAAGGCGGAGCCCCCCTTTTCGGGGAAGTACAGATCAGCGGCGCAAAAAATTCCGTATTACCCCTCATCGCCGCCACCTTACTGACAGACGGAACATCCATCATCGATGACTGCCCCTGGCTCTCCGATGTGGATACCATGTGCCGGGTTCTGGCCCATCTGGGTGCCCGGCCCAACTTTGACCACAATGTTTTGTCCATCGATACCTCTGAATTGAACCAGATCGACCCCCCGGCAGAGCTGATGCGTCAGATGCGCGCCAGCTTTTTGGTGATGGGGCCCATCCTGGCCAGATTGGGGAAGGTACGCCTGGCCCTGCCCGGCGGCTGTGCCATCGGCGCGCGCCCCATTGACCTGCATCTGAAGGGCTTCGAGGCTCTGGGTGCAACGGTGACCATGGGCCACGGCTATGTGGAGGCACAGGCCAAACGCCTCTACGGCAGCCGCATCTACCTGGATTTCCCCAGCGTGGGGGCAACGGAAAATCTCATCATGGCAGCCTCTCTGGCAGAGGGGCATACCATCATCGATAACGCCGCTCACGAGCCGGAGATCATCGACCTTGCCAATATGCTGAACGCCATGGGCGCGAAGATCAAAGGCGCAGGCACCAATACCATCCGCATCGAGGGTGTGGAAGCTCTGCAGGCAGCCCGGCACACGGTCATCCCGGATCGGATCGAGGCTGCCAGCTTCCTGGCCATGGCTGCTGCCACCGGCGGGGAGCTGATCCTGCACAATGTGATCTCTGAGCATCTGCAGCCCCTCACCGCCAAGCTGATGGAGATCGGCGTCTCCATGGAGATCGGCTACGACAGCATCCACATTCTGGGGAACAAGGACATTGACCCGGTGGATATCAAGACCCTGCCCTACCCTGGCTTCCCCACGGATGCCCAGGCGCAGTTCATGGCTCTGCTCTCCGTGGCCAGAGGCAGCTCCATCATTACGGAGACTGTCTTTGAGAATCGATTCATGCATGCAACGGAGCTGATGAAAATGGGCGCGGATATCCGCATTGAGGGGAATTCCGCCATCGTAAACGGGGTGAGCCGCCTCAGCGGTGCCAGCGTCCGGGCAACAGACCTGCGGGGCGGTGCTGCCATGGTCATTGCCGGGCAGATGGCCCAGGGCATTACGGAGATCACGGACATTCACCACATCGAGCGGGGCTACGAAAATCTCATTCGGAAGCTGGAAAAGATCGGCACCCGCATCAAGCTGGTGGAGGAATAATCCCCCTTTTTTGGGGCAGAGAAAAAGCACGGGCAGGGATCCCTTGGGATTCCTGCCTTTTTTGCAGGCCTTTTCCCCTTTTCAGCCGAAACCCCGGCTCCACAGCAGGAGGGGCTTTTCCGCGTACCCCAATTCGACCCAGTGTTCCCCGGCAAGCAGTGCAGCCCAAAGGCGCCCCTGTGCAAGGGAAGCCTGCGCTGAGGGCTTGAACGAGGGCTGGATTGAAAGCATAAGTAGCAATCCCCTGGCTTTGTGCAGGCTTTGCAGCAGCCGCTTTCCCCGAAGGCCAGCGAAACAGAAGCAAGTCCCCGGAAGGAAGCCCGCCCTTTTCGCGGCAGAAGCGAAGCTTCCCGCCCGGCAGCTGCGGCTTTCCCCGAAATCGGCGCTGCTGAGCAGAAGTTTTTCGCGAGGCCCGGGAAAAGCACAAAAAGCAAGCCCCCGGGGGAATCGCTCCGGGGGCTTGCTTTTTGAAAGGACACTTGTCTGGACTGTCTGAGATAAAAAATGCTTCTGCGCGGGAAAATTTCACTTTATTTTCAGGTTCCCGCTGGGATTTGGGTCTATAATTAGGATTGTCTTTTTGCTCACAGCCCGATCAGCTCCCGCACCACAGCGGCAGGCCAGCGAACACCCGCCCCCTGGGCCAGAGCAGCCCGGGCCGCATAAAGCTTTCTCGCCGGGCGATAGGGTCGGGGCAGCAGCATGGCGGCGAAGGCGCCGCAGGCCCCCAGAATGGAGGCGGAAAGCGGGATCTCTTCCCCCACCCGCCCTTCGGGATAGCCGCTGCCGTCCAGGGCCTCATGATGGCAGAGCACCGTTTCGGAGATGCCCTCCGGCAGCCCCAGAGAACGGCACAGCTCCGCAGCAAAGACCGGGTGCCGCGCCACGCGGCGGTATTCCCCATAAGTAAGGCAGCCCGGCTTCTCCAGGCAGCCGCCTGCGGCTTCCTTCATGGCAATATCCGCAAAGGCAGCAGCGATCTCCAGCTCCTCCAGCTGCGCCGGGGAAAGCCCCAGATTCTTCCCCACCTGCCGGGCATAGCCGCTGCACATCATGCCGTGGCGCTTCAGGTAGGGGTCCCCATGGATCAGATAGCTTTCCGCCAAACGAACATAGGCCTCTGCGGCACCCTCCTCCGGGTGCAGGCCGTCCCGCTGCAGCAGCAGACGGCGCATAGGGCCGCCCTTTGCCCGTTCCAGCTGCTCCTCTGCGGAAAGACTCAGGCTGCTGGGGTCCGCAGGCGGCAGGCAGGCCGCCCCATAGACCAGATCCAGCCCCAGCCCATGATAGGCAAAAATGCCGGGCAAGGCTGCCTGCTGGGCTTCCACCCGCAGAGCCTCCCCCACATCCTCGGCACACCAAAGGGTGCAGGCCGGCAGCAGCATGGCAAAGCAGGCATTGTTCCAGCGTGCCAGGTAGGCGTCATCCGGCGCAGAGCGGCGCAGGATCTCCCCGGTGGCCTGGATCAGCTTATCCCCGGCAAGGGGGGTCAGCTGCCGCTGCCAGAGGCCAAAATCCCGCACCTCCAACAGAAGCAGGGCCAGCGGCCGGGCGCTGTTTGCCCGGGATGCCATGGAAAGCAATTCGATATGTAATTGATGTCGGCTGTGTAAGCCAGTCAGCAGATCACTCATAGCTAAAGAATTGGCTGTTTGCAGGCACATTCCTGCGTCTAGCTGCGGTTTTATTGCGACAAATTCCCCTTTTCGGCAGCAATTTTTGCCATCTTTCCGCAGGGGCTGACAGGAAGCCTGCTTTTATGTTATGATATATATGCTTTTTCAGCCGGGAAGATGCCTCTTTCTTCCTGTTGCAAAAAGCCTGCTGCATAAAGGCTATTGCAAAAAGCCCGCTGCAAAAAGCATACAAAATTTTTTCAAAAATCTTTTCTCTTTCCCCGCAAGTTTTTTTGGGGTGAACTTGTATTTCTTATAGGTCGGAGGTTTGGATGCGCGATCTGAGCGATGAACAATTGGTAATGCTCGTCCGCGAAGGCTGCAACGAAGCATTCTCTATATTGGTGGAACGCTACCAGAAGCAGATCTTTGCCCTGGCCTATCGCCTGGGTGGGGATTATGACGAGGCGCGGGATATGGCCCAGGAATCCTTCCTTCGGGTCTATCAGGAATTGTCCCGCTATGATACAAGCCGTCGCTTCTTCCCCTGGCTCTATCGGGTGGCCCACAATACCTGCATCAACATGATGCACCGGCGGCCAAAGGAAACCAGCCCACTGGATTCCGTGATCGACCTGCGGGTCGATGAAGAGGATCGGGAGGCAAACCCGGGGGTATCCTATGAGCAGCAGGAGCTGAGCAGCAGCATCAATCAGGCGCTGCAGGCCCTGCCGGAGAAATACCGCCTGCCTTTGGTCATGAAATACTTGGAGGGTATGAGCTATCAGCAGATCAGCGAGCAGCTGGATCTGCCTGTCTCCACCATTGAGACCCGGCTTTTCCGCGGCAGGAAGATGCTGAAGAACACATTGGCGAAATTCCTGCACAAGGATTGAACCCCAAACAAGCTCCCTTTGATGAAAAAGCGTGTTGCATCGCTTTTATTCATAATTTTATACATAAAGTAAAACGGAAAGAAGAAAGAGACAGCAATGAATTGTCAGGATTACGAACGACTGATCAATAAAAAGCTGGACCGAAGCCTGTCCCCCAGGGAGGCCTCTCTTTTGGAGGCACACCTGGCGGCCTGCCCGGCCTGTGCGCGGATGGCAGAGGAATACCTGCTGCTGGATCAGCTGCTGGCACAGAATATCGCCCAGGTGAATCCCCCGGCAGATCTCTGCAGCTCTGTCATGGCCGCCCTGCCCGAAGGGCAGCTGCTGGAGCTGGAGAGCTTCCGCAGCAAGGCCAAACACCGCCGCAGCCCGGCATGGCGCTGGGCCGGTGGAGCTGTGGCTGCGGCCGCAGTTGCACTGGGCTTTCTGGTGGGCAGCTGGTTTGAGCAGAGCCAGCCCGGCACAGAGCTGAGCACACCGCCCATCCAGGCAGAGCAGGAGCAGCCGGAGCAGGTTCCGGAGCTGCAGAAGCCCTTCCGCCCTGCCCGGGAGAACCAGCAAACGCCAGACCAGGAGGAAGCCCTTCCCGTGGTGGCTGAACAGCCGGATGCAGATGCATCGCAACCGCCCCAGCAGCAGGATCCCGTAAACACGGAAGCCCCGGTGGAAGCGGATCCGACGGAAGCCCCGGTGACTGACCCGCCCGCGGTAGAGGAAGCGCCGGTGGATGTAAACCATAATAACGAATTTTCCCTGCCCCCGGTGGCCTACGGCAACAGCAGCCAGGGGGATTACAACCTGCTGACTCTGGCCGCTGTGGAAGGCTATGACGCCAAGCTCCCCCTGGTAAAGGGAAGCACTGTCAGCTTCTATGTGGAGACGGAGGATGCTTATCTGGAATACCAGGTGGATATCAGCGGCGCCGAGCCCCAGTTCCTGGGAGAGACGGAAAGCCTGCCCTCCGCAAAAGCCACTGCCGGCTGTGAAAGCATGGAAGAAGGCTCCGGCGTGGAAGCCAGCTCCGCCAACGGCCAGATCGCCCAGAATCGCGGTGGTGAGGAGCCGGGACTGTGGCTTCTCAATGCCGACGAAGAAAGCAAGCTCACAGAAATCGGCGGCGGCGCTTTGCTCAGCTGGTCTGCCGATGGAAATAAGATCCTTTTTACCGATACAGAGGAACATCTCCACATCTACTATGTGGCGGAAAATATTCTGCTGAATCTGAACGCAGCCCCGGTCCACTCCTTCTGCTGGGGCAGTGATGGCAGAAGCATTGTATTCTCCGCTCTGGATGCAGAGACCGGATACTACAGCATCTTCACCGTTATTGTACCCTAACTTGTATCTTTCAAAAAAACAGGAGCAGGTGAAAGCCTGCTCCTGTTTTTCTTTCTGCAGCCGGGGAACAGAAAGCCCCAACCGCTCGTCCCATAGAAAAAGCCCGCAAAACCCCGGGGAGGGCATAGAAAGCAGCTGCAAAAGGCAGCGGGGGCGCTTTGCTTGTGTTCAAATTTCCGCAGCGCCCATTAAAAAGCGCAGGCTGGCGCATCCCAAAAGGGAATCTCCCAAGGGGAAAGCCCAAAGAAGAATCTCCGGGGAAACCTCCGGGCAAGACCGACAAAAACCTCACGGAAAGGGGAAATCCCATGCTTCCGGGCATCCCAAAACCTATCGTCCTCAAGGCAGGGCTTCTGCTGCTCCTGCTGCTCTTTCTTCTGCTGGCCTGCAGCCTGCGGCTGAACGTCTGCAGCTACCAGGAAAAC
>JAFSHU010000060.1 GCA_017440145.1 Bacillota bacterium
AATCTCTACCCTGCGTTTGACCCCAATGCAGGCAGCTACCATGCCTTCCTGGCAGACGGCATCGATGAAATCTATGTCATGGCCGAAGCCGCAGACCGGGATTCTCTGGTTTTCTACAATTATAAAGCAGGCGAAACCACAGAAGCAGACGATTACGACAAAGAATGGTACTGCCTCAGCGAGATCAAGGAAGGTACGGTTCTTCCCATTCAGGTCATGGATGAGGATGGCAAGACCCTGGGCGCCTACAGCATCACCTTCCACTGCGGCAAGGGCTCTGACAACAACGATACGGACCTGGACAGCCTCTCTGTCTCCAATCAGACGGCAGACAATAAATATGAAGAAATTAAGCTGAACAAAGATTTCTCCTATGATAAAAAAGAATACAGCGTAAACGTCCCTGCCAATGCTTACAACAAGATCCGCATCTACGCAGAAGCCTTTGACAGCAAGGCCTTTGTGCTGGTAGACGGCGAGCTGGTCGGCAAGGATGGCTATGTGGAGCTGAGCTGCCAGAAAGGCAAAAGCTACACCTGCAGCATCGACGTAATCGCCGCCAACTGCGATGATACGGACAGCTATAAGCTGACCGTAAATTACGGCGAGGCAGAGAGCAAGGGTGCTTATCTTTCCGGCCTTTCCGCCAAGATGTACGGCGGCGCAGCCCTGAGCCTGAGCCCGGTATTCGTGAACGAAAAAATGAATTACACCGCCAATGTTCCGAATTCCGTCTCCTACATCTCCTTCCTCCCCACCGCAGCCTCCGGCTCCTGCAGCATCGAGCTTTTTGGCTATAAGCAGGAAAGCGGCAAATGGACCAACTATTACCAGCTGAACGAAGGCATCAACAATATCCCGATCTATGTTTATGAGGGCGAGAGCAAGGATGCGGCGAACACCTATTATGTGACCATCTACCGCCAGCCTGCCCAGCTTTCCACCGTCGTCAGCGCCCAGAAGCTGACCATCGACAGCAAATCCGTTCAGCTGAACGCCTATAACATCAACGGCAACAACTTCGTGAAGCTGCGCGACATCGCCTATCTGCTGAATGGCAGTGCAAAGCAGTTCCAGGTAAGCTTCGTCTCCAGCTCCAACAGCATCCACATCACCGCAGGCACGGCCTACACCAGCAATGGGCAGGAAAACGTAGCTCTGGCTTCCCCCAAACGGGCAGTGGCCAGCAGCCAGTCTGTCTACCTGAACAGCGCGCAGGTAGCGCCCATGGCCTACAACATCGATGGCAACAACTACCTGATGCTGCGGGATCTGGCTCTGCTGCTGGATTTCGGCATGAGCTATGATGCCAACAGCGGCACCGTGGCTATCTCCACCACGGGCAGCTACTCCCCCAACAAATAAGAAACAGACAGAAGTCCATACAAACAGCAAAAGCCAGCCGAAGTTCTTTCTTCGGCTGGCTTTTTTATATTCTGCGGCACAAACCGCGGTATTCTTATTCCCCGCAGGAAAAGCGCATGGCAGACATCAATTCCTGCTCGTAATTGGGCCAGACGGACAGCTCCAGATAGCGTACATGGGCAGAAAGCTGCTCTGCTTTTTGCCGCTCCGCCCGGGACAAAAGACAAAGCCCAGCACCGGATAGGGCGGTATTCCCCACATACTCGATCTTCTCCTGCAGGGCAGCGGGCAGAAGCCCCGCGCCCACCAAGCTGCGGCTGCTGAGATGTGCGCCGAACTGCCCGGCTACCAGCACCCGATCCACCTGCTCCGACTGAATGTCGGCTTCCCGCAGAAGGATATTCACCCCTGCCAGGATCGCGCCCTTGGCCAGCTGCACCTGGCGCACATCCCGCTGGGTCAGATAGATGCCCTGCAGTGCATCCACCCGGCAGCGCTTCCGTCCTTCTTCCACTTCCACCAGAGGATGATCCTGGAAACGGCCGTTTTTGCCGATGATCCCATGCCGCACCGATTCTGCTACCAGAGCCAGAAGCCCGCTGCCGCAAAGGCCGCGAGGCGAGCCGCCGCCAATGACCTGCAGCTGCCAATGGGCTTCGGCGGCAGCTTCAGAAAGCCGCACATCCTCAATGGCGCCCTCCGCAGCGCGCATACCGCAGCGGATATCCATGCCCTCCAGAGCAGGGCCGGCAGCACAGGAGCAGGACAAAAGCTCCCCATCCCGGCAGAGCGCCATCTCCCCATTGGTGCCGATATCCAAAAAAAGGCTGCAGCCCGGAAGCTCCCGAATCCCGCTCACCAGAAGCCCGGCGGTAATATCCCCGCCCACATAAGCGGAGATGGCAGGCAGGCAATAGACCTCTGCCCCCGGAGCCAGGGAAAAGCCCATCTCCTCCCCACTGCAAATCAGGGGGCCGGTAAAGGCGGGCGCAAAGGGAAAGGCCGCCAAAGAAGAAGGATCCTTGCCCCCGAAAATATGGGTCATCACCGTATTGGCAGCGATGCTCATGGCCTGCACCTGGGAGCTTTCGATTCCCGCCTGAGAACAAATTTCCCGGCAAAGCTGCCGGATATCCTCCCGGACAGCTTCCTGCATCCGCTCCAGCCCCCCGGCCTGGGTAGCTGCATAATCGATGCGGGTGATTACATCCTGTCCAAAGGCCTTCTGGCTGTTGAGGCAGGTAGCGCTGGTCAGGCGCTGCCCGCTTTTCAGATCCAGCAGGCAGGCCGCCAGGGTGGTGGTGCCGATATCCACGGCGATGCCATAGCCGGAAGCGGCATCCGGCTGCACCGACTTCCAGAGCCCCTGATCCAGCACAGTGCTTTTGCCGCTGCCGGGCAATGCTATGCTTTGATCCTCCGTTAAGCTATGCAGGCAGGCCAAACGCCAGCCCTGCTCCAGCTCCTCCGGGGAAAAGAACTCTTCCTCCTCTGGCAGGGCTTCCACAGCGGATAAAAAGCGAATGCCGCATTTTCCGCAGCGGCCACCGCCGCCGCAGGGGCCATCCAGCAAGCCTTCTTCCGACAAAAGCCGATAGAGATTCACGCCATGCTCAGCCTGCAAAGCCGCTCTGCCCAAAATGCTCAGCTTTGGCATGCTTCTTCCTCCCGGGCAGCGCTGACCATGGCCTGAACGATAGACAGGGGCGTGGTGGTGGGCAAGCCGCAGGCCGGGGCCAGCACATCCACACCGCTTCGCAGGGCATGCCGCGCCTGCGCCTGCACCCGCTCTGCCGTTGTCTCATTCAGAGTCAGGGTGCTGATATTCCCCATGGCGGCTTTCCCCTTCAGATAGGGGCGGATCTCCTTGATCGGAACCACTGCATCAAAGCTGAAAATATCGCAGTGCAGCTGCTCCAGCAGCTCATACACATTCTGCATCCTTCCGCAGATGTGAATGATTTTTACCGGTGCAGACAGCGCGTCCATTACACGATTCAGATAAGGAATAGTATAGTCCCGGAAATAGCGGGGTCCCAGCAATTCACCGGTGCCGCTGGGCTCAGAGATGCAGATGGCATCCGCACCGGCCTCCAGCATGGCATTGCCGTAGCGAATCAGCTGCTCTGCCACAAAATCCAGAAAGGCATGAGCTGTCTCCGGCATTTTCCGCATGGCCTTCAGTAGCTTATCCATATCCACCAGCGTACCGGCCAGGCTCACCGGCCCGGTAAGATTGCCGATCAGCGGAACCTCTTCATTCCCTGCAGAGAGCAGACGCAAAGCCTGCAGCACGCAGGGGATGCGCCCTGACTCCAGAGAAAGCTGGGGCAGGCTCTGCCACTCCCCGCAATCCGCCAGGGGGGATTCCACCACATGAGGCTCGCAGAGCAGATCCCCCATGTTCACCTTTGCGCCCAGCGCTTCCGCTTCCACCGTCATGCAGTAGGGCAGGCCGTAATTTTCAAAGCCGCCAGCCTGGTACAGAGCCTTTGCCAGGCCAGCCATTTTCTCCGGCTCCACATGGGCAGCGGGCCAGGGGCAGCCGCTCTGCTCCATAATTTCCTGAAACATCATATTCATCATACCGCCAGGACAGATGCAGGGCGGCCGATCAAAAGGCTGGCTCTTTGCCGCAGCAAAAAGCCGTTCCTTCGCTGTTTGCTTCATGCTTTTCTCCTTCTCCGCTCAATGAGATCAGGCACCCAAAAGCTCCCGCACCAGATGCACAGCATCCGTGGCGTTTACGGAATAGCCATCCGCGCCGATCTTCCGGGCAAAGGCCGTGGAGACCGGGCCGCCGCCAATGATGATTTTCACCTGCTGCCGCAGACCGGCCTCCTCAAGAAGCTGAACCACGCGGCCCATATTCTGCATGGAGGTGGACATCAGGGTAGACAAAGCCACCACCTGCGGATTTTCTGCACGAACTGCATCCACAAAGCGCTCCACGGGGACATCCCGCCCCAGATCGATCATGGTAAAGCCAGCGGCTTCCAGCATGATCTTCACCAGATTCTTGCCAATGTCGTGGGTATCGCCCTGCACGACGCCAATGACGATTTTCTGCTCATTTTCCTGCTTTTCCTGGGGGAGCAGGGGCTTCAGCACATCCAGACCATTATACATGGCGGCAGAGCAGATCAGCAGCTCCGGAATATAATATTCCTCCTGATCGTAGAGATCCGCTGCCTGGTTCATGCCGATGATCAGACCGTTCAGGATGCCCTCTTTGGGGTCATGGCCGGCTTCTGCATATTCCCGGGCCACATCTGCAACCGAATCATCTTCCATTTCCACTACACAGCGCGCCAATTCAGCCAAGAGTTCTTCTTTTGTTCTCATGTTTGCTCTCCTATTTCCCTAATACTTGCTTGCAGCGGGCGATCTCCGCTTCCACCCATTCGATATCAATGGGGTAGCCGGCTTCCCGCACGGTATCCATCATCATATCAATATTCTCCACCGGGGTTTCCACCGGCAGGCTGCAGCCGGACATGACCACAAAGCCCTTGGGAGAATCATAACCGTCCCGGATGCATTCCAGGGTCGCCAGGCGTACATCCATGGGCGTACCGGCATACATCACGCTGCCCGGATCCACATTGCCCAGAACCTTTACCTGGTCGCCGATGCTTTCCTTGCACTGCCGGATGCTGGCCACGTTATCAATGCTCATGCCGGCAATGCCCAGATCCGCCAGATCCGTCCAGATCTTGTTCGTCTGGCCGCAAACATGCATGGTCACGCCCCTGCCCCGGCTCTTGATGAAATCCACCAGCTCTTTCAGATAAGGCAGGGAGAATTCCCGGAATACCCGGGGGCTCACCACAGTGCAGGAGGACATGGGTTCGGAGATGGTGGGCGTCAGGCCCATATCCATGACCACCGCCGCCCAGGCCTTGCAGCTCTCCAGGGAGATGCGGCAGAGCTTATGCATGGCTTCCGGATCCTTGCAGATGAGCTGCAGGGCTTTTTCCATCTGCACAAGGAAAAAGGAATTGGTGAAGGGGCCGACGACCCCCACGGAGCAGCCCGCCTCTGTACCAATGGCATCCACCAGATATTTCATGGCTTCCACCTGTACCGGCAAGCGGCCGTCCTTATAGGGATCAACAGGACGCAGACGATCGATCTGGCTCAAATCGCTAATCGCCGGCTCCAGCAGGTCTGCGGTATTGTCCTCCGGCAGAATGGCCTTTGCACCCATGGCTTCCGCGCAGGTGAAAAGATCGGTAAAGATGCGAATGCTGTCACTTCCGAAGCGGCGGTAAACGGCAATTTGTGCTTCTGCCAGGGCTTTTGCGTTGGTGTTGAATTCACTGATCTTGCAGCCGTAGATACGGGCAGCGCCGTTGGCAATGTTGGGATTGCAGGGCAGGCGATCCACCTTTTCCCCTCTTGCCAAAGCGGAAGCCCGTTCTGCCGGGGTCATCTGGTCTTTCAGTTTCGCGACCATAAAAACGCCTTCTTTCTCTGAAATTTTTGTCTTGTTTCCGAGATGTTCTTCTTTTTTTGCTCCTTTCAGGAAGCGCCTGTATACAAGCCTTGCCGACGCAGAAAATCCGCGCCGGCAAGGCAAAGCAAAAGCTGAAAGGATGCTTAGTTGTTCAGAGTCCAATGCAGGATGCGGGCTTTCAGCAGGTCAAAGAGGCACATGATCGTAACCAGTACCGCTGCCACAAAGAGGAAGCCCAGCATAACCAGATCGAAACGTGCAAAGTCAGAATAATACTGGATGAAGAAGGCCATGCCGGAGGAAGCACCGAACATTTCGGCCACAGCCAGCATCATAAAGGAAAGGTTCAGAGCCACAGAGCAGCCCACCAGGATGGTGGGGGAAGCAGCGGGCAGAATCACGCGGAAAAGGCGGGTTACCGGAGGAAGCTCCAGGGTAGCTGCATTTTCCAGATAACGCTTGTCGATGCTCTGTACCGCACCCACGGTAGTCCCCAGAATCACCCAGAAGGCGCCTAGCCAGATCAGAAAGATAGAGGCCAGACGGAAGGTGGGGAAAATATTGATCGCATAGGGGGTAAGCAGAGGAACGGGAATGGCGCTGAAAGCGGTGATATAGGGGTTCAGGTTCTTACGCAGACCGGCCTTCAGACCCACCAGCGTACCCAAAGAAACACCGCAGAGCACAGCCAGCACATAGGAGGTGACCAAAAGCCCCAGGGAGCTGACCAGGCCCTCCAGCAGCTGGCCGATATAATCGGGGATCAGGGAAATGACTTGACCCAGACTGGGGAAGAGAAAGTCGCTGAGCACATTGAACACATCCGTCAGCAGCACATAAAAGATGACGAGCCCCAGGCCAATGCTGATGATGCCCAAATATTTCTTGCACAAATTCTTCATGGCAGCTGCTCCTGATTACAGATTGTTTTCGTTGAACTGGGTCAGCTTATCCTGATAGAACTGCTCATCCGGATAATCTTCGATCAGGGATTCCAGAGCTCTCTGGTAAATGTCGATATTCAGATGTTCCAGAATGTCAATGGAATTGTCTTCCGGCAGGTAGCCGAAGCCGCCCATTTTGTTCCACATGGTGATGACGCTGTTTTTGAAGGGGTCGGTGTCGTATTTCATATGTTCGCTGTAAACAAAGCTTTCTACAGTGGCTTTGTCCAGATCCAGGTTTTCCACGACCAAATCAACAACCTGCGCTTTGTCTTCGTTCAAATCTTTTTCTGCGCGCAGGTAGGCGCGGAGCATGCGATAGAGAGCTTCCTGATTGTCTTCATCCTGAATATAGGAAGTGTTGCAGAGCATACGGCAGCAGGAATGATTGGGCCAGTATTCATCCGGCCACATTTTAACTTCCAGACCCAGAGCCTGTGCCTGCAGCTGATAGCCGGTGGCGGTAGCGCCGAAATCCACCTGGCCATTGGCAACGGCCTGCAGGGTTTCCTGGTTCTTTTTGAATTCGACAAAGGTGACTTCATCCAGCAGGCCGGCATCGTTCAGGATGCCCTTCAGGACGATGTCCGGGGTGCCGCCGCGGGTGATGCCGATGGTCTTGCCGCGGAAGCTTTCCAGGGAGGTCCATTCGGTTTCCGGCAGGCCAAAGCAGGGGGTCTCACCGATGATCATGTAGCCGCCGAAAATGGTGTATTCCTGGCCGTTGGCGATCTGGATCAAGGGACCGCCGGTGCCGTAGGTGGACATAACATCGATCTGACCGGCAGTCATTGCGGTGAAAGCATCGGTGGCGTTGTTGATGTAGGACATTTCCACTTCAACGCCTTCTTCTTCCAGGTAGCCTTTGTCATCTGCCAGATACTGGAAGACCTGGCCGGAATTGGGCTGGGCAGCTACGACGATCTTATAGGTTTTGTTGTCTCCGGAAGCATCTCCGCCTTCCGGAGTGCCGGCGGGCTCACCGCAAGCGGTCAATGCCAGCAGCATGGTGGCCAGCAAGGCAAAAATAAAAGCAAATTTTTTCATTTTCCTTCTCCTTTTTCTCTTGTTCTTCTATAAAATTTTAAGAGAGACCAATTTAAACGCCTGCTTCGCGAGCGGCTTTCGCCTTACTCTGAATCTCCTGGTCAATGATGCGGAACAGGGTATTTCTCAGCTCCATGACCTCCGGATCGGAGAACATAGTATCCCGCTGAGGCCGATGCCCTTCCTCAAAATGATGGGTATAGATTACGCGGCTGGGGGACTGGCCCAAGACCACGATATCCGTAGCCAGCAGCAGAGCCTCGTCCACGCTGTGGGTCACGAAGAAAACCGTTTTCCGCTGTTCTTCCTTATCCCAGAGCTGCAAGACTGTATCCTGCAGCAGAGCCTTGGTGACAGCATCCAGTGCGCCGAAGGGCTCATCCATCAGCATCAGGGGTGCATCCAGTGCAAAGGCCCGGGCTGTGGCAAAGCGCTGCCGCTGACCGCCGGAAAGATCCAGGGGCAGCTTGTCGTAAAGAGATTCTTCCAGGCCTAGGTTATTCATCCAGAGCAGGGTGGTCTCCTTACGTTTTTCCTTACTCCAATCCGGGAATTTCTGCTTCAGAGCCAGGTCAATATTGGCGCCTGCGCTCATCCAGGGAAAGAGGCCGTAATCCTGGAAGACCATGGCCCGATCCAGACTGGGCTTTTCGACGGGCTTACCGCCGACCTGCAGCTGATTGGGATCGGATTTTTCCAAGCCCGCAATGAGCCGCAGCAAAGTGCTTTTTCCGCAGCCGGACTGACCCAGCAGGCAGATGAAATCACCTGGCTTGGCATGCAGGCTCACATCGCCCAAGACCAGTTCCTTTTCATAAGCAAAGCTGAGATGCTCGGCTTTTACTTCTAACATAGCTTACCTCCCCAAACAATATAAAACTTAGCAATAATATCCACTTTATATCAATTTTACCGCGAGCTTTATTATAACATCGTCTAATGCAAAGTCAATTCTAGCTGGGGATTCATCAAAAAGACAAATAAAAAACTGATTTTATCCGTTTTTTCGATACTAACTTTCCTGTATATCATTCAGACAATATAAGCTTTACAATCTCTGTCCGTGGAATTGATGGGCCGTTCAGGCAGGCAAGACCGCTCAGCAGCCCCTTTCTCTGAAGAAGAGCCTGATCCAGCGGGTAGGGATGCTCTAGGGGCAGTACTTCTTTTCCAAGCAGCCCCAGATCCAGAAGATCCTGGCTCAGCTTCCCGCAAAGATGTATATTTACCTGTGGGCGAGCAGAAAAGATCCCCTGCAGCAGCCCTTTCAGCAAGGGCCAATAATGCGCCAGGAAATTCTTTTCCCCGATCAAATCCAGCGTGGCAAGGGGGTCAGCAAAAGAAATCAGAGAGACACCCGCATCGATGCAGGAAACAGCCCAATCCCGCAGGCCACAGCTCAGCTCCTGCAAATAGGGATCGTCTTTGCGCAGCTTCTGATATACACGCAGGCTGGGCGTCAGGGTCTCCAGCACGGAAAGGGGGCCTTTTAAATCAAGGGAGATGGGGGTAGGTCTTTCCGAAAGCAGACGGATCGTGGACAGGATCAAATCCGCATCCGCCCCCCGAAACAGGGCAGGCGGCAGCTCCCGGCCATCTTTTGAGATCGGCTCCCCTGCCCAGGCACCGGTAGCCCCCTCCCGAATCTTCGCACCCAGAATACGTCCTTCCGTGAGGGGGTACAGAGGAAGGCGCAGCCAGGCCCAGCCCTTTTCTGCATGAATACGCAGCGCATCCCCGGCAAGGGCTTCTGCATCCCGGGGCCAGAAGCCATAGACAATTTCCTCATGCCGCGTGCAGATAAAACGCTTCTCCATACAAAATCCTCCTTGGGCTTTTTCGTTCCGCCCAAACTATCATATTGGAAATAAGACTTCAATATTTATTTTGTTTTCGAATAAGCATATTTTTTTATCATAAAAACAAATAAGCCTCCTTTGCCGACTCAGCGTCGGGAAAGCTCCGTCTTTTTCTCCGCCGCACTTGTCACCTGCAAGCAGCTGTGATATGCTATCAGCATGCGATATGAAAACATAAAAGAAGGCCGTTTTCTGGAACGGCCCAACCGCTTTATTGCGAAAATCGAAATCGACGGCAGCCCACAGATCTGCCATGTAAAAAATACCGGCCGCTGCAGGGAGCTGCTCACCCCCGGCGCAAAGGTGCTGGTACAGGAATGTGATTCCCCGCAGCGAAAAACAAAATATGACCTGATCTCCGTCTGGAAGGGGGAGCGGCTCATCAATATGGATTCTGCCGCACCCAATCAGGTATTCGGGGAGTGGCTGCGCGCCTGTGGGCTTTTTCCGGATGCCCGGGAAATCAAGGCGGAAAAAAGCCATGGGGATTCCCGCTTTGATTTTTATGCAGCCGGCCCCTCTTTCCAAGCCTTCATTGAGGTGAAAGGCGTAACATTGGAGGAAAACGGGGTGGTTCGTTTCCCGGATGCGCCAACAGAGCGAGGGCTGAAGCATCTGCATTCCCTGATGCGCTGTGTGGAAGAGGGCTTTCAGGCCTATGCGGCCTTCGTCATCCAGATGCAGGGAGCTCGTTATTTTGAAGCCAACTGGGATACCCACCCGGCCTTTGGCGAGGCGCTGCGAAAGGCAGCGGCAGGGGGCGTGCAGGTATTGGCCTGGGATTGCCGGGTGACGGAGGACAGCCTCTGCCTCAATGAGGCAGTGGCGGTACGTTTATAAACTGCATTTCGAAAAAAGCCACAGAAAGGCAGCCTGATGCAAAAAGGCTTCATAAAAGGAGAAGGCGTATGCGATTATTCATTGCCCTACATTTTTCTGAGGAAGTAAAGGCTTCTCTGCTGGATGCCATCCGGCAGCTGCAGGAGCAATCCAGCTCCGGGAATTTCACGCGGCCGGAGAATCTGCACCTTACTCTGGCCTTCATCGGGGAAAGCGAGCGTCTGGACGATCTGCGTCAGATTCTGGATCGGATCGACAGCCACCCCTTCCGGCTGGAGCTCAGCGGCAGCGGTCATTTTGGCGAGCTCTACTGGGCTGGCCTGCAAAAGGCACCGGCGCTGGAGCGCCTGGCCCGTTTGCTGCGAAAAGATCTGCTGGAGCAGGGCTTTGATATTGACCGCAAGCCCTTCCGGCCCCACATCACTCTGGCCAGGCAGCTGCAGGCTCCGCAGGAGCCGCAGATTCGCCTCCTTCCCGCAGCTATGCGCGCAGAGCGGGTCTCCCTGATGTGCTCCGAGCGGATCAACGGGAAACTGACTTACACCGAGCTTTATGCAAAGCAGCTATGCTAGAGCCGCAGGAGAGACTGGAAGCCGCCCGGCTGGCTGCTGCAGGCTGCCCGGAAAAGCAGGGCATTGGCCGACTGGGGGAGAAGCAGCTCCATGCCTGCCTGAAATACTATTATGAGCCACGGCCGGCGCATCACGAAATCCCGGTGCAGGGCTTTGTAGCGGATATCTGCAACGAAAGCGGGATCATCGAAATTCAGACCGGCTCCTTCGATAAGCTCCGTCGGAAGCTGGAATGCTTTCTGGAGCAGAGTCTGGTGACGCTGGTCTATCCCCTGCCCCACCGCAAGTGGCTGCGCTGGATCGATCCGCAAACAGGAGAAATCTCCGAAGCGCGCAAAAGTCCCAAAACCGGGCAGGCTGCGGAAGCCTGCTTTGAGCTGGGAAAGATACAGGCCCTGCTGGGCCGCAAAAATCTGCATATACGCCTGCTCCTGCTGGATATGGAGGAGCATCGTTACCTGAACGGCTGGAGCCGGGACGGAAAAAAGGGCTCCACACGGGCAGAGCGCATCCCCCTTTCCGTGGTGGAAGAAATTGCGCTGGATGCGCCGGTGGATTATCTGCAGCTGCTGCCTGCCGGGCTGCCCGATCCCTTTACCAGGGCAGAGCTGGCAAAGCTGACGCGGCTCTCCCCCAAGCGGAACCAGTATCTGCTCCGCTGCCTGCTGAAGCTGGGCTTGCTCAGGCAGGAAGGAAAACGGGGGCGCAGCTATCTCTATTTCATAGAGAAGAACGCTGCGACCGCTGCTGAGAAAGAAAGGGGTCAATCCGAAAACGATAAATCTATAGAAGAAACGCAAAAGGCGCTGTGATGAAGGTCACAGCGCCTTTTTACAGGCATTCTATACGATAAGCAGAATGATACATGCTGCTTCTTTTCAAATTCTTCTGTAGCAGGAAGCCGCAGCGGATGCAGCACTATTTCAGCACGTCCACCGTTTCCACGCCATAATGGGCAAAAAGCCGGATGGCCTCCTCTGTGATGACTTCCCCGGAAACCGCAATGGGGATGGCCGGTGGGCAGGAAACCGTGGGCGCACCGCAGATTCGCCCCAGGGATTGCGCGGCCGGGATCAGCGCATGGGGGGAGAAGATCGCCTCCCGGATGGAGCAGAGCTGCGCCCCCCTGGCCTGGGGAAGCGCTGCTGCCGCTGCCGTGGGAAGCTGATTTTTTCCCAGAGCCGCAAGAAGCCGCTGTAAATCCTCCTGGCTGTTTTCCGGCGTGAACATCAGCACCAGATGCTCTGCATCCGCATACTCACACTCCACAGAAGCAGCACGCAGCCGCTCTGCCAGCTCCTGTCCGATGCTCCCCATGGGGGCCACGATACTCAGACGCAGCGGATCACTGGGTCGCAGCTGCCAGCCCGCTTCCCGCAGCTCCGCCTTCAAAGCATCGATGCGGCGGACTGCTTCCGCAAGCCTTTCCGGGTATGACTCTGCCAGATAGCGATTGCAGAGATCCAGGGAACTCATAATCAAATAAGAGGGGCTGGTGGAGCCAAACAAAGCCAGAGCCTGCTTGGCATTTTCCCCAAAAGAGGCAGGGGCATTCCTGCTGATGTGCAGGTAGGCGCCGCCGGTCAGCACCGGCAGGGTCTTATGAGCAGAATCACAGCAAAGATCCGCGCCCAGATCCATCGGATGCAGAGAGGGCTGCAGAAAATGCAGATAAGCGCCATGGGCATTGTCCACCGCCAGCCGCGTTCCGTATTTATGACAAAGCTCGGCCAAGGCCGGAATATCTGCCATGCCGCCCAGGTAATCCGGGCTGGTGAGATAAACCCCGACAGGTGGAGCAGGCAATTCCTGAAGCTGACGCTCCAATGCCTGCAGAGAAATGGGGCAGCTGCAAAGGGAGCTGCTTTCCTCCGGCCATAGCCACTGCACCTGAAAATCCAGCAATGCGGCAGCATAAACAAAGGCTTTATGCACATTGCGGGCAGCCAAAATCAGCGGTGCGCTGCCGCTGGGAAGCTGGCTCCGCAGCAAATAAAGCATGGCACGGATGCACTGGCTGGAGCCCTCCGTAGAAAAGCAGGTCCTGGCTGTGCCAAAAAGGGTCGTGGCGTTCTGCTCGCTTTCTGCGATGATGCCCGCTGCCTCATAGAGGGCATCCGCGCCCGCCACCTCTGTGATGTCCAGCTGCTCGCAGCCCAGAAACGCCCGGCCCTTGTGCCCGGGCATATGAAAACGAGCCATGGAACGGTCTGCATAGGCTTGCACAAAATCCGCGATCGGGGTACGCATCAGTTCTCCTCTTCGCCGCAGAGCTCTGCTGCCTGCATCATGATGGCGCATTCAATGCGCTTGCGGAAGAGCTCGCAGCCCGGCTCATAGATGCCGCGGATGGAGCCGCTGGCATGATAAGCATTGGCAGCACAGCCACCGGAGCAATAGAGCTTTGCCCAGCAATCCGCGCATTCCGGGCGGGCATAGGCATTGCAGGAGCGGAATTCCTCCCGCAGGGCGGTATTGCTGACGCCATTCCAGACATCCCCCAGCTTATACTGCTCTTCCCCCACAAACTGATGGCAGGGGTAAAGGTCGCCCCAGGGGGTAACGGCCATATATTCCGTGCCGGAGCCACAGCCGGAGATGCGCTTATAAATGCAGGGACCTTCCCGCAGATCCAGCATGTAATGGTAGAAAGTGATGGGTCTGCCTTCCTTTTTGCGGCGAAGCATCTCTTTTGCCAGAATTTCGTACTGCTCCTTCACCACGTCCAGATCGGAAGGGGTCAGGGCGGCAGGGTCATCCGGGCCGCAGACCACCGGCTCCATGCTCAGCTCTGTGAAGCCCAGATCCGCCATATGGAACACATCCTCGGTGAAATCCGGGTTGGCGTGGGTAAAGGTGCCGCGCATATAATAATCCTTCCCGCCGCGGGCCTCCACCAGCTTCCGGAATTTGGGAACGATCTGCTCATAGCTGCCCCGGCCGGCATAATCCACACGCAGGCGGTCATGAATCTCCTTACGGCCGTCCAGGGAAAGCACCACATTGCTCATTTCCCGATTGGCAAAATCGATCACATCCTCATCGATCAGCATGCCGTTGGTGGTGAGGGTGAAGCGGAAATTTTTGCCCCGCTCCTTCTCCACGCTGCGGGCATATTCCACCAGCTGCTTTACCACATCCCAGTTCATCAGGGGTTCCCCGCCGAAGAAATCCACCTCCAGATTGGTGCGACTGCCGGAATGCTCCATCAGGAAATCCAGAGCCTGCTTCCCCACTTCAAAGGGCATCAAGGCCCGATCCCCGTGGTATTTCCCCTGGCTGGCAAAGCAATAGGAGCAATTCAGATTACAGGTATGGGCCACATGCAGGCAAAGCGCCTTCACCACATCGCCGGAACGCTCCTTAAAGGTGCCGGCCATCTCCGCGAAGGTATCCGGCGTATAGAGCTTCCCGGCTTGGATGAGCGCTTCCACATCCTCGATGCAGGCCAAAAGCTCCGCTTCGTTCACATCCGGCCGTGCCGCGTATTTTTCCAAAAGCGCGGCCACGATCTGCTCCGGGCTGTGCCCGGGGAAGAGGGCGATCACATCATAAGCCACGTCATCCACCACATGAACAGAGCCGGAGCAGGTATCCAGAACGATGTTATATCCATTTAACTGATACTGATGTACCATAGAAATATCCTTCCCAAATGATAGTATCGGAATGCTTCAAACGATTCCGCAGAAGCATTTCTTTATATAAAAAGTGCCGCCTTATGCAGGCGGCAGCTTTTGCTTGCTTTCGCTTATTTATTCTCGTTTTCGCATTTCTGATTTGCAACACCGCAGCTGGTTTTGCAAGCAGACTGGCAGGAGGTTTGGCATTCGCCACAGCCACCCTTTTTCGCGCTTTCGCAGAGATTGCGGGTATCCAGAGTTTTAATTCTTTCCATTGTCATATCTCCATTCCCGATAATTTGTGGTCATTTACGGCTGCAGAAAAGCAGGGGCAGACCGTAACTTTATATCGCTGAATATTTTATCATAGGATCAGGGCAAAGTCAAGGTATTCGGGGAAGGCCTGACCAAACAGGAGAAAGTACAGCGCGTCCGGTGCAGCTGCCGAATACCTTAATCCAAAAGATAGAAATTCTCTACCAGCGCATCAATGTTGTCTTCGTTATAGGCAGTCAGGGTGACATTGGCAATATAGCCATTGCATTTGATGGAAAAGGCTTCCTGATATACCGTGACACCATTTGCTTTCACGCAGGTACGGAGGCTGGGGAAATCCTGATCCTCCACCCGCAGGCTGCTGATCTCGTAGCTGACATCCGTGTAGCCCATATTCTCGAAGCTCTGCATGAGAATGGGGATGGCCTTTTCGTAATTTTCGCTAAGATCCAGAGCAGCAAGGGCAGTCTTATCGACCTTTTCCAGATTGACGCTGATCGTATCCAGCTGGTTTTCACCCAGAGCATACATATCATAGATCACCATAACATCCTTGACTGCCTCCAAAAAATCCTCAGGCAGCATATCCTCGGCAACATTGTTCAGGGTTTTAATCTGCTCCTCACTGTAAAAGCTCCATTCTTGATCCAGCGTGCAGCCGATGCCGATGAATTCGCTTTCGTAGATATTACCATCCACCCGGCCCAGGGAGAATTCCCTTTCCTCCCGGGGGATAGTCTGCTCCTTTGCAGACTGGCCTTCGTTTGTGCAGGCAGCGAAACAGAGCAGCAGAACAAAGGCGAGTAAGCAGCTAATAAATTTTTTCATTTTCCAAACCTCATTTCTAAAGATGCAGCAGAACAAGCTGTCACTTGATTATAGCATGTTGAATTTTAATACGCAAGATTTCTGACCGCCCCGGGCTTCTGTCCGCGCCCGGCACAGCGGCAGCCCGGAAAACGCAAAAAGATCGACACTCTCCTCCTGAAGAATGTCGATCTTGGCACCCCAGACTGGACTCTAACCAGCGACCTGTCGCTTAGGAGGCGACCGCTCTATACGACTGAGCTACTGGGGTATACAAATTTCCCTTCCCCAGCCCGGAGATGGGCCGCCGCGATGTGCGGAGGAAGAGGACAAAATCTTACCAATACATTTTACTCTCTTTGACCCGGGCAGTCAAGATATGTTATAATCAGGGCATCGAAAAGAAAGGGAGCTTTTCCCGATTCGGAAAGCAGCAGAGATTTGCAATGGAAAAACAATTCAGCGAAGAGGATCTTTTTTATATGCAGCAGGCCCTGAAGCTGGCAGAACAGGCAGCGGAGGAGGATGAAGTCCCCGTGGGGGCGGTGGTGGTCTCCGACGGGCGGCTGGTGGGCCGGGGCTATAACCAGCGGGAGCAGGGAAAGGATGCCACGCTCCATGCGGAAATGAGCGCCATCCGCCAGGCCTGCGCCACACTGGGGGGCTGGCGCATCCCCCGGGCCACGCTCTATGTAACGCTGGAGCCCTGCCCCATGTGCGCCGGGGCTCTGGTCAATGCCCGGATCGAGCGGCTGGTTTACGCTGCCCCCGACCCAAAGGCCGGTGCTGCCGGGACTGTGATGAACATCGTGGAGCACCCGGTTCTGAACCATCGCCTGCAGGTGGAAAGCGGCTTGCTGGCAGAGGAAAGCGCCGCACTGCTGCGGGCCTTTTTCGCCCGGAAACGGGAAAAGCAAAAAAAAGCTGCTGCTCCAAAGCAAGAGGAAACGGACAGCAGCATAGCAGAGGAATAAGCCTTCGGGTGGAAAAGAGTCCTGCAAAAAAGCGGCAGGGCTTCCGGGGGAGCTTGACAAAAACGGTTTGCAGGCACAGCGATTCAAAACGCTGTGCCTCTTTTTGTCTCCGGGCAGCTCTGCTCCCTGCTGCCCCACGCAAAGAAGCTTTGACCGCCGGGCAATTCTCTCCGCAAACGCAAATCCGCAAAAAAAGAAGGGGAAGCCCCTTGACAAGGGCTTCGAAACAAGGTATATTATCCCCATAGTTAATTACTAAACTAACTAACTAAAAGAGGTGAGCTCGTGAACGCAGGATTCTCCGAAGAACGCCCTATTTTCATACAGCTGGCTGAGCAGCTGGAGGATGCGATCCTCAGTGGTGTCTACCCGGAAGAGACACAGGTCCCCTCCATCACGGAGTATTCCGTGGCCTATAAGATCAACCCCGCCACCGCGCTGAAAGGCATCAACCTGCTGGTGGATGCCGGTCTGCTTTACAAAAAGCGGGGCGTGGGCATGTTCGTGGCCAGGGGCGCCCGGGAGCAACTGGCAAAACGGCGGCAGGAGGGCTTTTACCGGGATTATGTGCTCCCCCTGACCAGGGAGGCGCAGCGTCTGTGCCTGAACAGAGCAGAATTGGAAAATCTGATAGAAAGAGGTTGGATCGAGCATGAAGATTGAACTGCAAAACATAAGCAAGCATTTTGGCAGCACCATTGCCCTGGATCAGATCAGCCTGACTCTGGAGGAGAATCGCATCTATGGACTGCTGGGCAACAACGGCGCAGGGAAAAGCACCCTGCTGAACATCATCACCAACCGCATCTATCCCACGGAGGGGCAGGTTCTGGCAGATGGGGAAGCCATCTTCGAAAACGACCTGGCCCTGGGGCAGATCTTCCTCATGGGAGAACAAAATTTCTACCCGGAAGATATGCGGGTAAACAAGGCTTTTCGGGCCGCAGAAATTTTTTATCCCCATTTTGATATGGAAAAGGCGATGGAGCTCTCCCGGCAATTTGGGCTGAACACTCAAAAAAAGATCAGCAATCTTTCCACCGGCTATGCCTCCATCTTCCGACTGGTGCTGGCCCTCTCTGTGAATACGCCCGTTTTGCTGCTGGATGAGCCGGTTCTGGGGCTGGATGCACCACACCGGGATCTGTTTTACCGCCTGCTGCTGGAAAAATACGCAGAATCCCCCTGCACCATCCTGCTTTCCACCCACATCATCCAGGAGGTGGCGAATCTGCTGGAGCATGTGCTGATCCTCCACAATGGGAAGCTGCTGAAGGATCTGCCAGTGGAAGAGCTGCTCCGCGGCGCCTATACGGTCTCCGGCCCCGCAGCGCTGGTAGATCAATACCTGCTGGGGAAAAAGCCCCTTTCCCTGCAGAGCGTGGGCGGGCTGAAAAGCGCAACGCTGCAGCAGAACGATGGCCTGCCCAAGCCTGTAGAGGGGCTGCATATTGCGCCCGCGTCCCTGCAGGAATATTTCATCAGCCTGGTGCAAGAGGAGGAGAACTAAATGTCTAAAATGAATTTGCGGCCTATGCTCCGCTATACGCTCCGGGGAAGCCTGAAGGCCATATCTGTTTTTTCTCTGGTCATGCTGCTGGTATCCATTTGTATTCCGCTGATGTTCGTTCTGACGCCCCCGGCCAGAGACCAGATCCATTTTTCCGCCTTTTTTATGTCAGCGGCTATCTTCAGCCTGGTCAGCGGCATTGTGGGTATCCGGGAGGACCTGCGTATGGGCATCCAGCACGGCATTGGCCGCCGCAGCAGCTTTCTTTCCCAGCTCATTGCCGGGCTTTGCAGCAGTCTGCTGCTGGGGATTTTGGGGCAGCTTCTGCTGCTCCTGGGGCAAGCCCTCTGGAATGGCAGCGAAACTGTCTTTTACACCGATCTCTACCAGATTGTGTACCTGCAGGATGCGGAAGCCGTTCTCAGCCTGGGGCAGCACCTGGAAGCTGCGCTCTGCACAGCCAGCCTCTGCCTGGCCACACAGGCCGGGGGAATGCTCATCTCCCTGCTTTTTTACCGGCTGAATAAATTCTGGAAGCTGGTGCTGGGCATCGGCGCACCGATCTTCTTCTGCATCGTCCTGCCCTCGCTTCTCTCCGCGCTGCCCAGCAGCTCTCCCCTGCTGCAAGGCCTCTCTGCCTTCGGCAAATGGTTCGGGGCAGCAGCTTCTTCCTGGATCCTCTTCTTCTTTGGCGCGGCTCTGCTGGCTCTGGTTCTTGATTGGCTGCTCTGCCGAAAGGCAGCCATCACCGCAGCAAAATAAAGCTTTCCCCTCCCCCGCCCGGGTGCCTGCCGACGGGGGAGTTTTATTGCAAGCGGAAAATTTGCTGCCACACATAAGCGCAAAACAGACCCTTTGCCGCAGAGGCTGCGGACTTCCGAAAATCCGCTGCAAAGCGCTTCAGCCGCTTCCGACAGCAGCTGGATGGCAGCAAGGGGGAAGCAGCAGTCCCGGCCCGGGAAAAGACCAGGCAGCCGGATCGCTCCGGCTGCCTGGTCCTTCCATATAATGATCCTTATAATGCTCCTTCCCCATGACATAAAAACGCTGCAAGCTTCTGCTCAGATGATGATGCAGATGATCCCGCCGCCGGTATCGTTCACGATGCGCTGCAGGGTATCTGCCAGCTTCTCCCGGGCCTGCTCCGGCATACGGTAGAGCTTCCCGGAGATGCCCTCGCTGACCAGATCGTAAAGAGATTTCCCGAAAACATTGGTTTGCCAGATGCGCTGGGGGTCA
>JAFSHU010000006.1 GCA_017440145.1 Bacillota bacterium
CCCGAACTGCCCTACTGCGACAAAAGCAGCATGCTCATACATGCCTTGCAGGCTATTCTCTATATTGGCTTCCACGTAGTAACTGCGTCCGATGGGCCCTGGATCAGCAGCCGAGCCGCAGGCAGAGAGCAGCAGGAGGCTACCGAGCAGCAGGGCGAAGATAATGCTTTTTCTTTTCATGGGCAGGCTCCTTTCTTTTGCTTTCAGCTTCGCAACTCGAATCAGGAAGCTGAACCTGGGGAGGAGGAAGCCCTCCCCAGGCCCTCAATCTAAGTCCATTTCTTCCAGCAGCTGCTGCAGGCTCTTCCCGCTGATATTGTCGGTGAATTTATCGCGCAGCAGGTTTGAGTGGCGGTAGATCACATCCCTGCCGCTCTCTGTTTTGAAGAATTGCTGGGCATGCTTCAATTTTTCCTCTTCCGACAGCAGGAAGTTGGAGCGCACTTCGGCGATGTCATTCTCATCGAAGGCGATCATATAGGGCTCGATGGCGGCAAAATAACTGTCGAATTCCGGGTCGCCCCGGAGAAAGAGCATCACTCGCTCGCCCAGCTTCGGCTCGATGTAAAACTGCCGGATGACCTCGAATTCGTAGAGGTCTCTTTCCGTGGCTTCTTTTACGATACTGCCGCGGTCGTTGATGACCACGTTTGTAATTTCGCCTCGGATGCGTTCTTTATAGGGGATGTTGATATAAATGGTCTCTTCGCTGCATTCTCCTTTGACGACCTGCTCCACCTGGAAGCTGTAAATATGCCCCTCGACATAGTGTTCGCTGGATTCCTTGCTGGAATCCTCCAGATCCCGAGCTATGTTCCAGGCTTTGATGAATTCATCGTAGTGGCCGATCACGATGGAATCCGCATGATCCCGCAGGACCTGCGAATTGCCGGATGTGGGGTAATCGGCGTAGCCCCCCGTCACCCAGGGCTCCCGGGAGCGGACGGAAAACTGTATGCAGTTATCTTCCAGCTCGATGATGGCAGGCTCATCCGCCGGGTCAGGGCTCTCTGCCGCTTCCGCTTCCGCGCTCTGCTCCGGCTGCTCCACAGGTGCATCCTCCTCGCAGGCGCTGAGCAGCAGGCAGTTGAGCAGGAGCAGCAAGGCGAAGATAATGCTTTTTCTTTTCATGAGCAGGTTCCTTTCAGAAAAAGTTTATACTAGTCAGCCAAGCGATAATAATCAATTCCTTTCTTTTTATATATTATATTTGCGGGTCATATAAAGCTGCCTGGCCCACCGGAATCATCCCCCTCTTTCCGAATAAATTCCATAAAAGGTAAGTCTTGTTACTTAGATAATAGCATAGAAACATATGAATTGCAATACTATTATTTACATATATTCGAAAAGATAAGAAAAAGAAAAATTTTTCCCGAACATATTTTAGTTTCAAATAAAATAGCCGGATTTTATGGAGAAATGGCAAATCCTTTCGTGGAAGCAGAGGGAGGCCTTATCTTTTCGCAGATTCATCCAAAACCCCCATCCTGCGTTGACAACCCCCCACAGCGGGCTTTATAATGGGCTTACAAGACAGCAAAAAAGAAAAGGAGGAAACATCATGCTGGAAA
>JAFSHU010000061.1 GCA_017440145.1 Bacillota bacterium
ATCATGCTCGTGGTGATGCTCATGCCCGCAGCCGCAGTGTTCATCATGCTCATGATGATGCTCATGCCCGCAGCCGCAGTGTTCATCATGCTCATGGTGATGCTCATGCCCGCAGCCGCAGTGTTCCTCGTGCTCACGATGATGCTCGTGTTCTTCCTCCCAGCGCAGTTGTGCCTGGCTGTCCGCAGTCAATGCAGCCAGCTCCTGCTCCAGGGAATCTGTACGATATACCGCTTCCATCAGCTGCGCGCCGTCCAGCTGATCCCAGGGCGTGGCCACGATGGCAGCCAGGGGGTTATGCTCCCGCAGCAGCTCCACAGCAGCAGCCAGCTTCTCGGGAGAAAGATGATCCGTATGGCTGAGGATGATGGCGCCGGCATGCTCCACCTGATCGTTGAAGAATTCACCGAAATTCTTCATGTAAATTTTGGCCTTGCTGGCATCCACCACCGCAGAGGCGCTGCTAAGAATCATTTTATCCCCGGCGGCCTGCTCCACCGCACGGATGATCTCACTGAGCTTGCCCACGCCGGAGGGCTCAATGACGATGCGATCCGGGTGCAGCTCCTCTGCCACCTTGGCCAGAGCAGAGGTAAAATCCCCCACCAGAGAGCAGCAGATGCAGCCTGCATTCATTTCCCGAATCTCCACGCCGCTGTCCTGCAGGAAGCCGCTGTCAATATTCACATCCCCGAATTCATTCTCGATCAGGGCGATCTTTTCTCCTTTATAAACCTCGGCCAGCAGCTTTTTGATCAGGGTCGTTTTCCCGGCACCCAAAAAGCCGGAGAAAACATCCACCGGGATGGGGCCATCCTCCGCCTGGGCATACCACTGGTCAAAGGCATCCAGAGCAGCCTCCAGCTCTTCCCTGTCTGTCAGGGAGCGGAGCCGGGGCTGCCCATCCTCCAGGGAAAAGCCATATACATAGGCCTCCCCTTCGCTTTCCCGTTCCCGGGGCAGCAGGGCGATATATTCCCGACCCCGGAATTCCATCAGCGTCAAAATATCACAGTCTTTTTCCTGGCCGTTCTCCAGCTGCAGATGCATCGTCTGATGATCGCAGGGGCGGAAGCTGGCCTGCAGCTTTGTTTCGTTTGTCATTTTCATCTACCTCTTTTCTATCCCCGTAAGCCGGGGCTTCATGATTTTCGATTCACAGCAAAACAGCATATTTTCTGCCGGGCTGCTTTCAGGCAGAACGCCGGAACATCAGAACAAAGGCAGCCCCCAAAAAGAGGCAGGGCAGCAGCACTGCCCGAAGCCCCAGCCAATAACAGAAGAGAGCGCCAAGAGCGGCCCCCAAAACAAAGAAAAGGATAATGCCGTAATATTCCAGGCTGCGCTTCAGCTGGCTGCGGTCATGGCTCAGCCGGTAAAGATAGAGCTGCTCTGTGGCGCTGCGCAGGTTGCCCGTACACATGGTGGTAGCGTAAGGATTCCCATGGACCTTGCGGAAGCCCTCCACCTGGATGGAGCAAATGAAGGATACCAGGGTATTTGCCAGCATATCCCGGCTTTGGGGAAGCCAGGCCACCAGCAGCAGGATGAGAATCTCCACCGCCAGGATGATCTGCCGCCAATGAACGCCGGTCTGCTCCCGGAAGCGGCGCTTGATCATCTCCGCAAAGAAAATGCCGATAAAAAACGCAAAGATGGGCAGCAAATACTCCAAAGCAGCAGCCCATTGCAGCTCTGCCAGCTTCACGCCGAAAAGAACGATATTCCCGGTCTGCGCATTGGCAAAGACTCCGCCCCGGCAAAGATAGGTATAGGCATCCAGAAAGCCACCGGCCAGGGCCAGCAGCGCGCCAATGCCATAGGAATCGGACATCTGTATTTTTTGGGACATAAACCTTTTTCATACACTCCCGAATTATTCTAACAGGCTAAATATATCATTAACCAGCCGGGATGTAAAGTCCGCACAAAAAAGGGAAGGAAAGAAAAAGCGATAAAAATCTTTACTGCCCATTGACAAAGCGGAAAAGCGGAGTTAAAGTAACATATGAACAATCGTTTGAATGTTTGCGGGAAGGTTCAAAGGCAGAGGCCTCTGCCGCGGAGCCCGGCTGCATACGTTTCTGATCCATCGGAAAGGACGTGCATAAATGAACAAGGAAGCAGCCTTAAACAACGAAATCCCCTGCTGCGAGTTTCTTCATGTTCATGAGGATCTGGTAGCCCGGGTTCGGAAAGCGATGCCGGAGGAAACGGATCTTTATGAGCTGGCTGAATTCTTTAAAGCCTTTGGAGACAGTACCCGGATCAAGATCCTTTATGTGCTTTTTGAATCGGAAATGTGCGTTTGCGACATTGCCCAGCTGCTGAACATGAGCCAATCCGCCATTTCCCACCACCTGCGTCTGCTGAAGCAGAGCAAGCTGGTGAGCTTCCGCAAAGAAGGAAAATCCGTGATCTACGCCCTGGAGGATGCCCATATCCGCAGCATCATCCGGCAGGGCATGGAGCATGTGCAGGAATAAATAACATCAAAAAAGGAGCCCGAAATTATGAAAAAAAGCTTTAAAATGCAGGATCTGGAATGCGCCCACTGCGCAGCAAAAATGGAGCAGGCCATCAACAAGCTGGAAGGGGTGGAGAAGGCCACCATCAGCTTTATGACCCAGAAGCTCACACTGGAAGCGGACGATGCCCATTTTGAGGAAATCCTGGAGCAGGCAGCCCAGATTTGCCGCAAGGTGGAGCCGGACTGCCGCATCATCAAATAGAAAAACAAGGGGGAAACCCATGAACCGCAGGCAAAAACATAGATTATACCGCATTCTCCTTGCCGGACTGCTGCTGATCGCAGCAGTGCTCTCCCCGCTGGAAGGCTGGCTGCGTTTCTTTGCTTTTCTGCTGCCCTATCTGCTGGTGGGCTGGGAGGTGCTGAAAAAGGCCTTCCTCAATATCTGCCGCGGGCAGATCTTTGACGAAAATTTCCTCATGTCCATCGCCACCATCGGGGCCTTCCTCATCGGGGAATTCCCGGAAGCCCTTGCTGTTATGCTTTTCTATCAGATCGGCGAGCTGTTCCAGAGCATGGCTGTGCAGAAAAGCCGCCGCTCCATCGCTGCGCTGATGGATATCCGCCCGGACTACGCCAATGTTTACCGGGAAGGGCAGCTCATCCAGGTGGATCCTGAGGAAGTGGAGATCGGCCAGCGTATCCTGGTCAAGCCCGGGGAACGGGTTCCCCTGGACGGGCTGATCCTCTCCGGCAGCTCCACCCTGGATACCTCTGCTCTCACCGGGGAATCCCTCCCCCGGGAGGTGGGCCCCGGCAGCAGCATCATCAGCGGCTGTGTGAATCTGAGCGGCCTGCTGGAGGTGGAGGTGCAGAAATCCTGTGAGGATTCCACGGTCAGCCGCATTCTGGAGCTGGTGGAGGATTCTGCTGCCAATAAGGCAAAGGCAGAGAACTTCATCACCCGCTTCGCCCGCTGGTATACCCCGGCTGTGGTATTCAGCGCGCTGGCCCTGGCTATTCTGCCGCCCCTGCTGCTGATCCAGAGCTGGAGCCTGTGGATCAGCCGGGCTCTGATCTTTCTTGTCATCTCCTGCCCCTGTGCGCTGGTCATCTCTGTTCCTTTGACCTTCTTCAGCGGCATCGGCAATGCCTCCCGCCAGGGGATTCTGGTCAAGGGCGCCAATTATCTGGAAGCACTGGCCAAGGCGGAGATCGTGGTCTTCGACAAAACCGGCACCCTGACCCAGGGGAATTTTGCCGTGGAGGAGCTCTGCCCCGAAGGCATCTCCCCCGAGGAGCTGCTGGAAACCGCAGCCCTGGCAGAGTGCTATTCCGATCATCCCATCGCCCAATCCCTGCAAGCAGCCCGGGGAAGAAGCCCGGAGCAGGAGCGCGTGGGGGAAATCGAAGAAATCCCCGGCCACGGCCTTTCCGCTCTGGTGGATGGACGCCGGGTTCTCATCGGCAACGAGAAACTGATGGAAAAATTTGCTCTGCCCTGCCAGGCCAGCCCGAAACCGGGGACACTGGTGCATATTGGCATAGACGGGCGTTATGCAGGCTATATACGCATTGCAGATCAGCCGAAAGCGGATGCGGCCAAAGCTTTGCGGGAACTGAAAGGCCTTGGAGTGAAGCGGCTCGTCATGCTCACCGGGGATCGAAAAGAGGTAGCAGAAGAAGTGGCAGCCCGGCTGGGTATTGACCAAAGCCACAGCGAGCTGCTGCCTCAGGATAAGGTAAAACAGGTAGAAAGCCTGCTCCGCTCAAAGACAAAAGCCGGGCAGCTGCTCTTTGTGGGGGATGGGATCAACGATGCGCCTGTGCTGGCCCGGGCAGATATCGGCGTGGCAATGGGGGCATTGGGTTCCGATGCGGCCATTGAAGCTGCGGATGTGGTGCTGATGGACGACAGCCCGGCCAAATTGCCTCTGGCCATCCGCATCTCCAAGCGGACCCGGGGCATCGTGCTGCAAAACATCGTTTTTGCTCTGGGCGTGAAAATCGCAGTGCTCATCCTGGGCGGTGCAGGCCATGCCAGCATGTGGGAGGCTGTCTTTGCGGACGTGGGGGTCTGCGTGATCGCCATCCTCAATGCCATGCGGGCGCTGCGCATAAAAAAACCCGGCAAAGATTGATTTGCCGGATGCAGCAGCTTATGATATGATAAAAACAGGCTGCAGCAAGGAGGCATGAAACATGGCAGAACGAATCGTGATCATTGACGGACAAGGCGGCGGGCTGGGGCGGCAGCTGGTAAGCGAGCTGAAGAAGGCCCTTCCCGAGCTGCAGCTCACGGCAGTGGGCACCAACAGTCTGGCTACGGCTGCCATGCTGAAGGCCGGTGCGGATCACTGTGCCACCGGGGAAAATGCCGTTCTGGTGGCAGCCCGGCAGGCCGGATACATCCTGGGCCCTCTGGGGATCGTCATTGCTGATGCCCTGCTGGGGGAGATCACCCCGGCTATGGCGGTAGCTGTGGCCCAGAGCCCGGCGAAAAAGATCCTTCTCCCGGTGAATCAGTGCGGGAATCTGGTGGTGGGCGTGGCAGACAGCTCCTATGGGAAGCTCATCGCGGAAGCGGTGGAAGCCCTGCGGCAAAGCTGCACAGGCGAAGGCTGCTAAAATCCACCAATCAGCAAATTTGCAAATGCAGGAAGGTGCGCATCTTTTATGAAAGGCTTAAAAATCTGGGCAGGGATCCTGCTTGCGCTGGCTGTTCTGCTTTATCTGCTGGGCATGCTTTCCGGCGAATTCAACAAAGGCTACGGGCTGCTGGGCTGGGGGAATTCCCCCTGGGCAGTGGCACTCTGCCTGGGAATCTCCATGCTCATCCTGCTCTTCATCTCGCTTTTATTCGTAATCTCCGCGCTTTCGCAAAGAGAGGCTGCGGAGGAGGCAAAAACAGAAAAGCGGAAGGAATGAGCCTTTTCCGGCAAAATGCACAGGCCACAGCCCAATGGGCTGTGGCCTTTTTGCTGCGCTGTTCTGAACGCCTTCCCGAATACTTCCCTGGTGAGCAGGTCTGAGGAATGGCAAAGTTTTCTCCGCATCACCGTAGCCGACAGCACGGAAGAAACACCAGTGCAAGGCCGTAATGTATACGGACTTCTAATCCGTGGGGCGGGGCTTCGATAAAGCAGGGCAGCACTCCTGAGAAAACCCAATCGAGCACTTGCACCTCCATTGCATGTGCAAAACTTTCTATGCCGCGCATTTACTCTCTGCATCAGCGAAAGCGCAAAAAACCGCCTGCCGAATGGCAGGCGGTCTGTTTTCATTTTCAGGAAGCGGCAAGGACTAGGCTTCGATCTCCCGGATCAGGTTTACCATCTCAATGGCACCCAGGGCGCAGTCATAGCCCTTGTTTCCGGCCTTGGTGCCTGCACGCTCGATGGCCTGCTCGATGTTCTCCGTGGTCACAACGCCAAACATCACCGGGATCTCGCTGGCCAGGGAAACGGCAGCGATGCCCTTGGAGACCTCACTGCAGACATAGTCATAATGGCTCGTGCTGCCACGGATCACTGCACCCAGGCAGATGACCGCATCATATTTGCCGCTTTTCGCCATTTTGGAGGCGATCAGGGGGATCTCAAAAGCGCCGGGAACCCAGGCTACCTGCACGTTTTCCTCCTGCACCCCATGGCGCAGCAGGCCATCCATGGCGCCGCCCAGCAGCTTGGAGGTGATAAATTCATTAAAACGGGCAGCAACGATACCAATTTTAATATCCTCGGAAATCAGTTTTCCTTCGAAGGTTTTCATTTTACGACCCATCCTTTCCTGAATTAATATTTCAGAATATGACCCATGCGTTCCTGTTTGGTTTTCAGATAAAACAGATCATGCACCGTGGCATCGATCTGGATCGCCACACGTTCCACAATATCCAGGCCAAATTCGGAGAGCTGATAGACCTTATCCGGGTTATTGGTCAGCAGACGCATACTCTTTACGCCCAGATCCCGCAGAATCTGTGCGCCGATGTAATATTCCCGCGCATCCCCGGCAAAGCCCAGCGCCAGATTGGCATCCAGGGTATCCATGCCCTGCTCCTGCAGCTCATAGGCCCGCAGCTTATTGATGAGGCCAATGCCCCGGCCCTCCTGCCGCATATAAAGCAGGATGCCCCGGCCTTCCTTCTCGATCTGGGTCATGGCAGCAGCCAGCTGCTCCCCGCAATCGCAGCGCAGGGAACCAAAGGTATCGCCGGTCAGGCATTCCGAATGGACGCGGCAAAGGACGTTTTCGCCATCACCGATCTCCCCTTTGACCAGCGCCACATGATGCTCTCCATTCAGCCGGTTCACATAACCATAGGCCACGAAATCCCCGTATTTGGTGGGCATTTTTGTGACGGTTACCCGATCCACCAGCTGCTCATGGCATTTCCGGTAATTCTGCAGATCCTTGATGGTGATGAATTTCATATCCCATTTGGCAGCCAGCTCCATCAGGGCCGGGGTGCGCAGCATGGTACCATCATCCCCCATCACCTCGCAGCAGATGCCGCATTCCTTCAGACCGGCCAGACGGCAGAGATCCACCGTGGCTTCCGTATGCCCGTCCCGCTCAAAGACGCCGTTTTTCCGGGCGCGCAGGGGGAACATATGCCCGGGCCGACGGAAATCCTCTGGCTTTGCATCCTCTTCCACGCACTTCATAGCGGTGATGGAGCGTTCCACAGCAGAAATGCCGGTAGTGGTCTCCACATGGTCAATGGAGACAGTGAAGGCCGTCTCATGATTGTCCGTATTCTGTACCACCATCTGATTCAGACCCAGCTTCCGCACAAAGGCGTCGGACATGGGCATGCAGATCAGGCCCTTGCCATAGGTGGCCATGAAATTGATATTCTCCGTGGTGGCAAATTCCGCCGCACAGATAAAATCCCCTTCGTTTTCCCGATCCGGGTCATCCGTTACCAGAATGATTTTTCCCTTTCTCAGATCTTCCAGGGCTTCTTCCACAGTATTGAACTGAAACATCTATCTTCCTCCTTAATACCCGTATCGGGCAAGAAACTCTTTTGTGATCCCGCTTTTCGCAGGGGCAGCCTCCGCAGGCTGCAGCAGTTTTTCCACATATTTGCCGATCACATCGTTTTCCAGGTTCACCAGATCCCCCAGCTTACGCTCCTTCAGAACCGTAACCTCCACAGTATGGGGAATGGCCGAGATGGAGAAACGATCCGCAAACACCTTTGCCACGGTGAGGCTGATGCCGTCTATGGCGATGGAGCCCTTCTCGATGACATAGCGCAGAATCGGCGCTTCCGCCTGGATGGTATACCAGATGGCATTGTCATCCCGACGAATCTCCACGATGCGGCCCACGCCGTCCACATGCCCGGCAACGATATGCCCGCCGAAGCGGCCGTTCAGCGGCATGGCCCGCTCCAGATTCACCCGGCTGCCGCTGTGCAGCTGACTCAGAGAGGAGCGGTTCAGGGTTTCATGCATCACATCCGCGGTGAAGCTGCCGGATCGCAGGGCAGTGACCGTCAGGCAGACGCCGTTGACCGCAATGCTGTCCCCTACCTTGGCATCCTCCAGAACGGTGGAAGCAAAGATCGTCAGCTCAGCGGAATCCCGCCCTTTTTGAATCTTCGCGATGCTGCCGATTTCTTCAACGATCCCCGTGAACATTCTGCTCCACCTCACTCTCGATCAGAAAATCATCACC
>JAFSHU010000062.1 GCA_017440145.1 Bacillota bacterium
GGGGGTCGTGCGAACAGGCCCTCTCAGTCAGCTTCGCGGACAGCTCTCCCAAAGGGAGAGCCGAGGCCAGCGTTAAAGTTTCTTGCTTCTTCTTTTTCCAGGTTTGATTCAAGCGAACCTGTGAGAAGAAGGCTTTACCCAAAAATCCGCAAAACCAACTCAATCAGGAGGCTTCCTGGAAATGATGAACAAAAACCATCTCTCTTTACTCTGCGATTTTTACGAGCTGACCATGGCCAACGGCTATTTCCAGAGCGGCATGGCAGATCAGATCACCTATTTTGATATGTTTTTCCGGCGGGTGCCGGACGGCGGCGGCTATGTGATCGCAGCCGGCCTGGAGCAGCTGGTGGAATACATCCGAGACCTGCATTTTGATGAGGACGACATCGCCTATCTGCGTGGGCGGAAGATCTTCAGCGAGGAATTCCTCTCCTACCTGCGGGAATTCCGCTTCACCGGGGATCTGTGGGCCGTGCCGGAGGGCACGCCGGTCTTCCCCCGGGAGCCGCTGGTGACGGTGCGCGCCCCTGCGCTGCAGGCCCAGCTCATTGAGACTTACCTGCTGCTGACCATCAACCACCAATCCCTGATCGCCACCAAGGCCAGCCGCATCGTCCGCGCCGCAGAGGGCCGGGTGGTGCTGGAATTCGGCAGCCGCCGGGCCCAGGGCGGGGATGGCGCGGTGGTGGGCGCCCGTGCAGCCTATATCGGCGGCGCCCACGGCACAGCCTGCACCCTTTCGGACGCGCTCTACGGCGTACCGGCAGGCGGCACCATGGCCCATTCCTGGGTGCAGATGTTTGAGGACGAATACACCGCCTTCCGCAAGTACTGCGAAATTTACCCCGAGAATCCCACCCTTCTGGTGGATACATACGATACCCTGCGTTCCGGCATCCCCAACGCCATCCGGGTCTTTCAGGAGATGGGCATCCAGCGCTGCGCCATCCGCATGGACAGCGGCGACCTGGCCTTCCTCTCCCGCCGCGCCCGGGCGATGCTGGATGAAGCCGGCCTCCCCCGGCTGCCGCATCACGGTCAGCAATGCCCTGGATGAATGGCTGATCCGGGATCTGCTGCTGCAGGGCGCCCGCATCGATGGCTTCGGCGTGGGTGAGAAGCTCATCACCGCCAGCAGCGAGCCGGTATTCGGCGGCGTCTATAAGCTGGCTGCGGTGGAGGACAGCGTGGGCAATATCATCCCCCGCATCAAGATCTCCGAAAACCCGGAGAAGATCACCAACCCCCATTTCAAGAAGGTTTACCGCCTCTATGAAAACGGCCGGGGCAAGGCCATGGCCGATTACATCTGCCTCCATGACGAACAGGTGGATGACGGGCAGCCGCTGGAGCTTTTCGATCCCCAGGCCACCTGGAAGCGGAAGGTCGTGCAGAATTTCCATGTGCGGGAGCTGCTGCAGCCCATCTTCCGCGGGGGCGAGCTGGTTTATCAGCTGCCCAGCCTGGAGGAGATTCGGGCTTACTGCCAGAAGGAGCAGAAAACCCTCTGGGACGAAGTGACCCGCTTCGAGAATCCCCATCGCTATTATGTGGATCTTTCCCCCCGTCTGTGGAGCATCAAGCAAGACCTGCTGCACCGGGCAGGGAATCGCTAAGCGGCGGGGAAGCACGGAGAAACCCTTCCTTTCTTGAAAGAAGGGAAGCGAAAGAACTTTAGCCCTGGGCTGGAGCCTGCGATCAAAGACAGAAGCGTAAATCCCTGTCATTGCGAGGCGGGCAAGCTGCGGTTTTGCGCAGCAAAGCCCAGCTTGGCAACGTGGCAATCCTGAAGAAAACTCTCCATTAAAAGGCTGCAAAAGGAGCGTCTGCGCCCACCGGCGCAGGGAGCTATGTGGCGACAGCTCCTTTTTGAAAGGTTTCCTACCTCAGCAGGAAACGTAAGATCGCCACGTTGTTTTGCAGGGAGATACTGCGTATCTCCGCAGCAAAAACTTTCTCGCGATGACAATAGGAAGCAGCTTTCTTCTTATCCGAAGCAGCCCAAAGGGAAAAGTTTTTTGACCCACTTTTTTTCAAAAAAGTGGGGGTTTCCCTGCTTTCCTGCGTCAGCAGGAAA
>JAFSHU010000063.1 GCA_017440145.1 Bacillota bacterium
CAATGAGTTCGAGGACATCATCAAGATGTACCGCATCGACGTGATTTCCGAGGATAGCGGCGTCACCCGCTCCGATAGCCCGGACGGCCGCAATATGAGCGATGACCCGAAGAACACCTTCTTCGGCGGCTATCTCTGGAGCCAGAATATGGCCCGACTGGGCGGCGCCAATACCAAGCTGGGCATCCAGCTGGCCAATGCCTATGTCCCGGATAACCTGAATGCCGGCAAGACCATGTTCCTGAATACCTCCGTCTACGGCGGCTCCGGCGGCACCCTGGCTTATGCCACCCTGCACTGGGCCTTCCTGGATGTGGCCATTCATGAGATGACCCACAGCAGTGCCCTGCTGCCGGACGAATACATCTATTCCGGCACCGCCCAGGTGAACAATGCCAAGGCGGATTTCTACAATGAATTCAACACCGTCCACCGGGATTGGATCGATGACCCGGCCTGGCAGGAATGGAACCCCTGGACCCGTTTCCTGGGGAAAGACGGCATCACCTTCGACCCCTGGCTGGAAGGCCTGGCCACCAGCCCGGATTTCGCCAATCTCTTCCGCCCCTCCTGCGATTGCAAGATGCGCTATGTGGGCGCGAATCTGGTCTGGGAGCAGACGGGCAAGGACGAATTCCCCTTCTGCGCGCTCTGCCTGGAAAAATGGCGGGATCGCCTCTGCATCATGTCCAATGCGCCGGTGCTGCATTTCCAGCCCTATAACGATCAGTTCTATGACAGCGAGCCGGTGCTGCTGAACAACAAGCATTTCATCGTCCGCCTGCCGGAGGAATCCGGGAAGGCTGATCTCTGCGTCCGCACCTACGGCGAGCAGGTGGGCACTGAGTCGGTGAACGGTCTCAGCGGCTCCCTGAAAATGACGGTCTATGATAAGTTCGGGAAAGCCCTCTACAGCAATGTTCCCGTGGATACCCCCCTGGATCTGAAAGCCGGTACCTACCGGGTGGAAGCCAGCTTCAGCGGCAGCTATCTGGGCACGAAATATGATCTGGAGCTCCGCAGCCTGGAAAATACCTTCGAGGTGAATCCCCAGACCATCATCACCAAGGTGGGCAAATACGCCGAGCCCTGGAATTCCGAAGACAAGATGGATACCCTGAGCCGTGCCTGGATCGAAAATACCCCTGTCACCCTGCCGGAGCTGGGCATCGATGTCAGCCGCGTGGGCGGCAGCAGCCAGAGCCAGTTTGAGATCACGTATAGCTGGCACGTCCGCAATTTTGACGGCAGCGCAGGCACCCAGCTGGGCGAAACCGGCACCTACCCCGATCAGCCGGTGGACGGCCCCTCTGCTGTGGGTCAGTATATCCTGGCCATCCACAGCAAGGCCAAATCCTCTGCCCCCGCAGCCCTTGCGGATTACAATGTGACCAACGAATTCCCCTTCGAGATCGAGACCCCCTATCACAGCGCCAACCATTACCCGGTGAACGGCGGCGTCTATTCTCACGAATTGGTCAGCAATGATTTCCGCGGCATCACCATCCTGGGCGAAGGCTTCACTGAGGCCGAGCAGGATGAATTCGAGGCCGCAGCGCAGGCCTTCATCACCAAATTCCTGGATACCGACCCGGTGAAACGTGTGGCCGAGCGCTTCTGCTTCTTCATCGAAAATTCCATGTCCGCCAGCTCCGGCATTACCAAGGAGAACGGCGAGCAGAAGGATACCTATTACGGCTTCCAGCTGAATGAAGATGGCAGCATCGGCACCTACAGAACGGACAGCCCCATGGATGTCATCCTCTTCCAGGAGGTTTGGCGGCGGGATACCAATATGAAGACCTGGGCCCAGTGGGGCGCCACCGTGGTTCTGCTGAATGAGGATGAGGTTCAGGCAAACCACAACTGGCGGCATCCGGAAAGCAACCGCTCCGTCCATCTTTCCACCATCGCGGATGAGGACTACAGCCGCCTGGTGGAAAGCCTGGTCACCCAGTTTGCCCACGTCCGCTCCAACCGGGACGAGGATCTGCTGGATACCTATCGCTGGATGGAAGGCCCCGAGCAGAACGCCAGCTTCGAAGAGACCATGGAACGCCTGATCGAAAGCTGCTACAGCCATGAAATGTACGGCCGCGGCGTGCTGAATCTGCCCCGCCCGGTCATCGTCAGCGATGCAGCCACCAAGCTTTACATCACCGATGGCGAAACCGTCCTGAACTGGGATGTTCCCGAAAGCTTCAAGGCCTATTCCTATGGCCACGAGCTGCAGACCAACACCACGGAAGCGGATACCTTCACCATCCGCTATTACACGGACAACGGTCACCGCGTCGGCGAGCTGCTGGCGGAAGCCCCTGTTGCCCCCGGCGCTTACTGGGCGGAAGCCGACCTGCCCACCGGCCCCAAATTCTATCTGAATACGGAAAGCGACCGCTACGGCTTCACCTATGAAGCAGGCCAGCCTCTGCAGGGCAGAAACGGCGAGGGCACCTCTGATTCCGCCCGCGTCCGCGGCTTCGTCCGCTTCGTGATCTCCCAGGAAGTGGAGCTGAAATTCTACAGCAACAACGGCAGTGATGAATATGTAAGCGTTCAGGCCTTGAGCGGCCAGCCCTACGGTCAGCTGCCCGGCCAGCCCTTCCACCGTGGCTACAAATTCCTGGGCTGGAACACCGAGAAGGATGGCAGCGGTGAGATGATCACCGAGGAAAGCCTGGTCTCCCTGGAGGATCTGGATCTGTACGCCACCTGGCGTGAACGCAGCAATGGCGGCACAGGCGCCATCGCCTCCGGCAAGACGGAGCAGGAAGAAGCCGATACCCCCGCCCGCGAGCTGCCCTTCCTGGATGTGAACACTGCGGATTGGTTCTATGCCGATGTGCTGCAGGCCTGGAAGGATGGGCTGATCGATGGCATGACGGCCACCAGCTTCGCCCCCAACGGTCAGCTCAGCCTGGCGCAGGCCATCAAGCTGGCAGCGGTGATGCACCAGAGCAGCACCGGTACGAAGATCCTCCTGGCCAACGGCAGCCCCATGTGGTACAGCTCCTATGTGGATTACGCCATTGCCAATGGCATCATCAAAGAGGGCCAGTTCTCGGATTATAACCGGGCAGCCACCCGCCGGGAATTCGCCGCCATCTTTGCGGCAGCTCTGCCCGCAGCCAATTATGCTGCCATCAACGAGATCGCCGATGGCAAGCTCCCGGATGTGAAGGAAGCCGATCTCTACGGCGCAGAGATTTATAAGCTCTATCGCGCAGGCATCCTCAGCGGCAATGATGCAGCCGGTACCTTTGCCCCGGAAAGCAGCATCAAGCGCAGCGAGGTGGCGGCCATCGTCAACCGCATGATGCACACGGAAGCCCGCAAGAGCCTGAAGCTCTAAGCACAGAAAACAGCAGCCTGTCCTCCCAGGCTGAACGAGTAAGCTTTCTCAGAAGCAGCCCGGTTTTGCCGGGCTGCTTCTTTGCGGCCGGGCGAGGCCGGGGACTGAAAGCCCGAGGGCTGCCTGGCAGGCTGTTTGCCCGGCAGGAGAAGGAATTCCTTCGGAAAGCGCAGGGGAGAGGGCTTTCCGGCACCCTGTGGAAAAAGCGGAGAAAAAACCTGCCCAGGAAAGCGTCGGGCTGCTTCTTCATGCAGGAGAAGCGCTTGCCGGAGATGCGGGCAGGAGAAAGCATTTTTCTGTTGAAAATTACAAGACAAAAAATATGTAGCCATCCACCCGCAGCCCATGCTGTGGAGGGATGGCTTTCCCCGGTTTAATCCAGGCCAGTCTCATGCAGCCAGAAGCTGCGCTTGGATTCGCTGTCCTTTCAGATCGAAGGCTGATCGTTCCGGTCGCGGAAGGTCTTGCATTCGGTCTCAGCGGAGCGTTTCACATCCTGGCAGCCGCAGGAGCATACTTCGATGCTGCTGGCTTCGCAGCGGTCCATGGCGTTGTATACGCACTGGTCCACGGTGCATTTGATTTTCTGCGTCATCAGAATCACCTCCCGGGGCATAGTATGCGCAGAAAGCGCGGCTCTAATCTTCAGAAAAGAGGAGGATTTTTCCATGAGAAAATTTTTGAAAAAGACTTCCCTGCTGCTTTTGCTGTTGCCGGCGATGCTGCTGCTTCCGGCCTGCCGGGAGACGGCGCCAGCAGATCAGCCCGGGGAAGAGGCTCTGCCTGCGCTTTTCTCCGGGGATGAGCTTCTGCTGCAGGATGAGGCCGGGCAGGAATATTCCAGCATCCGCGTGCACCTGCCGGAGGATTTTTACGCGCAGCTGGCCGCCGCTCAGCCGGAATACAGTCCGGAGCAGGATCCTGCCTCTCTGGTGCTTTGCCGGGAGATCAGCCGGGCGCTGGAAGCCCTTTCCGGGGAGTATCTGGCGGCCTGCCGGGCAGAGGATGAGGCGCAGCGTCAGGCAGACCCGGGTTATTCGGCCAGCCACCAGATGGAGCTGCAGCTTTTTTATGCGGGGCCGGATTTTATCAGCCTGCGGGCAGAGCGATATGATGATATCAGCGGTGCAGCCCACCCGCTGCTCTCCTTCCGTGGCTATAATTTTGACCTTGGCGGCAATGCGCTCTCCCTTTCCGCCCTGCTGGGGGCCTCGCCGGAGGTCTGCTTCCCGGAGATCGAGGCTCAGCTGGAGGCAGAGGGCGAGCTGGAAAATTATTATCCCAATCTGGCGCTGCTGCTGCAGGAGGGCTTTGCCGAGGACAAATGGTGCGCGAATGCCGGGCAGCTGCTCTTCTTCTATGACCCCTATGAGGTGGCGGCCTACGCCATGGGGCCGCAGGAATTCAGCCTGCCCCGCTGATGGGGCTTTGGAGAACCGTTGTGGGAAAACCGCCGCTTTTTTAGAAAAAGGCGGCAGCAAAACACTTGTTTTTTGGCCTGCTGCCCGGAACAGAAGCAAGGGGCCAGCGGTAAAGTTTTTTGATCCACTTTTTTCAAAAAAGTGGGGGCTTCAGAAGCTTGTGAGCCGCCCCTTCTTCGAAAGAAGCTCAGTGTCCGGGGAAGGCGCCGAGCTTCATTGCCTGCTTTCAACAGGCTTTTTACACAGAATCTCATCCTCAGGGAGGAAACAAAATGGAAAAGAAGCACAGAAATTTTCTCTATCTGCTGGTGCTGGTGCTGGGCATCGCCCTCTCCCTCTGCTATGCACAGCTGAATGACCTGAACGAGCAGCTCCACTCTCTCCGCAATGAGCAGCAGCACAGCCACATCAGCCTGCAATCGGAGATCCAGTCGATCTACGACAATGTGGAAGCGCAGCTCCAGGCAGAGGCCAGCCTCCTGAACGGATTTAGCTGTGAGGCCGGAGAATTGGACCCGGAAACCCACCGGGTGGCCCTGTCTATTTCGCTGGTTCCGAAAAAGCTGAGCGAAGAGATGAAATGTACCCTGCTTTATGAGGGAGAAAGCGTGGAATGCCACCGCAATGGCGCAGAATTCCGGGCAGAGCTTTTGATGCCCCTTTTCCGGGAGGAGGAAAGCGCTCCTCTGCTCTGCATTGAGACAGCAGAAGGCACAGAAACGGAGTATCTGCAGGGCGCCGGGGTCTTCCCCTATTGGGGGCAGTATTTGCCCTCCCTGTATGCGGAGGATACCAGCGGGCGCTGCGAATTTCAGGATGGTGAGCTGCACTTTGATACGGAATTCATCATCACCCAGCATCTTTCCGCTGCCGATGTGCCCTTTGTGCAGTTTCATCTCCTGGCAGAGAAAAACGGGGAGGAGATCTGGAGCCGGGACATTACAGCGCAGGTGCAGGACAAAGTGGATGCCGTCTGCTGGCTGCCCTTCAGCGAAAGCTTCTCCGTCTCCGAGGGAGATCGGCTGATCCTTTCCGTGCTGGCCGAGGATGCCATGGGCTACCTGCACAAATATATCGTCCATGATTGGTATCAGCAGGAAAACGCCAGCTTTGAGGGGATCTATCCCGGTGAGCAGATCTATGATGCAAAGGGAGAGCTGCTCCATCAGAGCGGCTATTGAGCCCCGGCGAGCATGGACTGCTTTCCGCTTGTCGAAAACAGGGGTTTAGAAATTTGAAAACCGCCGCTTTTTTAGAAAAAGCGGCAGCAAAAACACTTGTTTTTTTGCCTGCTGCCCGGAACAGAAGCAAGGCCCAGCGGTAAAGTTTTTTGTCCCACTTTTTTCAAAAAAGTGGGGATTTTAGGAACTTGAAAACCGTCCCTTCTTTGAAAAGAAGGAACGCAAGAAACTTTGGCTTTTGGCCTGTCGCCCGGATAGAAGCAAGGGGCCAGCGGTAAAGTTTTTGACCAGATTTTTCAAGCTTACCGGCGTTTTTACGATCTGCAGCACCGGCCCTTTGCCCTGGGTCGGTGCTTTATTTTCCCAGCCCCTGCCCCTGATCGATGGAAAGATAGGTATCCGGCACATAGCCCACGATGATCCCCTCCGCCAGCAGCATGGTGGTGGAAACGAGCAGCTCCTGCCGGGAAAAGGGGGCGATCACCCGAATCCCGCAGGAAAGCTCCAGATAGATGCTGTGCCGGGTCTGGTTCACACCGGCTGCGGTGAAGCTGTCCCGCAGCTCTGCCTGAGGTGCGCCCAGGGCGGAGAAGCGAAAGGCCACCGGCGGCCCGGAGCCGGAAAGCAAAACACTGCCCAGCACAGAGCCCAAAGGCAGCTGCAGCTGCTGCCGGGAAAGCTGCTCCAGCCGCTCTGCTGCATCCAGGGAGACGGCGGAAACCAGCTGATTCAGCCGCTGGGTATCTGTGACCAGCAGCGTGACCCGCCCCTGATCATCCGTTTCCACCTGCACCAGATTCCGGTAATCCGAAGTCCGGGCAGCGCTGCTCTGCGCCTGGATGGCCTCTGTCATGGCGTTCATGGCCAGGCTGCGGGAATGCTGAGCCGCCGCAGCGGCAATGATGGGTGCCAGCAGCAGCTCCACGCAGACAAGCAAAGCGGCGGCCAGACACAAAAGCAGCAGCAATCGTATGCTGCGCCGCCGCTTTTTCTGCCTGCCGCCGCTCCGCTTTATCATCATTTCCCCCACCACCCAGCCCGAATATAGCTTTACTAAAGTATATGCGGGCGGGTGTATGTTGATATGACGAAAGCCGGGGGAATCCTGTTCCCTGGTTTCCTGCTGCCGCAGGATACAGTTATGAGTTATGAGCTTAAAGTTATGAGCTGTGGTGGCCGATCAAAGACTTTGCCTTTGACACGCATAGAAAGCAGGGAAGCAAGCCCGGCGTTGAAGTTTTTGACCAGCTTTCTTTCAGGAAGTTGGGGGCTTTCGCAGGAAAAACGCAGGTAAACCTTTCTTTTCTTGAAAGAAAAGAAACAAAAGAACTTTAATTTTTAAAAGGGGAGCAGGCAAAAAGCCTCCCTTGTGTAAAGGGAGGTGGCAGCCGTCAGGCTGACTGAGAGCTTGAAAAGGGAGATTGCCTGTAAGCTGCGTTTGTGTCATTGCGAGGCAGTTCAGCCTGCAATGCGTTTCGGATTTTCCGAAACGCTGCCGCAACTGTCAACTGCCCTTTCCCCATGCGTTTCGGTACGAAACGCCACCAAACTTTCTCCCCATTCGCTATTACCTATTACCTGCTTTATCATCCACTCCCGATTTTGTCCTTTATTTTCCCGCTGTATTCTGGTATAATGCAGAATGTAATATTATGAGCGGCAGGAACTTTTTTGCGGCCTGCCTGCGTCAAATGAACAGCTGCTTTTATGAATCCGGCCCGGATTTCGGGCTTCCGAAAGGAGCAAGTCCATGCAATTCTACGCGAATCTGGCTCTTGTGGCCATCATTGCCCTCTTCATGCTGATGCAATGGTTCCTCTCCCTCCGTCCCGGGCGGGGCTGGGGTCTGGTGATGCCTCTGATCTTTCTGATCATGCTCATCATCAGCCAGCTGCAGTGCATCAACGATATGTTCGGCTTCCTGGAATCCTCCATGGGCATTGTCTTCAATGACACGGCCTATGCTGCTTATACCAAAATCTCCCTGATCGGCCTGGGGCTTTCTCTGGCCCTTTACGGTCTGGGCTGCTGGTATCTCCACGCAAAGCATCAGTATCTGGCCAGAAGAAGAGCCCAGCGTCTGGCGGCAAAGCAGGCTGCCCAGGCCCGGGAACAGGAGCAATCCTTCCACAAGGCCTCCATCGATGGGGATTTTTCCTCCTTTTTCAATTCACCCAAGGGAGAATAAGCGCCTATGCAGCTGCTCACCGCACATGATCTGTCTTTGTCCTTCCACACGCGGGAGGTTTTTTCCCACGCCTCTTTTGGGGTAGAAAACGGCGCCCACATCGGTCTGGTGGGGGCGAACGGCTGCGGGAAGACCTCTCTTTTTCGCATTCTCTCCGGGGAGCTGAAGCCGGATTCCGGCAGCATCGCCCTTTCCCGGGATGCCCGCATGGCCTATATGGAGCAGTTCCTTGCTGCGGAAGAGGATGAAAGCCTGCAATCCGCTGTGATGCGCATCTTTGCCCCCCTGCAGGCATTGGAACGCCAGCTGGAGGAGCTGAACGCCCGTCTGGAGCATTCCGCTGACCCACCCCGGGCCATGCTGGAGGAGCAGCATCGCCTGCAGGAGCGCTACGGGGATCAGGGCGGCTATACCTATAAGGCCCGGCTCCGCTCCACCCTGCTGGGTCTGGGCTTCTCCGAAGCTGACCTGCTGCTGCCCATCTCCGCACTGAGCGGCGGCCAGCGTTCCCGGGCTGCTCTGGCAAAGGTGCTGCTGACCGATGCCAATCTGCTGCTGCTGGACGAGCCCACCAACCACCTGGATATTCAGGGCGTGGAATGGCTGGAGAACTTCCTTTCTTCCTATAAAGGGGGCTTCATCCTCATCTCCCACGACCGCTATTTCCTCGACCGGGTCACCACAGAGACCTGGGATATGCACCACCAGCGGCTGCACTGCTACAAGGGGAATTACTCCGCCCACCTGGCCCAGCGGGATACGGATGAGGAAAGCATCCGCCGCCGCTATGAGAACCAGAGCCGGGAGATCAAACGCATTCAGGGCATCATCGAGCAGCAGCGCCGCTTTAATCAGGAACGAAACTATGTGACCATCGCCAGCAAGCAGAAGCAGCTGGAGCGGCTTCAGGCAGAGCTGGTGGTTCCGGAAAACAAGGAGCGCACTCTGCGCTTTCGCTTCAATGTGCCGCCCCCCGGCGGCAACGATGTGCTGGAGCTGAATCAGATCGAGAAAAGCTTCGATGGCCGCCGCATCTTCCAGGGCGCGGATCTGCGCCTCTCCAAGGGGGAGCGGGTCTTTCTGCTGGGCGCAAACGGCTGCGGCAAGTCCACCCTGATGAAGATGATCGCCGGACGCCTCTCCCCGGATCGGGGCATGCTGCGGCTGGGCGTGAACATCCACACCGCCTATTATGACCAGCTCCACGACCATATGACCGGCCCCGGCAGCATCCTGGAATATTTCACAAACCGCTACCCCCGCCTCACCCAGACGGAGATCCGCACCATGCTGGGCAGCTTCCTCTTTTCCGGGGAAGCAGTGGAAAAAAGCCTGGGCAGCCTCTCCGGCGGGGAAAAGGCCCGCCTGACCCTGATGGAGCTGCTGCTGGCCCCCGCCAATTTCCTGCTGCTGGACGAGCCCACCAACCATCTGGATATTGCCAGCATGGAGGCGGTGGAGCAGGCTCTGCTGGAATACCCGGGCACCATTCTGGCGGTCTCCCATGACCGCTATCTCATCAATAAGCTGGCGGACCGGGTCTATTTCATGACGGAAAACGGCCTGCAGGAGACTCTGGGGAATTACGACGATTACCTGGAGCGGCAGGCCAGAGCAGAGCAGGCCACGGCGGAAGCCCCCCGCAGCGGGGAAGCCACCCCGAAGGCAGCCCCTGCCAGGGGCGGCGAGGATTACCGCCGCCGCAAGGAGGAGCAGGCCGCTGCCCGCAAGGAGCAGAAGCGCCGGGAAAAGCTGGAAGCAGACATCGCCCGGCTGGAAACAGAGCTGGAGACCTGCAGCACGCAGCTGAACGACCCGGCTCTGGCTGCGGATTATCAGCGTCTGATGGAGCTGGCACAGCAGCAGGAGCAGCTGGAAAATGAGCTGCTGGAAAAAATGGAGGAGCTGGAAGCCATGGGCTGAGCCGCAGCCCGGATGCAGCCGCCCCTTTTCCACAATCAGAAAAAGCTTGCGAAAGAAGCCGATACAAAAAAGGAAAACTGTTTTTTCTGGAGAATATAAACTTTTTAAGACTGTTTTTTTGCAGCGGCAGAAATATCCGGGGCGGAAGCCCCTGCTGCCAAGTCCGAGCCTGCCTGCTATAGCGGCATTTTACTTATTAAAGCAGCACTTTGCTGATCGAGGTAGCAATGAGCCAGAACAAAATCGATTTCAGTCCCTTTGCGCCAAAGAAAAACTTTTCCATCCCCAATCTGATCTCCCTGTTTCGCCTTTTGATGATCCCCTTTATCCTCTGGGCTTACGCCAATGGCAGGGCGACGCTGGCCGTGAGCCTGATCATCCTCTCCGGGATCAGCGATGGTGTGGATGGCTTTATCGCCCGGCGCTTCAACCAAATCACGGAGCTGGGCAAGCTTTTGGATCCCTTCGCGGATAAGCTGACCCAGATCGCCGTGGCCATCATTCTCTGCTACAGCTTTACCTCCGTTATCCCCCTGGTGGTGATCCTGGTGGTAAAGGAATTGCTCATGCTTTTGCTGGGCCTGCGTATGATGAAAAACGGGGCAAAGGTCATCTCCGCCAAATGGTGGGGGAAGGTCTCTACCACGGCCTTCTACCTGGGGGTGGCCATTGTAATGCTTTTTTCGGAAAAGCTGGGGGAGATTGGCATTGCCATCATTTCCATCCTCATCTCCCTGCTGATGCTCTTTTCCCTCATCCAATACTGGCGGGAATTTCAGCGCCTTTCCCGGCAGGCCCTGGCAGCGCAGAAATAAGCCGTTCCAAAGCAGAGTCGATCTCTTCGGCTCTGCTTTTGTGCATTCGGCGCAGTTTTCCCGGCATAGACTTTCCTCCCGCGGATTATACTGTAAAAGCACAGCTCAGGAGGTATTATGTGCAGCTCTTTCCAGTCTTTCCCCCAAACGGAGCAGATTCGGGCCCATCTCAGCCCGGAGGGGCTGCTCTGGTATAGCTTCCCTATCTTCGAGCCCTTTCGGGAGCATTTCCTGGCGGGCTTTTCCAGCCGCCTGGGCGGTGTCAGCAGCGGCTGCCTTTCCAGCCTGAATCTGGGTCTCAGCCGGGGGGATGAGCCCTCGGCCCTGCGGGAAAATTACCGCCGCTTCTGCCGGGCTTTGGAGATCCCCATGGAAGGGATGGTCTTTTCCCAGCAGACCCATACCACCAATCTGCTGGAGGTGGATGGCTCCCACCGGGGGCAGGGGCTGGAGCGGCCCCGCAGCTATCAGAATATCGATGGCCTGCTCACCCGGGAGAAGGAGCTGCCGCTGATCACCTTTTATGCGGATTGCACGCCCCTGCTCTTTTATGCGGCGGATCGGCAGATCGCCGCAGCTTCCCACGCAGGCTGGCGGGGGACAGTGGCGGATATGGCCGGAACCACGGTGCGCCGCCTGCAAAGCCTGGGGGCAGACCCCCGGCAGATCTTCGTCGCCATCGGCCCCTCTGCCGGGCCTGAGCGTTACCAGGTGGATGCCGCCACCGCAGAGCATTTCCGCAAGGTGGACAGCTCCACCCTGCGGCCCGACCCAGCCGAGCCGGGGAAATTCCTGGCTGATCTCTGGCAGGCGAATTTCCTGCTGCTGCGAAGAGCTGGCATCCCGGAGGAAAACATCGCCATCGCCGGCCTCTGCACCATCTCCCACCCGGAGATCTTCTTCTCCCACCGCATTCATGGGGAGCAGCGCGGTGCCATGGCTGCGGCGCTTATGCTCCGCTGATGGGCAGTCCCTCCTTTCCTGAAAATATCGGGTTAAAAGCCTGTAAACCCCTTCTTCTTTGGAAAAGTTCGGTGCGCGGGGAGCGCGCCGAACTTGGGAGAAGCAAGAAGCTTTTAAATTTTGGGCCGTTCTTCCCCCATCGGCCCAAAGATAAGTGTTTTTGGGGCCCCTTTGTCTAAAAAAAGGGGCGACTTTAGACGCTTTAAATCCCTCTTTCCTTGAAAGAAAAGAAGCAAAAGAACCTCATCGGCTCGCCATGGTGAGAAATCTTCCTCTTCACATAAAGATCAAAGGCCTTCCCTTCAATCAGCCATCACAATTCTTCGCCCATACCTCTAACTTCTCAGCTCAGACGCGCCCCATCCCCGGCAACACACAGAATATACATAGAGAGAAACGCCATGAAACGAATCCCAGCCCTGCTAACCCTCCTCTGCATCGCCCTGCTGCTTTTCAGCGGCTGCGCCATACCCGATTCCCTTCCAGATATACCTGCCCTCTTCCAGGGGGAAGTACGGCTCCCACCTGCGGAGAAGGAGAAGCTCCCCCCTGCGGAGGAAGGGCTTCCCCCTGCGGAGGAGGACTTCCAAATGCCGGAGGTGACGGTTTTGCCGCCGGAGCCGGAAGAATCCCCCTTTGATTTCCCCTATGACCCGGAAAAGCCCACCATGGTGCTGACCTTCGATGATGGGCCAAACGCCACGCTCAGCCCCCTGCTGGTGGAGGAGCTGAACGCCCGGGGGGTGAAGGCCAGCTTCTTTGTGCTGGGGATCAACGCGGAACGGAACCGGGAGGTGATCGAGCTGCAATACGCAGGCGGCCACGATGTCTGCTCCCATGGCTACGACCATCAGAGCAAGCTAACCCTGCTCAGCGAGGAGGAGCTGGCCTATCAGCTGGAGGAGACTGCCCGCGTCATCCGGGAGATCACCGGCCATGAGCCGCCCTATGTGCGGCCGCCCTATGGCGCCATTGACAAAACCACTGCGGAAAAGATCCCGGTGCCGCTGATGCTCTGGACCCTGGACCCCCGGGATTGGGAGAACCGGGACGCAGAGCAGGTGCGGGAAAACATCCTGCAAAACGCCTTTGACGGCGCGGTGGTGATCTGCCACGATCAATACGAATCCACCCTGACGGGGGTGCTGGAAGCGGTGGACATCCTGCTGGAGCAGGGCTGGCAGTTCCTCAGCCTCAGCCAGTATTACCAGAGCATTGGGCTGGAGCCCCAGCCGGGGCAGGTCTATCGGGGCTCACAGCTGGCCGATCTTTAAGTCAGTTGCAAGGCAAAAGTTCCCAGCAAGAGAGGAAGCAGCCGAATAGCAGACAAGGCAGAGGCCTTGCAGCTGCTCAGCCGGATAAATCGCCCTTGCCGGGAAGAACAGGCTCCCGCCCCGAAGGAGCGGCTTTTTAGCGCAGGCTTTACAAAGGGCAGGGCGAAAGCCCGGGCAGGCCGTGAAAGGCTTCCTGCTTCGGCAGCAGCCCGTCCTTCCCTGAAAGACAGCAAAGCCCCGAAGCAAAAACAGATGCAAAAATCCCGATCTCTTTCACAGAGATCGGGATTTCTTTTTATGGTAATGCAGCTTTCTCAGAAGCGCGCTTCCGAAGAAGGCCTTTCTGGGCTATTTCTTTGCTTTTTTCGCAGGGGCTTTGGCAGCCTGTTTCTTTTTGTTCCGCAGAACCAGCAAAACAACCAGGATTACCAGCAGCACAGCCACGCCGATACCGGCATAGAGCAGCCAATTCTCCGTGGCAGTTGCTTCTTCCTCTTCCTCAGCAGTGCCTTCTTCTTCGATCACTTCCCCATCCGGATGCAGCTCTACCTCATCCAGATCAATGCCCTCCCGGGCAGCGGGAACAACCTGGCTGACGCCTTCCAGATAGGCGCGGAAGCCATCGTACCAGCTCTCTGCAGAGAAAGCGGGGATGAAGGTATCTGCCAGCAGGCTCTTGTTCTGGTCGGAGAAAGTGATATTGCCGTGATCCACCAGTGCATATTCCTGGGTATCCACAGAAATCATCAGCAGCAGACCATTTTTCTCTTCGCCATAGCCCAGGTCGTATTCCTCATAAATGGCAGCGGCGCATTCGGTCAGATCTTCCATTTCACCGGCTTCCAGCTCCAGGTGAGTATAATTCGTCACCGTGATGATATAAATGCCGTAATCCAGGTTCACGGTCGCTTTCCGGGCCCGCTTGTTCAAGTCATATAAGGCATCATCGGTGAGGATGAAGGCGTCGTCCGTCACATATTCCAGCGGGAGGTCTTCAACAGTCGCATCGGTTTCGGCAGCATCGCCTGTTTCGGCAGCATCGCCTGTTTCGGCAGCATCGCCTGCTTCGGCAGCATCCCCGGGCTCACTGGTCACCACAGGTTCATTGATCAGCATGGGTTCGGCAGCCAGAGCCAGGCCGCAAAGGCAGAGGCTCAGAAGCAGTGCCAGCATTACAGAAAAAATAGTCCGTTTCATCTCATATCCTCCTAAATCATATAGTGCTGCGGAGCTGCAGGGAGCTGCTGCGCCGCTGCAAAGCCGCATTTCCGAAAGGCGAAAGACTTCCGCAGGCCGCCGAAGGAAGCAGAGCTGAAACGGAGGCCATAAACAATACATTTCGGCAGAAAAAGGGAAAAACCCTGTTTTGTTTCGCAAGTTTTCTGTGAATTTTAGAGTTCCGCCCCCCTCTTTCGCTTGACGCTCCTCTTTCCGGGGTGCTATAATGGAATCAAGAAGGCGGCTGCCCGCGTCACCGGGCGGCTGCTCCCAGTCTCTTTCCAATCCGTGTTCTGGGGAGCCGTTCCGTTTATACGGGGCGGTTACTTCTTTTTCCGGCTGATTTGCAGCGTTTCAAAGATGACCACCGCTAGAAGATTAAGTAGTGCAAGCACTTCCAGAACCGTCATCGGGATCACCCCCTTTTCGGGGGGAGCAACTTTCCGCCTTCCTGACAGCTATAGTATAGCAGAGGAAGGAAAGTTTGCCAAGAAAGCACTTCCTTCCGGTCTGCTGCCTTGATCAGAAGCTGCAGGCACACATGAAAAGTTTCTTGGGCCCCTTCTTTTCAAAGAAGGGGCGATTTTTTGTTTTTCAAAGCGGAATCCGTGTTATAAACAAGCCCCTGCATAAGCAGGGGCTTGTTTTGATCGCTCAGTGCAAATATCCGCTTCCGGCAGGGGCTGCGGACGCTTATTCCATATAGGGCTTGCTGAAATCCAGCTGGATCTCTGCGGTGGCTTCGTCATAGAGCACGGCGAAATCCAGCACCGTGGCCAGGTCACGCAGGCGGAAGTAATTGTAGCCCTTGATGTTATAGGCCCGCAGATCCACGGTCTTTCCATCCACGCGGATGCTCTGGGAAGAGATCACAGCCTTTTCGATGGCGGAGAGGGAATTCAGCATCTCATCGCCGATGGGCTGATAGCCCTGCTTGCTGCGGATGTCAATGACGCGGGTGGCTTCGTCATAGCTGATGGAGAACTGCTTTGCGCCGCCCTTCAGCAGCATGGCGAAATCCCGCAGCTTCAGCCAGTTGTAATCATTGATCTTCACCGCCGGGAAGTCCTTCTTCACTTCACCGATGCGCAGCACGTTGTTGGTGCGGGTGGCATTGGTGCTGCCGTCATCGTTCAGGTAATGATAGGTCTTCAGATAGGGGTTGTAGTTGATGCTGTAGGCAGCGCGTTCCGGGTAATCCGGGTGGGTCTTGCCGGAACCGTAGCGGATGCCGCTGCCAGAGGCAAAGCTGGTGTTGATGTCCCACTGGTTGGGCGCGCCCCAGGAGGTCCAGTGGAACTGATTGGTGATGCCCCAATCCGCACGATCCTCGTTCATGGTGCCGGGGAAGGAGAGACCCCATTTGATGATGTCATCATTGATGGAATTGCCCTTTTCATCCCAGCCGGGAACAGCGCTGCTGCCGCCGGGAACCTTGTTGGGATCCAGGTAGGTCTCGCCGTTGTAATAGATCTTCTTCATGAACTGATAGGTCAGCGGGTCATAGGCATAGAGCTCTTCGCGGGTGCTGAAGGGGGTCCAGACGCCGGTGATGGAGCCATCCACGGATTCACGCATGGTGCCGAACCAATAGGTCGAGACAGTGGCCAGCCATTCCGCCATGGAGCCGCCGGCATAGGTGTTGCTGTCCATCCAGAGATCGGTCTTGACCTGCTTCCAGATCTGGTGGCCTTCGAAGTTCAGGTCCGTGAAGTAGAGCATGCCGGGGAATTCCACGGAATGCACGCCTTCATGGTGCATGATGGATTCATGGTCGTAGCGGGTATAGGGGTAATCCCGCAGCAGGGAGTATTCCATGCTGGAGCAGATGCCGTAGCCCAGACCCTCCGCATAGAGGACGGTGGGGCCTGCGTTGTAGAGGCTGCGGCGGTTGGGAGCCATATACATATGGTTGTGATAGCCCAGAATATCCAGACCTGCGGAGCCGTGTTCACCGGTCTTCACATTCTTATGATAGAAGAAGAAGTTGAAGCCGTCGGCGATGCGCTGGCCCAGATGATCCTGGCCGCCGGAGAACATGTAATCCCAGTAATCGCAGCCCACCAGCAGGGAGTTCTTCTGGGTTTCCGCGTCCGCGTAAACATAAACGCCGGTCTTTTCGCTGCGCATGATCTGGGTGTTCCAGGGCTTCAGCTGCACGTCATAGACTTTTGCGGGCAGGGCGTTTCCGGCCCAGTCCTTCACAGCGGGGCTGCCCTTGAATTCCAGCTTCAGGCTGCCGTTCACCGCCACGGGGATGCGGACCGCGCCGCCGTTTACCGGCTGGTTCTTCTTGTCATAGGCCACATAGCCGCCCTTTGCTGCATCAAAGCGGATGTATTCGCCTTTTTCCAGTGCGCTGGGCATGCCGTAGAAATGCTCTCTGGGGATGGGCTTTGCCTTCACCAGCTTCTGTTCCTTGATGAATTCCGGGGTCTGTGCATCATAGACCTTGGGGCTGACAGCGTAGAAAGTACGCTCGCTCTCAATATCCGCCTGCCAGCCGCTGATGTCGCCCAGGTCGCCCATGAAGGGGGTGCCGATGGGGTTCAGATCACGGTAATAGGCATCCTCCGTGAACCAGGGCTTGTAGCCCTCTTCCACGCTGAGGCTGCTGTTAAAGGCCTTTTCGATCTCGGCCTCCGTGAAGCCGCCGATCTCGCTGCCCATGTAGCCGGTGTTGAACTTGTTGCCGGTGACCTTCAGGGTCAGGGTCTTCCACATATAATATTCCATGACCAGAGCCGGGGAGGACTCTGCATCAAAGGTATAGGTGGTTCCGGCCTTGAAGGTATAGGTGTTTTCGCCGATCTGGATCTGGTTGTCCTCAGCCGGAGTCCATTTCAGGGACCAGTTCTGCAGGGTACGCAGCTCATCCAGGTCTTTGATCTCCCGGTTAAAGACCACCTCCACCTGGCTGGGGGAGATCAGGTTCACTTCCTCCACTTTCAGCGGAGCATAGGGCTGGACTTTGCCGTTTACCACGGTGTAGTTATCCACCTGATTGTGCTTATACCAGGGGGCGCCCCAGCGGCGGGAGATATCGGAGCTGCCGGTGCCGCCGCCCACGAAGTATTCCCATTCGCCGTAGACTTCCACCATGGATTCATAGAGCGCCAGGTCATATTCCAGCAGCTCCCGGCGGGTATTGATGGGGAAGGCTTCCTTCTGCCAGGTGGCAGCTTCGGGCAGGCCCTCAAAGTAGATCAGGGTGCCGTAAACATAGTAATCCTCCAGGCTGTTCAGCACATTGGTGCCGGGCCAGAGCTTGGCAGCCTTGGATTTGGCATAATTTTCCTGCAGGCGTTTGTAGCAGTTATAGGCATCCGGGTCATCATAGATGCCCAGGACGAATTTGCTCCAGCCATCCTTCACGCCCAGCTCCAGGAAGAGCTTGGCGAATTCCTTCAGCATCAGGAAGCTGGTGTCGGAGAAGGCTTCCTTGTTCTCGCCCTTCACGCGGCAGACATCCTCTGCGGTGGTGACGATGATGGGGATCTCCCGGCTGCCGGAGATGGTGACGCGGCTGTCCCAGTCCTTGGTCACGCCGGAAACATAGAGCTGGCGGTATTCCGGGACGGTGTAAACGCTCTGGCCATTGCCCACCACCACAACGCGCATACCCTGGGTATTGGCAGCGTTCACCAGCTGCTCGGAGCGGCCCACGGTGCGGTCAATGGCAGCGGTCACATAGGTGGAGACCACCCACTGGGCAGAGCGGTAATTGCTCTGGAAATTGGTATAATGCTTTTCCGGGTCCGTGGGGTTCAGGCGGTTGGGGACCGCAGTGGGCACATGGGCGGTGGATTCGTCGGAGCAGCGGGAATTCTCATTGCCCCAGACCCACATCAGCCCGCGGGAGCCGCGGTTGCCCCGCTCACCCTTGGTGCCGTTTTCCACCAGCTGATCCGTAAATGTGTAGTAAGGCACCCAGTCGGCAGCCACCTTCGCCGCCTGGCCCTTTGCCTGGATCTCCACACGCTTGGCAGTTTCATCCGTGATGGTGTGATAGGTATGTGCGCCGGAGACCAGGGGTGTTTTCAGGCGAATATTGATCACCGGGGCGGCGGCATATTCTCCCTGGTCAAAATAGGAAAGGAACTCAAAATCCGCTTTCTTTCCGTCCACGTAGACGGTAAAGAGCTCTTCCGCCTGGGCGGCGCTTTTCACCGGCTGGCTGTAGAGGATCTCCAGCTCCTGCCCGGTGATGAGATTTACCTTGCTGATGCCGGCGGGCGCTTGCTCTGCTGCCAGCGCAACGCCGGTGACTGCTGTGAACAGGACACTCAGGGAGAGGATCAAAAGGAGAAACCGGAACGCTTTCATCTTTTTCATGGAAACCCACCTTTCTCTCGCAGGGGAAGCCGGGAAGAGCCCAGCTGCGGCCTGCAGTTTTTTGATTTTCAGCGATAAGTTCTGTTTTTCTGCTTGATTTTGCAGCTTATTTTGCATGATTCTGTGCTTCCCCACAGCCGGCCCGGCGAAGACTGCTTCGCTGGGCCATTCATGGCCGGGGATCTCTTCTTCCCAAGCAAACACGGCTCTTCTTCTCCCTCCCTTCCTGAAAAATACAAAGCATACGGGCAAAGCGCCCGGCCTTTCTGATCTTATGTGGAAAAAGCCTGTTCCAGAAGCTTCTCCCCCGAAAAAACGAGGTTGTTTTCCGGAAATATTAAGAAAATATACATATATTTATATATTTTATTATATTATACCTTTTCTGCGCCTGTCAACAAATCTCAGAAATACGCTGGCTTTTTGCCGGATAAGAAGCATATACGCAATTTATACGGCATTTTTTGCTGCAGACGAAAATTTCTTCGGCGGAAGGCAAATTGCTTTGGTGGGGAAAGGCTGTAAAAAAGCAGGCTGCGTTTCCGCGGCCTGCTTTGGCTGTTCTTTATGATTTCGGCAGGGGATGCTTCCATAAGCTTTCCCTGCAGTTTCGGCCTTTCGAAGAAAAAAGCCCCCTGCTCTCGCAGGGGGCTTTCTGTATCACAAGCAAAGGCTATTTCACAAAAGCTATTTCACGACGATGTTCACCAGCTTGCCGGGGATGGCGATCTTCTTCACCGGGGTCTTTCCGGCGGTCCATTCCGCAAAGCCGGGCTGGCTTTCTGCCAGTGCGATCAGCTCTTCCTGGCTGGCCTGGGCAGGCACTTCCAGACGGGCCTTGATCTTGCCGTTGATCTGCAGCACGATCTCCACGGAATCCTTGGCCAGGGCAGCTTCGGAATAGTCCGGCCACTGTGCCAGGTGGATGCTCTCCCCGTGGCCCAGCTCCATCCAGATCTCCTCTGCGATGTGGGGAACGAAGGGGGCCAGCAGCGGCGCCAGCTTCTCCACGGCCTCTGCCACCACGGCGGCGTTGGCCTGCTCTTTGTCCAGGTATTCGGTGAAGGCGTTCACCATCTCCATGATGGCGGAAATGGCGGTGTTGAACTGGAAGCGGACAGCGATGTCCTCTGTGACGCGCTTCACGGTCACATGGGTCATGCGGTGCATATCCCGATCCGCGCCGGAGAGGGCAGCAGTATCCACAGCAGCGGCCTCACGAATTCCGGGAACCTCCAGCGCCCGGCTGAAGAGACGCCAGACACGGTTCAGGAAGCGATAGCAGCCTTCCACGGCGGCATCGTTCCATTCCAGGTCACGTTCCGGCGGGGCGGCAAAGAGGATGAAGAGGCGGGCGGTATCCACGCCGTATTTCTCGATGATGGTATCCGGGCTGACCACATTGCCCAGAGATTTGCTCATCTTTGCCCCGTCCTTCAGCACCATGCCCTGGGTGAGCAGGTTGGTGAAGGGCTCGTCTGCTTCCACCAGACCCAGATCGTGCAGGACCTTGGTGAGGAAGCGGGCGTACATCAGGTGCAGGATGGCATGCTCCACGCCGCCGATATACTGGTCAACGGGCATCCAGTAATCCGCCAGGCTCTTGTTGAAGGCCTCATTGGGGTCGTGGGCGTCGCAGTAACGCAGGAAATACCAGCTGGAGCAGACGAAGGTGTCCATGGTATCCATCTCCCGGGTGGCAGGGCCGCCGCAGATGGGGCAGGTGGCATGGGCAAAGCTGGGGCTGGTCTTCAGCGGGCTTTCCCCGGTGGGCTTGAATTCCACATCCGTGGGCAGCAGCACAGGCAGCTGATCGTCGGGAACCAGCTGTTCGCCGCATTTGGGGCAGTAGACGATGGGGATGGGCGCGCCCCAGTAACGCTGACGGGAGATGAGCCAGTCACGCAGGCGGAAATTGACGATGCGCTTGCCCCAGCCCTTTTCTTCCACGAAATCGGCGATCTTTTCCAGAGCCTCCGGCATGGAGAGGCCGTCGAAATCACCGCTGTTTACCATATAGCCGGCGTGTTCCGTCCAGGCTTCGGTCAGCTCGCTGCCGTCCCAGCCTTCCGGGGCGATGACGCGCTGGATCTCCAGCCCGTATTTGCTGGCGAATTCAAAGTCACGCTGATCGTGAGCAGGAACGCCCATGACCGCGCCAGTGCCGTATTCATAAAGCACATAGTTGGTGGTCCAGATGGGGATCTTCTTCCCGGTGACCGGGTTGATGGCGTAAGCGCCGATGAACATACCCTCTTTTTCCAGCTCAGAGCTGGTGCGGTCGATGAAGCTCAGCTGGCTGACCTTCTTCACGAAGTCCTTCACCGGCTGCTCGTATTCGGTGCCGGCAGTCAGCTTGGCAACCAGAGGATGCTCCGGCGCCAGCACCATGTAGGTGACGCCAAAGACCGTATCCACGCGGGTGGTAAAGACGGGGGCTGCATCGCCTGCTTCGGTGGTGAAGGTAAGCTGTACGCCTTCGCTGCGGCCGATCCAGTTTTCCTGCATGGTCTTGACCTTATCCGGCCAGCCGGGCAGCTTGACCAGATCATCCAGCAGGCGCTGCGCGTAATCGGTGATGCGGAAGAACCACTGTTCCAGATCCCGCTTTTCCACCACTTCGCCGCAGCGTTCGCATTTGCCCTCCACCACCTGCTCATTGGCGAGAACGGTGGCGCAGGAGGGGCACCAGTTTACAGCGGCCTTTTTCTTATAGGCCAGGCCTTTTTTGTAAAGCTGGGTGAAGATCCACTGGGTCCATTTATAGTATTCCGGCAGGCAGGTGCCTTCTTCCCGGTTCCAGTCGTAGCTGATGCCCAGAGTTTTCAGCTGCTGCCGCATATTGTCCATATTGGCCAGGGTCCATTTGGCAGGCTCCACGCCGTTTTTGATGGCGGCGTTTTCCGCGGGCAGGCCAAAGCTGTCCCAACCCATGGGGTGCATGACGTTTTTGCCCTTCATGCTGTAGTAGCGGGCCAGCACATCACCGATGGAATAATTCCGCACATGGCCCATGTGCAGCTTGCCGGAGGGGTAGGGGAACATCTCCAGCAGGTAGAATTTTTCTTTTTCCGGGTCAGGCTGGACATTATAGAGGCCCTGTTCCTCCCAGGATTTTTGCCATTTGCCTTCAATGGCGGAAAAATCGTATTTTCTCTCCATAGTTGCGCTCTCCTTTATTGGGCTTGAAAAGAGAAGGGGCGGAATCGCCCCAAACAGCGGTGCCCCGGCGCCTTCCAAAGGGGAAGGCCTCCCGGGGTATTTGCCTTTGCATGAAGCCGGAGCTTTCTTCTTCCCGGCGGCTTCTGCGTCCGGGCCGGGGAAAGGGGAATCCGGATAAAAAGAAAGAGACTGTCGGTGAGACAGCCTCTTTGTTTGCTTGTCTGTAGTTGGCTGTATACCGGTTAGACAGTTCTCTGAACTTTACCGGAACGTAGGCAACGCGTGCAAACGGTAACCTTCTGCGGAGTCCCGTTAACATACGCGCGGACAGTCTGCAGGTTGGGTTTCCATTGGCGTTTCGTGCGGATATGGGAATGGCTGACGCTCATACCGGAATGAACAGTCTTACCGCAAATTTCACATTTTGCCATGCTTGGCACCTCCTTTGTCAGCGGATATCTCAAGCGGGAGCACCGCTTTTACGCACCACCCAATTTTAACAGAAAAACAAGAGCTTGGCAAGGGCTTTTCTGCTTTTTTCCTGAAAAATCTTTTTCTGGCCGCGATTTCCGCTTTTCCCGGGCATTATGCCTGCTCCCGCAGGATTTATTCCCCGGAACGCCCCCGGGAAAGCTCCTCTTCGCTGATCCTGCCATGCTCTTTCTCGAATTCTTCCACCAAAGAGCGCATCAGAAAGAGAATCTGGCCGCTGCCGCTGCGTCCGTTATATTTGGAAACGAAATAGAATTTATCCAGCATCTCCGCGTCAGCCCGGATGCTCAAATGTCTCTGTTTGCTCAAAATCCTTCACCCACTTCATAGCATGCCTGGAAATGCACTAATTATGAATTGAGTTTAGGCTAAAACAATGGTACCATGTAAAATATGCACTAAGATTTAGTGCAGAAAATTTAAAGGAGCGATGGTATGGATTGCGAAAACAATTTATGCGTATATTGGGAAGCGGACAGCTGCATCCTGGATACGATCAGCATCGACAGTCTGGGGCGGTGTGCAGCCTGTATTCTGCTAAGCATTGATGAAAAAACGCTGAAAGCAGGGCGCGAGAAATTTCTGGCGCGCAGCGAGGATGCAAACGGAAGCCTGCCCGGGAAACCGCACTTGACAGGAAGCGGGCGCTAAAAGCCATAGCGTGCTTTCTTGCTTCTTCTTTGCAAGGAAGAAGGGGCTGGCCTTGGCCAAGCCTCTGTTTCTTGAAAACTCCCCTTCGCGAAGATTTGGATTCGCGAGCAGGAAAGCTGACGGGGGAAAGGGCTTCGCTGTTGTTTTCCGCGGAAATCCCCATAGGGGAATCCCCCCGGGCATTATGCCTGCCCGGCGGCAGTGAGCCACTCCGTCGCGATCCGGGACAGATCCGCAGGCAGGGCATGGGCGGTCTCCGGGGCCCAGTGTATCTGCCAATGGGCCGGGTCTGCACCGCTGCAGAGCGCCTCTGCCAGATCAGAGCAATCTTCATCCTCCTGGCCGCAGATCAGCAGCACCCGGCAGCCCTGGGATGCCAGATTCTGCTGGATGCCCCGGGCGTTTCGCTCCCCATAGGGGGAGATCGGCGCCACCAGGATCAGCCGCTCGGCGAAGAAATGCCCCTGATCCAGCCCCCGCAGGATTACATCACAGCCGGAGCCAAAGCCGGCCAGCAGACGGGGCCGGGCATTTTCCCAGCCCGCAGAGCGCAGCAGGGCTTCTGCCTGCTCCGGGCCATCCCCCTCCGGCGTCCAGCGGTAAAGCCCGCAGGCAGCCAGCTCCCGGCTTTGCAGGGCAGCCAGAGCCCAGCCCTTTCTTTCCAGAAAGGCCCAGGCCTTCCGGGCAGCTTTCCCATCCTGAAAATCCCCATGGAGCACAGCAGCCAGCTTTCCCTCCGGAGCCGGGGATTCCGGCGGCAGAAGCAGGGGCCGGGCGCTGCGTTCCGCTTCCTGGAAACGTGCGGTGGAAAGGCGGCGGAAGTTTTCGAAGCGCTCCAGACCAAAAAGGCTTTCCAGATCCGGGTCATCAAAGCTTTCCGGCCGATACCACAGCCCCTGGATTACCAGGGCTTCCTCCAGCCATTCCAGCGCATCCTCGCTGCGGCCGCAGGCAGCCGCCAGGCAGGCCAGAAAATTGTAGATCTGGCTTTTGTTCTCCGCCTCCACCTCCGGCTCCCAATCGCAGAGGTAGCCGTAAGCGGATTCCGCGCCGTCCTGATCCAGAATGAGCAGCATTTCGTTGAGTACCTGATTTTCGTCCATGATCTCGTCTCTTTTCTGATGGTGTTTTCCGGGTGGAGTATAGCAGCATTTTACCACGCCTGCCCCGGAAAGAAAAGCCGCTGCTTTGAAAAGAAGAGCTTTAAGCGAGCGCAGGCCCTGCAAAAAACAGTAGCTTTTCAGCTTTGATTACGGTAAGATGTTTGTAATGTGCCACAGGCTTCCTCCCGGTATCCTCTGATAAACATCCTTTTCGCGGTTCCTGGGGCATTTTCTGCTGCTGCATCTGAATTGTATAGCGGCCTGAACGATAGGCGGGAGTCTTTTGCTTTCCAAAGAAGAAGGCCGCCCGAAGGATGGCACTTTTTTCGGCCTTTCTGCGTCAAAAGAAGATAGAGTGCAGCACAGCTGCGAAGCACATATTCCCTGAAAATGAGGAGGGATTCTGCCATGGCAGAAGTGATTCTGAAAAATTTGCGGAAGGTTTATCCGCTGCAGGAGGAAAAACAAAAGAAAAAAGCCCGGAGGCAGGGGGATGCTGCCCCGAAGGAGCAGAAAGCCAATCTGCAGATCACCGAAGAGGGCGTGGTGGCGGTGCAGGATTTCAGCATGCAGATCCATGACCGGGAATTCGTGGTGCTGGTGGGCCCCTCCGGCTGCGGAAAATCCACCACCCTGCGGATGATCGCCGGGCTGGAGCAGATCACAGCCGGGGAGCTGTATATCGACGGCAAGCGGATGAACGATGCCCTCCCCCGGGAGCGGGATATTGCCATGGTATTCCAGAATTATGCGCTCTACCCCCACATGACGGTTTATGAAAATATGGCCTTTGCTTTGAAGCTGCAGCGCGTCCCAGCAGAGGAGGCTGCCGCCATGGAGCGGGCCCGGGCAGCTGCAGCGATGCCGGATGCCCCCGAGGATGAGGAGGATGATCTGCCGGAAGAGATCCCCCCGAAACGCAGTCTGCGGCGGCGCATGCGGCGGCTGCCGAAGGCGGAGATCGATGCCCGGGTACGAAAGGCAGCGGAGATTCTGGAGATCTCTGATCTGCTGAAGCGCAGACCCAAGGCGCTTTCCGGCGGGCAGCGGCAGCGCGTGGCCATCGGCCGGGCCATCGTCCGGGAGCCGAAGGTCTTTCTCATGGATGAGCCGCTCTCCAATCTGGATGCCAAGCTGCGGAATCAGATGCGGGCAGAGATCATCAAGCTGCGGCAGCGGGTGGATACCACCTTCGTTTATGTGACCCACGACCAGACGGAGGCCATGACCCTGGGGGATCGGATCGTGGTGATGCGGGATGGCTTTGTGCAGCAGATCGGCAGGCCGGAGCAGGTCTTTTCCCAGCCGGCCAATCTCTTTGTGGCGGGCTTCATCGGCTCCCCGCAGATGAATTTCCTGCGTCAGGCCAGCCTGCAGCTTTCCGAAGCGGGCTATGCCGTCTCCATCTCCGGGCGCAGCATTCCCCTTTCTCCGGCCCAGAGCGAAGCCTTGGCTGCCCGCGGCCGGGAGCCGGGGCCGATCATCCTGGGCATTCGTCCGGAGCATATCTCCTTCTGCTCCCCGGAGCAGGCCACTGCCCTGCGGGGCCGGGTGGAGCTGGTGGAGCTGCTGGGAGGCCAAGTGCAGCTGCACCTGCGTATGGATGGGGAGGAAGTGGTGCTGAGCCTGCCCACCCAGGGCATGCGGGAGGATTTTCGGCAGGTATTCTTTGCCGGGCGGGAGCTCTTTTTCAGCTTCTCCGGGGAGAATTGCCATCTCTTCGACCCGCAGACGGAGGAAAACCTGCTGTATATAGAAGAATCGTCAGCAGGCCGGAAGTCTGATCTGTAAACCCTGGGCTTTGATTCGGAAGTGCGACCCAGAGCTAAAAGTTTCTTGGTACTCTCAAGCTCGGCGCGCTTTTCGCGCACCGAACTTCTTCAAAGAAGTACGGTTTACCGGGCTTTCCGGGGGAAAACGGCTTGAAGATTGCCACGTTGCCAAGCTGGGACTTGCAGAGGCAAGCCCGCAGCTTGCCTGCCTCGCAATGACAGCCCTTTGGCCTGCTCCCAGCCCA
>JAFSHU010000064.1 GCA_017440145.1 Bacillota bacterium
AATTGGTATTAAGGGTTAAAACGGTTAAAACAGATCATACTGTTTTCCCCTCCGAAGCGCTCTCTGCAGGATCTGCAGGGGGCGCTTCCTTTTTGCCGGAGCCCGGCCTTCTTCTTTTTTTGGTCTGCCGCCCAGGTGAACCGTTCCTCTTTTTAAAAAAGAGGAACCGAGAAAACACTTCTTCTTGGGATGCTGCTTCTAAATTCCGGGTATCGACCCAGAGTTAAAAGTTTCTTGGTACTTCTTTTCAAAGAAGTACGGTTTACCAAGCTCTTCGAACCCCCACTTTTTTGAAAAAAGTGGGGATTTCGGGCTTTTCAAAGAGGAACGGTTTAGGCGTTTTTTACGCGCGCCGCCTAAGATTGCCACGTTGCCAAGCTGGGCCTTGCCGCTGCAAGTCCGCAGCTTGCCTGCCTCGCAATGACAGAATTTTATTCTCCGGCCTCGGATAGAAGCATCGACCCCCGATTGAAAGTTTCTCGCTTCCTCTTTTCAAAGAGGAAGGGGTTTAGCGGTCTTCACTCTCGCAAAAAATCCCCCTCCCGGATGGGAGGGGGATTCGCTGTATCTTCATTTTACGCGATTTCGGCTCGCGCAGTCTTTCCGCAGACGTTCAGGCTGAGCTTAGCTGAGCAGCTCGGTGAGGATCTGCCGGATGACAGCCGGGTCACCGGCGCCCTTCAGCTCGCGCATGGCCTGGCCGAAGAGGAAATCCAGAGCCTTGGCCTTGCCGCCCTTGAAATCCGCCACGGATTTGGGGTTTTCTTCCAGGATGCGTTCCAGCAGGCCGCGAACCTGGCCGCTGTCCGCCACCTGATCCAGACCCTGCTCCTGAATGAAGGCCGCCACATCCACATTTTCCTCATAGACCGCAGCCAGCAGCCGCTTGGCATTGGGGCGGGTCAGCTCGCCGCTGTTCACCAGACGGATGATCTCCGCCAGCTTCGCGCCTTCCATGGAGACGTCATCCAGGCTGTGTCCGGCCTTTTTGGAGAGGGCCAGCACCTCGCTGACGATCCAGTTGGCGGCATCCTGCGCCGGGGCGCCTGCAGCCATGGCCTCCTCAAAGAGGCCTGCCAGCGCCGGGCTGGCGGTGATGAGCTGGGCATCCTTCTCTTTCACGCCCAGCTCCTCCACATAGCGGCGGCATTTGGCATCGGGCATTTCCGGCAGGGACTGCCGCACCCGCTCGATCCAATCCTCATCGATGACCACCGGCGGCAGATCGGGGTGGGGGAAATAGAAATAGTCGGTGGCGTTCTCCTTCTCACGCATGGAGAAGCTGACGTTCTTTTCCGCGTCCCAGCCGCGGGTCTCCTGGACGAGGGGTTCGTCCCACTCGATGGCGTCGATGTGCCGCTCCGTCTCATAGGCGATGGCCTTCTGGATGGCGGTGAGGCTGTTCATATTCTTGATCTCTGTGCGAACGCCCAGCTTGGGGTCGCCTTTTTCCCGGACGGAGATGTTGATATCCGCGCGCATCAGACCCTTTTCCATGCGGCAGTGGCCCACGCCTGCGTAGCGCAGCAGAGAGCGGAGCTTCTCCAGATAGGCCACCACTTCCTCAGCGGAGCGGAAATCCGGCTTGCTGACGATCTCCACCAGCGGCACAGAGCAGCGGTTATAATCCACCATGCTGATGCCCGAATGATCGTCGTGCAGCAGCTTGCCCGCGTCCTCTTCCATGTGGATCTGCTTGATGCCGATGCTCTTCTTGCCCTTGGAGGTCTCGATCTCCACGCTGCCCTCCACGCAGATGGGGGCATAGAGCTGGGTGGTCTGGTAGGAATTGGAAAGGTCGGGGTAATAGTAGTTTTTCTTGTCGAAGGTGTTCACCCGGTTGATCTGGCAATTCGTCACCAGACCGGCGGCGATGCCCTTTTCCACCACAGCCCGGTTCACCACGGGCAGCATGCCGGGCATACCGGCGCAGGCCGGGCAGACGTTCATATTCGCATCCTGGCTGCTGTCATTGGCGCAGGAGCAGAAGATTTTGCTGTTGGTGGCCAGCTCCACATGGACTTCCAGGCCCATTACCACTTCATATGCCATTAGTTTGCTCCTCCTTCCAGGATTTTCGCCACTGCCAGAGCCAGCTGATCCCGGCAGGTATCCGCGCAGATCTGCAGCGCGCCCTTGCCTTCTGCCAGCTCCCAGGGGAGGCTGGCCACAGGCAGACCGGCCAGGGCCGGGGCGGCGCTCAGCGCCAGATCAGCGGCGAAGCGTTCCTCTGCCTCCGCAGGCAGGGGGGCAATGCCCAGGCTGCCGGGGAGCAGCACTGCGGCGTAATTTTCAAAGAGCTGGTCAAAGGCCTGCTTGATCAGGCCGCGCACCTGCAATGCCTTGTAATAATACTGCTCATAGCGACCCTTGGAAAGCACATAGGTGCCGAGAATGGCCTTGTATTTGGCGGTTTCGCCCATGGATTCGCTGCGGCTTTTGCGGTAGAGCTCCTCGATGTCCCGGTATTTCTCTGTGCGGTAGCCGTATTTCACCCCGTCAAAACGGGAGATGTTGTTGCAGCCCTCTGCCGCGGACATGACCTGCAAGGCCAAAGGCGCCAGCTCCAGATAAGGCAGCTCCACGGTCTCCACGCTGAGACCGGCTGCTTCCAGCTGCAGGGCGGCCTGCGCCAGCGGGGCTTCCCAGAGGGATTTTGCCGCCGCCGGGATCAGCAGAGCTACCTTCTTCCCGGAAAGCTCCACCGGGTTGCTGATGTCCCAAATCTCCTGCTCCAGGCAGGTGCCGTCCTTCACATCGTGGCCGCAGATGACTTCCAGCAGCCTGGCGGCTTCATCCAGCTTGGGTGCCACAGCGCAGAGCTGCTCGGTGCTGCTGATATAGGAGATGAGGCCATAGCGGGAGGCCGCGCCGTAGGTGGGGCGCATGGCCACGCAGCCGCCCATGGCAGCCGCGCTCAGAGCCGCGCCGCCTTCATCCAGCGCCAGAGCTGCCTCGGCGATGCCCTGCCGCACAGCCATCGCCGCGCCGGAGCTGAGCCGCTCTTCACCCGGCAGGGTGCAGGGGCCAAACCAGCTGCTGCTCACCGGGCCCATGCCGAATTCCGCCATATTGCAGCGTGCCACCACAGCATAGCCCTTTTTCTCCACACGGTCGACGCATTCCGCCTGATAGGGCGGGCGGAAATTGTAGAGCATATGGCTGCCTGCCGCGCAGACAGCGCCCTTCATGATGATGCTA
>JAFSHU010000007.1 GCA_017440145.1 Bacillota bacterium
CATATATCTTTTTTCTTTTTTCTGTTTTGCTCTGCATGGTATTCATCCTTTCAGCTCTTTCCCGGCCAAAAGCGCAGGGAAGAACAGAATTTCTTTTTATACAGCATAGTATTATACCGTCTTTCAGTGGGAATTTCTATAAGGAATTCCATTTTACATCACATATTTATTGAACTTTAAAGAAATTTTAAGCCGCCATTTCTGCCGGCAGGGAGTACCAGGCTGCTCTGCTAATAAAAAATATTGTATAAATGCACATTTGGTGGTAAAATATCATTTTAGAAGGTGGAAATTTTTTCTTGCCTATTTTGAGACAAAGATCATTGGGAGGAAATATGAGAGACTTTAACGACCTGCCTGCGAACCACTTTATCAATACGATCATTAACGAGGATCTGAAATCCGGCCGCTATGGGGACCGGGTCCACACTCGTTTTCCGCCCGAACCCAATGGTTATCTCCATATTGGCCACGCCAAAGCTATTTTTGTGGATTTTGGTACCGCTCAGGAATACAGCGGTTTGTGTAACCTGCGTATGGATGACACAAATCCCGCCAAAGAAGATGTGGAATATGTAGATGCCATTAAAGAAGACATCCACTGGCTGGGCTATGACTGGGGAGATCGCTTTTATTATGCATCCGATTATTTTGAACGGATGTATGATTGCGCCGTGAGCCTGATTAAAAAAGGTTTGGCCTATGTCTGCCAGCTGTCCCCGGATCAGTTCCGGGAAATGCGCGGGGATTTGTCCCATCCCGCAGTCAGTCCCTATCGGGATCGCCCGATCGAAGAGAGTCTGGATCTTTTTGCCCGAATGAGACAGGGTGAATTTGAAAACGGCGCCATGACGCTTCGTGCGAAGATCGACCTGGCCAGCCCCAATTTTAATATGCGTGATCCAGTGATTTATCGCATTAACCATCAGACGCATCACCGTACCGGGGATACCTGGTGCATTTATCCGATGTACGACTTTGCGCACCCCTTGGAGGATGCCTTTGAAGAAGTGACCCATTCCCTTTGCACATTGGAATTTGAAGATCACCGTCCCCTTTATGAATGGGTAATCGAGAATTGTGATGTGCCCTGCCGCAGCCGGCAGATCGAATTTGCCCGCCTGGGCATTACCAATACGGTCATGAGCAAACGCAAGCTCCGCCGTTTGGTGGAAGAAGGCTTTGTTTGTGGTTGGGATGACCCACGTATGCCTACTTTGGCCGGTATGCGTCGCAGGGGCTACCCGGCTGCCGCGATTCGGAATTTCTGCGCCGGGATTGGTGTGGCTAAATCCAACAGTACCGTAGAATTCGCTCAGTTGGAACACTGTGTTCGTGAAGAGCTGAATACCTCTGCTGATCGGGCTATGGCGATTTTGGATCCACTGAAAGTTGTAATCACCAGCTTTCCTGAGGATCATAGTGAGCTTTTGCCGGCAGAAAACAATCCGGAGCTTCCGGAACGCGGTACTCGTGAATTATCCTTCTCCCGGGAGGTTTATATTGAGCGGGAAGATTTCATGGAGGAACCCGTAAAAGGCTTCCGCCGCTTGATTCCCGGTGGAGAAGTTCGTTTGAAATATGCTTATATCATTCGTTGTGATGAAGTAATCAAAGATGAAAATGGGAATATCGTGGAGCTGCACTGCAGCCACGACCCCAACAGCCGCTCCGGAGAGGATACTTCCGGTAAAAAGGTAAAGGGAACCATTCAGTGGGTGGATGCAAAAACTGCTGTTCCGGTTGAGCTTCGTCTTTATGATTTGCTTTTCACAAAAGCCAACCCGGATGATGTGGAAGAAGGACAGGAATTTACAGATTTCATTAATCCCGATTCCCTTACTATTCCGGAAAATGCCCTTCTGGAAGCCGGTCTGGCCAAGGCAGAAGTGGGAGTCCCCTATCAATTCCTGCGTACCGGCTACTTTGTGAAAGATAAGGATAGCCGGGAAGGGAACATTGTGTTCAATCGCGTCGTCTCATTAAAGAGTAGCTGGAAGAAATAGAACGGCTCTTTTGCAGGAGGGACACAATATGGCTGCGAGCAAAAAATTATATCGTTCCACGCAAAATCGGATGTTGGGCGGCGTTTGCGCCGGGATCGCGGAGTTTTTTGGCATTGATCCGACCCTCATTCGCTTGATTTACGTTGTATTATCTCTTTTTACCGTTGCTTTTCCCGGGATCATTCTGTATATCGTTTGCCTGTTGATTATCCCCAATGACCCGGATTGCATTGATATCTGATTTTTTAGGAAAAGATGAACGAGACCGCCGATTTTCCGGCGGTCTCGTTTTCTTCCGGCTTTCTGTTTGCCTGCTTGCGATTTTCTTCTTTTCATCAGAGAGAGAAAAGCTTATACCAGAACGCAGAACAAAAAAGCTGATGAATCCACTTGATTCCAGTATAAGTGACTTCGAAAACTTGCTATCTTACAGGCTGTATGATAAGATTTAAACAAGAAAAGCTTTGGGAGGGATGGCATTGCTGCAGAGCTGGCTGGAAATAGAGGAGTCATATTTGGCACCTTGGGCGGCCTATAGCAGGAACAGTGCGGGTCGGGTGTTGGCAGAGGAAGAGTGTCAGCTGCGTACCGTGTACCAACGGGATCGGGATCGGATCATCCATAGTAAAGCTTTTCGCCGGCTGAAACATAAGACGCAGGTCTTTATTAACCCGGAGGGAGATCATTTCCGAACCAGGCTGACCCATACTCTGGAAGTGGCCCAAATTTCCCGTACGATTTCCAGGGCCTTGCATTTAAATGAAGATTTGACCGAAGCGATTGCATTGGGGCATGATTTGGGGCATACCCCTTTCGGTCATGCGGGGGAACGCGCCTTAAATCGTTTGATCGGGCATTTTAAACATAATGAACAGAGCCTGCGGCTGGTGGAGCAGCTGGAGAGAAACGGAAAAGGCCTGAACCTGACGCATGAGGTTCGGGATGGGATTCTGCATCATTGCGGAGAAGGCCTGCCCAAAACCCTGGAAGGACAGGTGGTTCGCCATTGTGACCGCATTGCCTATTTGAATCACGATATTGATGATGCTGTTCGCAGCGGCTATCTGGAATACCATCAGCTGCCGGATAGTACCTTGCAGGTGTTGGGCTCCAGCCATAGTCAACGGATCAATACAGTGGTTCTGGACATTGTGAAGGAAAGCACGGGCAAGGCCTGTGTAAATATGTCCCCACTGATCGAGGAGGCAATGCAGGAGCTGCGGGAATTCATGTTTGCGAATGTCTATTTGCATCCACGAAAAACCATTGAGGAGCAGCGGCTGGAGAAGGTGATTGATTTTTTCTTCAGCTATTATCAGGAACATGCGGAGTGCTTGCCCGAAGAATATCGCCATAGTCCGCTGAAAAGAGCGGTATGCGATTATATCGCGGGTATGACAGATACCTTCGCGCTGCATCATTTTGCTGATTTATCCGGTTGCACTTATACGCCGGCAATTTAGATCATACGAACGAACCCTGCGGTTTTCCGCAGGGTTTTCTTTAAACGGGGTGATTTATTTTGCTATCACTTTAGTGCAGTGCTTGACTAGAGAAAGAAAGTATGTATAATATTAGATAGCGAAATACAGAGATTTTGACCATTTATATGAAAAGGAGTTTGCCATGGAGCAGCAGGAATATATGCTGAATCAAGAGGAGCAGGTTGTCTTTAAGCTTCGTTCTTTATATAGGCAATATGGGTATCAGCAATATAAGATGAGCAATTTTGAGGAATATGACCTGTATGCGGAGAACAAAAATTTTCTGGTCAGCCAGAATGTGATTACCTTTACCGGGGCCAATGGGAAATTGATGGCCTTGAAGCCGGATGTTACCCTTTCCATTATCAAAAATTCCCCGGATGAGCCGGAGGATCTGGAAAAGGTTTGCTACAATGAAAATGTATATCGTGTCGATGGCGGTTCCCATGAATTTAAGGAACTCGTTCAGACAGGCCTGGAATGCATCGGCCATATTGATCTTTATGCCATGGGCGAAGTCCTCATGTTGGCTGCCCGCAGCCTGCAAAGCATCCACCCCAACTATATTCTGGACGTATCACATCTGGCTTTTGTGCAGGGTATTCTGGATGAGGCTGGCTTGAACGAAAGCCAGAGAAGCGAAATCCTGCGCTGCATGAACAGCAAAAACACCCCGGAATTAAGCGCTTTGTGTGCAGCCTGGCAGATCCGGGAGGATCTTGCTCTGAGTTTGCAGGAATTAACCGGTCTATATGCGCCGATGGGGGAAGCTTTGCTGCGATTGAAAGAGCTGACTGTGAATGAAAAAACCCAGGCAGCCCTGGATGAGCTTTCCGGTGTATATCAGCTTTTATGTGCAGATGCCTGCCAGGAGCATGTTTACCTGGATTTTTCCCTTACCAACGATATGCAGTACTACAACGGATTGGTCTTCCGTGGCTTTGTGGATGGCCTGCCGAGAAGCGTTCTTTCCGGGGGGCGTTATGATAAATTGGTTCATCGTCTGGGGAAGCAGGGCGGGGCGATTGGCTTCGCGGTTTATCTGGACCTGCTGGAAAGATTGAATCGGAATCAGCAGCCCTATGATGTGGATGTTCTTTTGCTGTATGGTGATGACGCAGATCTGACTGCGCTGGCACAAACCGTGCGGATGCTCACGATGAACGGGCAAAGCGTAAAGGCACAGCGTAAAGAGAACGGCAGTCTTCGTTACCGTCAGCTTTTGCTCATGAAAGAGAGAGGGGTGGAGATTCTTGAAACCCATGATTGATATTGCTTTGCCAAAAGGACGTTTGGGGGAGAAGGTTTACCAGATGTTTGAGGCCTCCGGCTATGGCTGTCCTTCCATACATGATCAGAATCGTAAGCTGATTTTTGAAAATGAGGAGGCCGGGGTTCGCTATTTTTGGGTTAAACCCTCCGATGTGGCAATCTATGTAGAGCATGGTGCAGCGGATATCGGTGTGGCAGGGAAGGATATCCTGCTGGAATATGAGCCTGATCTTTATGAGCTGTTGGATTTGGCTGTAGGCAAATGCCGGATGGCGGTGGCCGGTCCCAGCGTGTTTCGGGATGACCCGGGAAAAACACTGCGCGTTGCCACGAAGTTTCCCAATATTGCCAGACATTATTATGCGAAGCAAAGTCGTGCGATTGACATCATTAAATTGAATGGCTCCATTGAGTTGGCGCCTCTTTTGGGCCTATCCGATGTGATCGTGGATATCGTGGAAACAGGGACAACTTTGAAAGAAAATGGCCTGGAGCCGTTGGAGACGATTGTCCCTATCAGCGCCAGGTTGATTGCCAATAAAGTTAGCTTTAAATTTAAAAATACAGAAATTAAAGCTTTGTGCCAAAGCTTAAGCGAATATTGCCAGGAGGTGAAGCGTCAGCATGATAAAGATTCTACGCTACGGAGAAACGCCGAATAACGCTATTTTTTCCAGGGAGCTGTGTGCCAGCGGTCTGGAACAGATAGTGGAAGAGATCATTGCTCGGGTTCGGGCAGAAGGTGATCAGGCTTTATTCGATTATACGGAAAAATTTGACCGTGCAAAGCTGGATGCGCTGGAAGTTCCGCAGGCGGCTTTTGATGCGGCGCTGGAAGCGGTGGGCCCGGAGTTTTTAGCTATTTTGGAAGAAGCAGCAGAAAACATTCGTTCCTTTCATCGCCATCAGCTGCGAAGCAGTTTTGTGCTGACGGAAAAGCCTGGCGTTGTTCTGGGCCAGAAGGTAATGCCGCTTGCCCGCGTGGGCCTTTATGTGCCGGGGGGCACTGCCAGCTATCCTTCTTCTGTCCTGATGAATGCAATCCCGGCGAAGCTGGCCGGCGTTCCGGAGCTGATCATGGTGAGCCCTCCCAGCGGAGGAAGAATTTCTCCGGCCATTTTAGCCGCAGCGAAGGTGGCCGGTGCGGATCGGGTATTTCGTATCGGAGGGGCGCAGGCCATTGCGGCTCTGGCTTACGGGACGGAATCCGTGCCACAGGTAGATAAAATCGTTGGCCCGGGAAATGCCTATGTCGCGGAAGCAAAAAAGCAGGTCTTCGGTCAGGTCGCAATCGATATGATCGCCGGTCCCAGTGAGATTTTGGTCGTGGCTGACGCAAAATCAGATCCACGAGTGATCGCTGCTGATCTGTTGAGTCAGGCTGAGCATGACACCATGGCTGCAGCTGTGCTGGTGACAGAAAGCAGCAGCTTGGCAGAGCAGGTCAGCGCGGAGCTGGAGCGGCAGATCCCCTTGTTGCCCCGGGCAGAAATTGCCCGCAGCTCTATTGATATGAATGGGAAGATCATCGTGGCGCCGGATATTTCTTTGGCCATTGATATCGCGAATGAGATCGCGCCGGAGCATTTGGAGCTTTGCGTGGACGATCCTTTCGCTTATTTGGAGCAGGTAAAAAATGCAGGCTCGATTTTCATGGGTCGGAATTGCCCGGAGGCATTGGGGGATTATTGGGCGGGGCCAAACCATACGCTGCCGACTTTGGGGACGGCCCGTTTTTCCAGTCCCTTGTCCGTTGACGATTTTGTGAAGCGCTCTTCTTTCACATATTATACAAAGGAAGCTCTGGCTGCCGTGGCAGAGAAAGTCGCCTATTTTGCGGAACAGGAAGGTCTTTCTGCCCATGCCCGCTCAGCACTTGCCAGATGCGGAGAGGGGAGAGATCCCCAATGAGCCGCTTCCTGTCCTCCCGTTTATCGAGGCTGGGGACTTATGTTCCCGGGGAGCAGCCTCAGGATCGGCAGTATATTAAATTAAATACCAATGAGTCGCCCTATCCTCCTGCTCCACTGACTGAGGAAAAAGTGAGGGAGGCTCTGTGGCAGCTCCATCTGTATCCTGATCCGGATTGCCGGGCTCTTACAAAGGCATTGGCAGAGTATAATGCCGTTTTGCCGGAACAAATTCTTTGTGCAAATGGTTCCGATGACATCCTGAGCTATATCTTTCTTGCTTTTGGTGATGCAAAAAGAGGTTTTTCTTTCCCCGACATCACCTATGGGTTTTATCAGGTCTATGGCGATTTTTATAGCGTCCCTTACAGAAAGATCCCCCTGCGGGAAGATTTCAGCCTTGCGCCGGAAGATTACTTTGCTCTGGATTCGGGAATTATTTTGGCAAACCCCAATGCGCAGACCGGTTTGGCTTTGGAGCTGAAGCAAATTGCCGCCATCGCTGAAAAAAATCCTGATCAGCTTGTGGTGGTGGATGAGGCGTATGTGGATTTTGGAGGAGAAAGCGCAGCTGCGCTTTTGCCGGAATATGATAATATTTTGGTGGTGCGGACCTTTTCCAAATCCCGCTCTTTAGCCGGCGGGCGGCTTGGTTACGCCATTGCGGGGAAAGAACTGATTGTCGATTTGAATACAGTAAAGTATTCCATCAACCCATATAATGTAAATCGCATGACACAAGCTGCGGGGATTGCCGCACTACAAGAGGATGGATATTATGTGGATTGCTGTAAAAGGATCATGAGCACCAGAGAAAGCACAAAGAAAGCTTTACAGGCGCTGGGGATGGAAGTTACGGATTCAAAAGCCAATTTTCTTTTGGCCCATCATGCTTCTATCGAAGGCGAAGCTCTCTACCGCTCATTGAAGGAGCGCGGAATCCTGGTGCGTCATTTTAAGGATCAGCGGATTCGGGATTGGATCCGCATCAGCATTGGGACTGAAAAGCAAATGGCGAGATTGGTGGCCGAGATCGGGGCCATCTTAGAATAGGAGGAAGGGCATGAGAAACAGTAAGATAGAGCGCTGCACTGCAGAAACCAGCATCCGCCTCAGCCTGAAGCTGGATGGCAGCGGAGAGAATCAGGTTTCCTCTGGCAGTGGTTTTTTTGATCATATGCTCAGCCTGTGGGCAAAGCATGGCCGCTTTGATTTGCAGCTGCAGTGCGAGGGGGATTATCATGTGGATGCCCATCACTCTGTGGAGGATATCGGGATTTGTCTTGGCTCTGCTTTTTCTGAGGCCTTGGGGGATTTGCGGGGGGTGCGTCGCTATGCCCATATAATCCTTCCGATGGATGAGGCTTTGATTCTTTGCGCGGTGGATTTGTCCGGACGCTCTCTTTTGGATTGCCGTTTGGATATTCCCGCACAAAAGGTGGGGGATTTTGATACAGAGCTGGTGAAAGAATTTCTCCTGGCTTTCGTGCGGAAAGCAAACCTGACTTTGCATATTCGGCAGCTTGCCGGGGAGAACAGTCACCATATCATAGAGGGCTGTTTTAAGGTCCTGGGGCGAGCACTCTCGACTGCTGTGGAGATTGATCCAAAAGCAGCAGGGGAGATCCCTTCTACAAAAGGAGTACTGGCATGATCGCAATTATTGATTATGGCGTAGGAAACCTTTTTTCTCTGCGCAGCTCGTTTCATTTTATTGGCGCGGAAGCCTGCGTAAGTTCGGACCCTGATGTGTTGCGGAAAGCGGATCGCTTGATTTTGCCCGGGGTTGGCGCTTTTGCCGATGCTGCTGCCAAGCTGCGGGAAAGCGGATTGGCGGAAGTGGTTCGGGAAGAAGCTGGCAGCGGAAAACCGCTGATGGGAATTTGCCTGGGGATGCAGATGCTCTTTGAGCGCAGCCTGGAGTATGGTGAACACATGGGATTGGGGCTTCTGCCCGGCAGCATCGTTTCCATGGAGCCGGTGATCCCTGCAAATTTTAAGGTTCCTCATATCGGCTGGAACCAGCTGTATTTCCCGGCGGATAAGCCGAAGCATGCCCTTTTTTCACAGGCCAAGGAAGGGGATCATGTATATTTTGTGCATACATATTATGCTGCAGATTGTGATTCCGTTGTGATCGCAAATACGGATTATGGCGCCCCTCTTACCGCTGCTGTAGCAAAGGAGAATGTGATGGGCTGTCAATTCCATCCGGAGAAAAGCGGTCCGGTTGGCTTGAATATTCTGCGGGCTTTTTGCCGGATCGGAGGCGCGATATGAAAATTTTTCCTGCGATTGACTTGTTCGAAGGGAAGGTCGTCCGCTTGTTTCAGGGGGATTACCAACAGATGACCGTATACGGGCAGGATCCTTTGGCCGTTGCTTGCTCTTTCGCGGATGCCGGTGCAGAATACTTGCATGTGGTGGATCTGGAAGGGGCAAAAAGCGGCGGGACTCCCAATATTGAAGTGGTAAAAAGTTTGAGCCGTGAAAGCGGATTGAAGATCGAGATCGGCGGTGGGATCCGCAGTGAGGCTGTGGTGCAGGACTATCTTTCTGTAGGCGTTCTTCGAGTGATCCTGGGAACTGCTGCAGTACGCCAGCCTGGCTTTGCCCGGGAAATGGCGCTGCGCTATGGCTCCGGAATTGCCGTTGGGGTGGATGTTCGGGATGGAAGGGTTTCTATCAAAGGCTGGACAGAAATGACCGATCTGGAATTGCTCCCCTTCTGCAAGCAGCTGGAACAGGAAGGTGTGCAAACTTTGATCTGCACGGATATCGCCAAAGATGGCGCCATGGCCGGTGTGAACCGGGAGATGTATTCCCAACTTCAGAAAGAGGTTTCCTTGCAGCTGATCGCTTCCGGCGGCGTTTCCTCTTTGGCTGACATAGCAGCCTTGAGGGATGAAGGGGTTTACGGCGCAATCTTAGGAAAGGCTGTATATAATGGGGCCATTGATCTTGCGGAGGCCCTGGCTGTAGCTAAGGAGGGGTGCATATGCTAGCGAAGCGCATCATTCCCTGTTTGGATGTGAAAAATGGGCGCGTGGTAAAAGGCGTAAATTTTCTTGGGCTGCACGATGTTTCCTCCCCGGTAGACTTGGCCAGACGCTATTCGGATCATGGCGCGGATGAGCTGGTTTTCTATGATATCACCGCCTCAGCGGAAGGGCGGCAGCTGTTCACCGATGTGCTGCGAAAGGTGGCAGCAGAAATCTTCATCCCCCTGACCGTTGGCGGAGGAATCAATACCCTGGATGACTTTGACCGGGTGCTGAAATGCGGTGCGGATAAAGTCAGCGTGAATTCCGGCGCCCTGCGGGATCCCTCCCTCATTTCTGCCGCAGCCAGAAAATATGGCGATCAATGCGTTGTTCTTTCCGCTGATGTGAAGCGACAGGACGGCGGCTGGCGCGTTTATGCGAAGGGTGGCAGGGAGGATACCGGACGGGACGCGATCGAATGGATCCGCAGCTGCGTGGAGCAGGGGGCTGGAGAGGTGGTTCTGAACTCCATTGATGCGGATGGAGTAAAAACCGGTTTTGATCTGGAAATGCTGGAAGCTGTATGCAGCGTGGTGCAAGTCCCGGTAATTGCTTCCGGCGGGGCCGGCTCCATGAATGATTTTATTGAGCTGTTTCGCAGTATTCCCCGGGTGGATGCGGGCCTGGCTGCTTCGATTTTTCATTTTGACGAGGTTGCCATTCCTGATTTAAAGCTTTGCCTGCACCAGGCCGGAATTCCCGTCCGCTTATAGCTAAAACTTTTGAAATGAGGAGAATGGTATGTTGAACATAGATGAGCTGAAATTTGATGAAAAGGGATTGATCCCCGCGATCATTACGGATGGTGAGAACGGCAAGGTTCTGACTTTGGCCTATATGAACCGGGAGAGCCTGCAGATCAGCCTGGAAGAAGGGCGCACCTGCTTCTGGTCCCGCTCCCGACAGGAGCTGTGGAGAAAAGGGGAGACCTCCGGCAATGTGCAGCATATTATCTCGATCACCGCGGACTGTGATCGGGATTCTCTCGTCGTTGCTGTGAGAAAAGAAGGGCCGGCCTGCCATCTTGGGACAGAATCCTGCTTTACGGAGCCCTTGTTTATCTCCGAAACGGAGCATCCTTTTTCTTATGAAGGCCTTCTGGAGCTTCTGCAGGGGCGAAAGATTGAGAAAAAAGAAGGCTCCTACACGACCTACCTTTTTGAAAAGGGAAGAGATAAGATTTTGAAAAAGGTGGGGGAGGAGGCAACGGAAGTCATCATTGGCGGGAAAGCAGATGATAAAAATGAAACGATTTATGAAATCGCCGATCTGGCTTATCATGTGATGGTGCTGATGGTGGATATGGGCATTTCCCTGGAGGACATTCGCCGTGAGCTGGCATCCCGCCACGTGATCGATCATAAAGTAAAGCAGGAGAAGATGACAAAATGATTCCCTACTGCAATCTGCATACCCATACCACATATTGTGATGGAAAATCCAGCCCAAGGGAGATTGTGCAGGCAGCACTTTCCCAGGGCCTGAGCACTTTGGGCTTTTCCGGGCACAGCTATACAGCATTTGACCCATCTTATTGTATGAGCAAGGAGAGCACTGGCGCTTATATCGCGGAGATTCGATCTTTGCAGGCGGAATTTCAGGGGCGCCTGAACATATGCCTGGGTGTGGAGCAGGATTATTTCGCAGAAAGTGCTGAATACGACTATGATTTCACCATCGGGGCTGTGCATTATGTGAAGAAAGATGGCCGATATTGGGATGTAGATGAAAGCGCGGAGAAAATCTGCTCAACGGTGAAGCAATGCTATAGGGGAGATTTTTATGCCTATGCCAGGGATTATTATAGTTTGGTCGCAGACCTGCCCAGGCGAACCGGCTGTCAAATTGTAGCCCATCTGGATCTGTTAACGAAATTCAATGAGAAGAGTCCTTTCTTTAACGAAGAGGATCCACGTTATTTGCAGGCAGCATTCCCGGCCATTGCGGCAATTTGTGGGACCGGTGCTTTTTTTGAGGTGAATACCGGTGCAATCAGCCGCGGCTACCGAAGCTTGCCCTATCCTTCGGTTCCCCTGCTAAAAGAGATCAGACGGCAGGACGGGAAGATCATCCTGGGCAGTGACAGTCACCATGCAGATACCCTGACCTTTGCTTTCACGGAAGCCCTTGATTTGGTTCGCAGCTGCGGTTTTCGCAATCTCATGGTTCGAACAAGCCTTGGTTTTGAGGAAATGCCAATTTAAGAACGAGAGACAGGCGGCTCCTTCCGGAGGATTTTTCCCGGAAGGAGTTTTTCTATTGCCTGCTGCCAGCGGGAATGCTCAGAAGCACCAAAAAAGGGGAGCTGCATATGCTGATATGGAAAGGCAGTTAATTTGATAAGGGAGGTTAATGTTTATGATGAATTGCCCGGATATCAAGATGCCCTGCGCGAATGGCTGCATGCGGGCAGCTTATGCCTATGTACCCCAGCAAGCCGTGAATCGTTTTTATGATTACGAATCCGGATTGCTTTGCGGTACGATTTTCCCCGATCTGGTGCTGCCGAAAGGCAAATATGGGCCCAAAGAAATTTTTGCTTGATCAGGAAACGGAGGGATAAGGATGACAGCACAACAGCAAGCAATGATGCTGCAGCTTCAGCAGATCGGGCTTACGATGGATGATTTAAGAATTTATCTGGATACGCATCTGGATGATGCCTTTGCGATTGAGCGTTTCAACATTGCAGCAGAGGATTACCGCAATTTACTGGAGGATTATGTTGCGCAATACGGCCCTCTGACCTGGACTTGTCCGCAGGAGGGGAGCAGCAACGAGTGGGTATGGGGAATGAGCGAATTCCCTTGGCAATATTAAAAAGGAGGAGCAAAGATGTGGATTTATCAGAAGAAACTTCAGTATCCGGTTCGGGTCAATGGCCCCAATCCCTTCCTTGCGCAGATGCTGAATTCTGCCTACGGCGGCGCCGATGGCGAGCTGTCTGCGGCACTCCGGTATTTGAACCAGCGGTATACGATGCCCACGAACAATACGAAAGGCCTTTTAACGGATATTGGCACAGAGGAGCTGGCTCATCTCGAAATTATTGCCACGCTGATCTATAAGCTTACAACGGATGCGGATTTGAAAGAAATCGCAGAGCAGGGGATGGCCGGTCATTTTATTGAGCACGGACTTTCCACATTTTATGCAGATCCCAACGGTGTTCCCTGGACTGCTTCCTATATACAGGCCAAAGACGATCCGATCTCTGATCTAACAGAAGATATGGCCGCAGAACAGAAGGCCAGAGTTTCTTATAATCATCTGTTGGATTACACGGATGATCCCGGTGTAATTGATACCCTGCGCTTTTTGCGGCAAAGAGAGATCGTGCATTTCCAGCGTTTCGGCGAAGCTCTGGAGCAGGTGCAGGATTATTATGCCTGCACGAAGGTGTTTTGATAAGCCTTTCGCCGCAGGCTTCGTTTGTAATGCAACCTATAAAGAAAAGAGTCCGGCATCCATTGGATGTTGGACTCTTTTGATGCTTTTTCTATGCCAAGCTAAAAACGACGGAACAAGCCAATCGGTTTCCCGATAATTTCGCAGTGATCCACAAAAATTGGCGCCATGCTGCTGTTTTCAGGCTGCAGACGGATTCGATTGCCTTCATGATAAAAGGTTTTGACGGTAGCTTCATCGTCAATCAGTGCGACAACCATTTCGCCGCTGCGGGCCGTTTTCGCAGACTCCACGATGAGCAAATCACCATGGCTGATCCCAGCCTCGATCATACTTTCACCATGTACCCGCAGCATAAACAAAGGTTTGTTCGAATTTACATAATCCAGGGGCAAAGGAAAGTATTCCTCGATATTTTCTTCCGCAAAGGCTGGCAAGCCGGCGCTGATCTTACCTAACAAAGGAACATCCACCATCTCATGCTGCTGCACGAAGGTCGGCTGGCTGCTATTGTCAAGCACTTCCAGGGCGCGGGGCTTTTGCGGATCCCTACGGATATATCCTTTTGTTTCCAGAGCATTAAGATGCGCATGTACTGTGGAAGGAGAGCTAAGCCCAACTGCTTCACCGATCTCCCGGACGGATGGCGGGTAACCTCTTTTTAGGATTTCAGATTTTATATAATCAAGTATGGCAGATTGGCGTTTCGTGAGCCCAAGATAATCCATAAAAATCTCCTTAAACAAGACATTGGTTAGCTACAAGGCTATAATAGCATACTCAGATCAAAAAAGCAAACATTTGTTCTAAAAAATGATTGACATCGAACATCTATTCGATTACAATATAGAAAAAGAACTTTTGTTCGATTTTGGGAAATAAAAAAATGGAGTGGGAAATATGCAGATAAAAAAATTGAGGATAAAAAACTGTGTTCTTGCGCTGTTTGTTCTTGGTTTTATTTTTGGGGCGTGCATGGGGCTATCCAAAGAAGCGCATGCAGAAGCCGAACAAGAAATGCATAGGATCGTTGTTCGTTCCGGTGATACGCTTTGGTCTTTGACGGAAACCTATTGCAATTATGATGGGGATATTCGATCTGCGATTTATGATATTAAGCGCATAAATCATTTAAAAAGCAGTGAGCTTTTTGCTGGGCAGATCATTTATATCCCGTATAGCCTCTAGCAATGCGGATTTATGCTTCTGATAATGTAGATTATGATGAGTTCACGCGAGGCGGAATTACCCCGCGATTATAGGGTTTCACCGTGATCCGGGAAAATCCTTCTGTTCAGCGATAAAACTTTCACGAAGCCTTAAAGAGCATTACAGCCCCGC
>JAFSHU010000065.1 GCA_017440145.1 Bacillota bacterium
CGTACATGGAAAAAAGAGCGCTCCGGAGCTGTTCCGGGGCGCTCTCTTTGCGAAAAAACAGGCCGCCTGCCCGATAAGCATATTTCCCGGCAATTTTCAAGTCTTGTTTTTTGCCGCCAATGGGTGTAAGAAGAATATAAGAAAAAATCATCTTCCGGGGAGGGATTTTTATGTGTGCTTCCATATGCGGGGCGGATTGTGGCCGCTGCGGGATGAAAGAAAGCTGCTTGGGCTGCCGGGAGACGGCGGGCTGCCCTTTTGGCAGGCAATGCTTCATCGCGGAATACATCCACCTGGGCGGGGAAGAGAAATTCCGGGAATTCAGGCAGCAGCTGCTGGCAGAGTTCAATGCGCTGAAAATTAAGGGACTGCCGCCGGTGGAGGAGCTGCACCCGCTTCTGGGTAGCTTCGTCAACCTGGAATATGTGCTTCCCAGTGGGGAAAGTGTGAAATTCCTGGATGATTACAGCATCTACCTGGGGAATCAGCTGGAATCCACCTTCGGCGGGGAGCGCTGCTTTGGCCTGCTGGCGGGGTTGGATTTCCTGCTGGTCTGCGAATACAGCAAGGCTGGAGGAAATCCGGAGCTGCTGCTTTATAAGCGGAGATACGGGCTTTTGTGAGCAGAGCCAGGGCACCCTTTTCCTGCGGGGCAGGCTGTGCTATACTAGAAAAAACACGCGCAGAGAGGTACATCATGGCTTTTGCATATAAGAATACAGGTCACGTGCTCTCGTTCTTTCGCCTGGAAGAGCTGCCCGTCTTTTTTTCGGATCTGCAATGCCTGGAGGTGATCGAGGCCGTGCTGGAAGAGGATGGCCGGATCAAAAATTTCCCCGGCGTTCTGGAGGAGGAAAGCTGGCTGAAAAAGAAGAGAGTCGCTCTTTTTCCGGATGTGCGATACGAAGCACAGTTTTGGCCCCTGGACGAGGAAGAATATCTCATGAAATGGATGATCCAGCCCAGTGGCTGGTACTGGGTAGAGGAATACGGCTTCGAGCGGACGTCGGATGAAAGCATCGTGCTCTATTCCATCCTGGATGCAGCAGGGAATTTCAAGCAGGAATTCCGTCTCCTCAGCATTGGAGGGCGCTGCTATCAGCCGGAATTCGAAGCATACAGCCACTTCTGAGCGGAGACCGCCCCCTTAGCGCAGGGCTGCGCCGTTTTAAAGATCACAGCTGAAAAAGAACATAGCCGGAAACAGCGCAAAGCCTTGCTGTTCCCGGCTATCTTTTATGTAGGCCTATCATCAAATTAAAACAGGTACTCCAGGGGGTTCACCTCTTCGTCGTTCAGCAGCAGGGTGAACATCACTTCCCCATCTGCGGTGGAGCCGATCACCTCCCCCAGGCGCAGCTCCTGCCCGGCCGTGACACCCACCTGAGAAAGCCCCTGATAGATGCTGGAGAAACCGCCCCCATGGGCCAGCTCGATGATATAGCCGTCCTCACTCTCCCCCAGGTAACGGACGGAGCCCTCTGCTGCGGCCTTCACGCTCTGCCCCTCGCTGCCCTGAATGAGGATACCCAGCTCCGTGGGGAAGCCGGAGACCGCCACCGCCATATCCGTCACCACCACGCCGGAGGCCGGAGCGGTAAACTGGGGCATGGTCTCTTCCGCTGCTGCTTCCGGCTCCGGAAGCTGCTCCGGGTCAAGCTGCTCCTGCCCGGGATCCCGGGCTGTCACCGGGGCAACATCCGGATCCTCTCCGCTCCAAAGCCAGCTATTCTCCGGGCTGACGCCGCTGACCGCGATATAACGGGCGCTGCGACCCAGCAGGTTATCCGCATTGATGCCTGCCGCCACCACCAGGAAGAGCAGCAGAGAGGCCCCGGCCTGCAGCAGAAGCCGCCGCTTCCAGCCAGCCCCGGAAAAACGCCGCCAATCCATCCCTTCTCCCCGAATCTGTTTTCTGCGTCCATAATCATTTATGCTGCCCATGCGCAAAGCCTCCATCTTTTTCTCTGAGTGGTATAGCTATTAGTATGCAGGCGGAGGACAACATATGCCGGGCAAAAGGACTTCCGGCTGTATGAAAGCGGGCAGCAGAGGGAGGCGCGAACCCAGCAAAAAAGCCCCGCCATTTTCAGGCGGGGCAAGTTTTCTCTTCTGCAGCAGAAACAGCTCATTTGGCCAGATACAGGAGCAAAGCCACGACAACAGCCAGCATCATCAGGCCGATCAGTGAGCAAAGGATGATGAAGGTGGGCTTGCTGAGATCTTTGACAGGGCCACTTCTCGGGTCATGCATAGGCGGTTGGGCGAACATTCCCCAGGAATTCCAGTTCGTCATCGAAAACATCTCCTTTCTTCTCAAAAAGCGTTTCCACAAGCAAGCTTTCTCTTTTGTCTACTCTTCTACTTCTATGTTCTCTCTTCTTCGCCGATCCTTTCTCTTTGTTCAATCGATCAGTTCATAGGGATAGCCCCATTCCTCCGCGTATCGGTGGGCGCAGGAATCTCTTTCGCAGAAGATGACCGCCTGTTCACTGCCTTTGAGCAGATCAGGGCCGATCTCTGTGACGCTGGCCGGGATGATCACCCGCTCCAGACCGGGGAAATCAGCAAGGGCGCGCTCCTGCAGGCGTGTGACCTTCTCCGGCAGGGTGAGCTTATGCAGTTCCTCCTCCCCGTTAAAGGCCCTTGTTCCGATCTCCCTCACCCATGGCGGCAGAGTGACAGAGGGAACCTTGCCTCTATAGCCCTGCAAAACCCCATTGTCCCCCATACACATGGGCAAATAGAATATGGAAGCCATGGCCAAAAGCATCAGCAGGCCCACGAGCAGCTTCTTCCAACTCATATAGTCGGGGGAGCCATGGGAGCCACGACCGTGTTCATTGCGTCC
>JAFSHU010000066.1 GCA_017440145.1 Bacillota bacterium
ATATAATTTTTATTGCAAGTTTATTGCATGCGTGTTAGGATAATATTGAGAAAAATTCTTTTTGGTGGCATATCTGTATGGAAAGAGAGAAATCCGTCATTTAGAGGGGGATCATAAAATGAAAAAGTGGATCGCGCTTCTTCTCGCCCTGCTGTTGCTCCTTGTGTTCAGCGCCACTGCCTTTGCCGGTGAAGATCAGGCAGAGTATGACAGGGCTTATGCAGCCCTGCAGGAGGCTGGCTTTCCTGTGGACAAAATGGACGAAGAGAGCCTGTTTGCAATTTATACGGACATCAAGGATGCGGATTCTGTGATCGTGGATACAGGTGTCGCTTCTCTTGCACATGCTCTCCCCGGTAAAATCCTGCCGCCTTCTGGCATCCGGGATGGGTTTGCCTCCTGCATAACCACGGGGCAGGTGATTCGGGAGGGGCGCATTGCCAGCCTTATCGTATTCTATTCTTATGAATGGGATTCGCTTGCACCGCTCCTGCCCATATCGGAAGATATTTTTACGATCAGCTGGAATGCGGATGCTTTTGATTATGATGTGGAGACCTTCGCCGCCAGGCAATACAGCCGCGTTGGCACATTAAAGGCCGAAAAAGATTCTCCGGACTTAGCCAGCCAGGGCAGCCTGAGCGTTTATGCGGATTTGGGAGAGTCTTCCTATGGTACTTATGGAAATTGCCATTTCTCTTTGTTCCCCAAAGAGGATATGCTCGAAGGGGATGTCCGGGGAACAGTGGTGCATGCTGTGTATGGGCATACCGTGCTCGTTCTTTTCCTGAAGATTTTCCGCCTGCTTTTGCTGGCCGGCCTGATCTGCTTTTTCTGTCTGCTCATTCGGGATTGGAAGAGCTTTCGCCCGCTGTGGCGGGTCATTCTCGTTCTGCTCGGTCTCTTCGCCTTGATCTCCTTCCTTCTTCTTGGCCACCTGTAGATTTTTCGGCATCGATTCCGCCCACAGGGCTTGCAGATGCTGTTTCGCTGCGGGGGAATCATACATTCTACATCTGCGGGAGGCTTTGCCGAACCGCAACCAAACAAAAACTACTGAAAACAAGCTGCATTGCCGCTGAAAGGAGGATACAGCATGAAAAAGAAAGCTCTTGTCCTGCTCTGCCTGCTCAGCCTTTTGCTCTGCTCGGCCTGCGGGAATCGGATCGCCTACTCCATCCTGGGTGAGGAGCAGGATTTCCCGAAGAAGGAGGATGCAGTTCGGGCGCTGGAGCTCCTGGAGCTGGATTGGACGGTCCTGGATGTGCCGATGCACCCCGATATCCCCGGCCCCAAATCCGCCTATCTTATGAGCTTCCGCAATGGCGATGGGAAAATTCATTGCAACTACAGCTTCGCCCCTAATCCGAACCGCCGCACGCTTAGCTTTATCTATGAATCGGAGTTGGGTGCGGAATATGATCGCTTCCTTTTGGAGGAAATGCCCCGCCTCTGGTCCCTGTGCTCCCTCTTCTGCCCCGGGAATGTAAAGAACAGCCTCAGCTCCAGAAACAGCAGCCGCCCGGCAGAGGCAGCTGACCTGGCGAAAGCCTGTCTGAAAGAGCTGGATCACAGCCTTTTGGCGGAGCTGGATCGCTGCAAGCAGGCGGATCCGCTGCTCCCGGATACGGTCTTTTGCAGGCACAGAGTGCCGGGCAGCTCCTGCCGGATGGATTTCCTCTGGTCGCCGGAGCATGGCCGCTATCTGCTGAGCAAGATCGAGGTGGAAGATGATGATGCGGCGCTGAAGAAAGCTCCGGAAGGCAGCATCAAGAGTCTGGCAGAGATCAAGGCCGGCGAAGAGCAGGCCTTTGTGCAGGGCTGGCTGGCGCCTC
>JAFSHU010000008.1 GCA_017440145.1 Bacillota bacterium
AACCTGCTCCTGCCCCAGGAAGAGCGGGAGGCTCTGGCCACCCAGAGCTTCCAGAGCAAGAAGGGGCGGACCATCCTGTATCAATCCAACAGCCTGCTCTATGATAGCCTTACTGATGAGATCAGCGGGCGCAGCCTTTCAGAACTATTGGAAGAGCTGGGTATAGAAAGCCGCTGAGTCATCCGAACATTCTGCCGCCACCACAGAAAAGCCCTTCTCCACCGGGTTCCCCCGGGGAAAAGGGCTTTTTTCTTCTATGCGCCGCCGGGCTATTCCAGCGGGGCTTCGGCTGCGCTTTCCACGGCAGCTTCTGCTTCCTCTGCCGGAGCAAGGCTGCAGAGGAAATCCTCCGCCCGCTGCAGCAGAGCTTCTCTCCCCTCCCGGCTCACCGCGGAAAAGACCACGATCTCCTGCCGGGGCACGCCCATGGCTGCGCTGATCTGCCGCAGAGACTGGGCCTTCTGGTTGTTGCTCAGCTTGTCCGCCTTGTTGGCGATCAGCGTCACCGGGAAGCCCGCATCCACCAGAATCTGGTACATGGCCACATCCTGTGCGCTGGGTTCATGGCGAATATCCACCAGCTGCCAGCAAAGCCGGGGGCTTTCCGTGGCCAGCAGCTGCTCGATGATCCGCAGCCACTGATCCCGCTCGCTCTTGCTCACCTTGGCATAGCCATAGCCGGGCAGATCCACGAAATACCAGGAAAGCGCCTCTCCGCTCTCGGCCAGGCCATCCACCTGATAGAAATTGAGCAGGCGGGTCTTCCCCGGGGCGGAGCTGGTGCGGGCCAGATTCTTCCGGTTGATGAGGGTGTTGATGAGGGAGCTTTTCCCTGCGTTGGAGCGGCCAAAAAGGGCGATCTGCGGCAGGGGCTCCGGGTATTGGTTGGGCCGCACAGCAGAGGCTGCCAGGCGGCTGTTGCGTATCTTGATCATCCTATTTCTTCCGGGCCAGGGTGGCCTTGGCCTGGTTGGCGATGGATTCCGCGTCCAGACCGTAGTATTTCAGCAGGGCAGCGGGGGAGCCGCTCTGGCCGAAGGTATCCTTCATGCCCACGCGCTGGAAGGCAGCGGAAATGCCCGCTTCCATCAGGGTCTCCGCCACCGCAGAGCCCAGACCGCCGATGATGCTGTGTTCTTCCACGGTCAGCACCGCGCCGCAGCGTTCTGCCAGGCTGCATACCAGCTCCGTATCCAGAGGCTTGATGGTGTGGATGTCCACCACAGCGGCCTTCACGCCCTCCGCAGCCAGCAGCTCGGCGGCTTCCAGAGCCTGAGAAACCATCAGGCCGGAGGCGAAGATGGCAATATCCGAGCCGGTCCGCAGCAGCTGACCCTTGCCCAGGGTGAATTCCTGGCCTGCTTCATAGACAGCCGGGGCAGCCAGACGACCCAAACGCAGGTAGACCGGGCCGTTCAGCTCCGCAGCAGCGCGGACAGCCCATTCGGTGCAGGTGGCGTCTGCCGGGCAGATCACGGTCATGCCGGGCAGGGAGCGCATCAGGGAGACATCCAGGATGGACTGATGGGTGCCGCCGTCCTCACCCACGGTGATGCCTGCATGGGTAGCAGCGACTTTCACGTTGTATTTGCCGTAGCAGACGCTGTTGCGGATCTGCTCAAAGGCACGGCCGGTGGCGAATACGGCGAAGCTGCTGAGGAAGGCAGTCTTCCCGCAGGAAGCCAGACCGCAGGCCACGCCCACCATATCCTGCTCAGCGATGCCGCAATCCACAAAGCGCTCCGGCGCTGCCTTGGCGAATTTGGCAGTCTGGGTGGAACCGGCCAGATCTGCATCCAGCACCACGATCTTATCATTTTCTTCCGCTAAAGCTGCCAGGGTCAGGCCATAGGCCTCCCGGGTCGCGAGATTTTTCTTTTCTTCCATGGCTTAACCCTCCAATTCCGCCAGCGCCTGAGCGGACTGCTCAGCGTTGGGCGCTTTTCCGTGCCAACCGGCCTGATTTTCCATGAAGCTGACGCCCTTGCCCTTCACCGTTTCGCCGATGATGACAGTGGGCTGACCCTTCACTTCCCTGGCCTGTGCCAGAGCAGTGCGGATCTGTTCGTGGTCGTGGCCGTCGATCTGGATCACGTTCCAGCCAAAGGCCCGGTATTTCTCATCCAGCGGATCGGGATTCAGAACGTCCGCGATATTGCCGTCGATCTGCAGGTGGTTATGATCCAGCAGAATGACCAGGTTATCCAGCTTATAATGGGCAGCGAACATGGCGGCCTCCCAGACCTGACCTTCCTGCTGCTCACCGTCGCCCATCAGGGCGTATACCCGGTAATCCTGGCCGTCCATCTTGGCAGCCAGCGCCATACCGCAGGCCAGGGAGAGACCCTGCCCCAGGGAGCCGGTGGAAGCATCCACGCCGGGCACCTTATGCATATCCGGGTGACCCTGCAGGGGGCTGCCCAGCTTCCGCAGGTTGGCCAGCTCTTCCATGGGGAAGAAGCCTTTCAGCGCCAGGATGGCATAGAGCGCGGGGGCAGCGTGACCCTTCGTCAGCACGAAGCGATCCCGGTCTGCTTTCCGGGGCTCGGCCGGGTCCACATTCATGAATTCCCCATAAAGCACAGCGAGAAAATCCGTGGCGGAAAGAGAGCCGCCCGGATGCCCGCTGGCAGAAGCAGTCAGCATCTTGATGATCTCCTGCCGCATCGTGCGGGCCAGTGCGATTGTATCCAGCATCGTTCAATCCTCCATTTTTTATCTTTCCGGGCAGCTGCCCGGTGCGTCCAAAGTTGCGTACATGAAGTAAAGTATCTTTATCTGAAAGGGCCGGAGCCTCTCCCGGCAGGGATTCCTGAAGAAAAGGGGGTTCCTTTCTCTCGTGGGCAAAAGCCACTTCCGGAAATCCCGGCGCGCGTATTTTCGTAGGTATTCGCGGCGAATATGGGATAATCCCGGCGGGCGTACTTGCGTAGATATTCGCGGCGAATATGGGCTAATCCCGTCTAGCGTACTTCCGTAAATATTCGCTTATGAAGCCGTCCAGATCCCCGTCCATCACTGCGTCCGTATTGCCCATCTCATAGCCGGTGCGATGGTCCTTCACCAGTCGATAGGGCTGGAACACATAGGAGCGGATCTGGCTGCCCCAGCCGATCTCCTGCTGTTCACCCCGGAGTGCGGCTAATTCCGCTTCCAGCTCCCGGATCTGCTTATCCAGCAGCTTGGCCCGGAGCATCTGCATGGCCACATCCTTGTTGGCGAACTGGCTGCGCTCGTTCTGGCACTGCACCACGATGCCCGTGGGAATGTGGGTGATGCGTACAGCGGAATCCGTCTTGTTCAGGTGCTGACCGCCTTTGCCGGAGCTGCGGTAGGTATCGATCCGCAGATCGTCCGGGTTGATCTCCACACCCTGACCCTCCTCCACCTGGGGCATCACGTCCACAGAGGCGAAGCTGGTGTGGCGGCGGCCCTGTGCATCATAAGGGGACATCCGCACCAGACGATGCACGCCCCGCTCGGATTTCAGGTAGCCGTAGGCGTTCAGCCCCTGCACGGAGAGGACCGCGCTTTTGATGCCGCCTTCATCCGCAGGCAGCTCATCCACCAGGGAGGTCTTATAGCCGTGCCGCTCTGCCCAGCGGGTGAACATGCGCAGCAGCATCTCCGCCCAATCCTGGGCTTCCAGGCCGCCGGCACCGGCGTGCAGGCTCAGCATGGCGTCGTTGGCATCATAATCCCCAGAAAGCAGCTGGGAAAGCTCCAGCTCCTCCAGAGCCTGAGAGAAGGCGCGGACGGTCTTTTCCGCCTCGGGCAGGAAATCCCCGTCATCCAGAGCCAGCTCCACGGCAGCCTCCCCATCGTTGAAGAGGGCTTCCGTCTGGGAGAAGGCTTTTACCACCTCCCGGCGGCGGCTGATCTGGGTCAGCAGCTCCTGTGCCTTTTCCCGGTCATCCCAAAAGCCCGGGGCAGCGGTCTGCTCCTCCATCAGGGCGATGGCCTCCAGCTTCTGCTCGATGTCAAAGAGACCTCCTGAGCGCTTCCAGACGTTTTTTGCCGTCTGCCAGAATGGGACGCAAATCTTCGATCATTGATTCTATCTCCTTTGTTTGTGAAAATCAGGGGGGGGGGGATCCGGTAAACCCTTCTTTTCTTGAAAGAAAAGAAGCAAAAGAACTTTAATGCCTGGCCTGCTGACCTCCGGCAGAAGCCCAGCCAAAACGTTAAAGTTTTTTGTCCCACTTTTTTCAAAAAAGTGAGGGGGTACATAAGAAAAGCCTGGTAAACCCTTCTTCTTTGAAAAGAAGAAGCAAGAAACTTTCAAATTTTGGGCACTACTTCTCTTTTCGGGTAGCAGGCCAAACGCTGAAGTTATTTGACACACTTTCTTTCAAGAAAGTGGGGGGGGTACATAAGAAAAGCCTGGTAAACCCTTCTTCTTTGAAAAGAAGAAGCAAGAAACTTTCA
>JAFSHU010000067.1 GCA_017440145.1 Bacillota bacterium
ACCATCACGAGTATACGGAAAGGAGCTGCTCTTTTTTAAGCCTTGAATCCCCGCTCCATTGCGGGCGTATTTTGCGCCTTATGCTTACGCAGGGCGAAAGGGCGCATAAAAAGGTCGTGCATCCCCAGAGATGCACGACCTTTGTTCGTCTTATGGATAGAGCAGCGGCAGAAGGGTCTAGGCCCTTTGCTTCACCGCAGCAAAGGCCTCCTCCGCCACGGCGATGGTCTCTTCGATATCCGCATCGGAGAGGGCTGCGTTCAGGAAATGATTGTGGTGGCTGGTGAAAAAGGCGCCCCGCTGCACGCATTCCGCCACCCAGGCCTGATGCAGCATCAGGCTCTCGTCATCCGCCACACGCAGATAGAACAGCGCAGGCTCGCCGCTGACATGCAGATCAAAGCCATGCTTTTTCCCGGCAGCGCTCAGGCCGCTGCGCAGCGTTTCACCCTTTTTCAGCAGGAGCGCAGGAAGCTTCAGGCGCTGCATCTTCTGAATGGCGGCAATGGCCGCGGCAAAGGGAACGGCGCTCATCCAGTAGCTGCCCGTATAGCTCAGGCTGGAGATGGCGTTCTTCAGAAAATCCTTGCCGCAGAGGGCAGACATGTTGTAGCCGTTGGCCAGCGCCTTGCAGAAGCAGATCAGGTCTGCCTCAAAGCCGTAAAAATGATCGGAACCGGCCAGATCCAGACGGAAGCCGGCCCGCACATCATCCAGGATCAGCACCACGTCATGCTCGGTGCAGAGCTTCCGCACCTTCTGCCAGAAGCCCTCCGCAGGCAGCACATTGTCCTGGAAATTCCCGTGCATATAGGGCTGGGCGATCAGCGCGGCGATCTGCCCCTTATTGGCGAGAAAAACCTGCTCCAGCTGGTCAAAATCATTCCAGTCCACGTAAAGGTTATTCGCCACATCCTCCGGGATGATGCCGGGGTAATCGATCTTCTGGGTCCAGGGCGCCACGCCGTGATAATAGCCCTTGAAAAAGACGATCTTTTTCCGGTGGCTGTAGGCACGGGCGGTCATCACCGCGCCGGTGGTGGCATCATTGCCGTTTTTGGCGAAGAAGGCCCAGTCTGCGGATTTCACGGTGGAAACCAGCAGATCCGCCAGATCCACCATGATGGAATGGGGCAGGGTGGTGCAATCGCAGATGGCCCGCTGTTTGGCGGCAGCCGCATCCACATCCGGGTCGTTATAGCCCAGGATATTGGGGCCATAGGCGCACATATAATCGATGAAGCGGTTTCCGTCCAGATCCCAGAGATAGCTGCCCTGGGCGCGGGACGCATAGAGGGGATAGGCCTCCACCGGCACATAGCAGCCCTCCACCGGGCCCTGGTGTCCATAAATCCCCGCAGGGATCAGAGAGCAGGCCCGGGAAAAGGCCTCCCGGCTCCGGCTGTAATCATTCGCTTTGTGCATAAATCCTCCTTAAAGCGGATTCGCCGGGAAGAAGCGGAAAAGCGCCCCTTTCCTCCGGCATTCAGCAGAAAATCTCGTTTTTTATGAAATGACCGGGCATCAGGCCAGATAGAGGCTGACCCGATCCAGAATGCGGTTGATATTGTCCACCTGGGAGATGAGGCCGCCGATGCGGATCTTTCCCTGGCCCACGCAGGCCACGGCGTTCACCTGACCATCGAAGAGCTGGCGGGCCAGCCGCAGATCGGCGAACTCCATATAGGCCTGATAAGCCTCGGGCTGCTCATGGCAGGCAAAAAGGCGATGCCCCTCTGCCCGGATGCCGCAGTATAAATCCCCCTTCACGCCCAAAAGGATGCTGCCATCCTGAATGTAGCCGGCGCTGCAGCGGCCGATGGCATCCTCATTGCCGATCTGGGCAATGGCAGAGACGATCAAATGCAGCATCAGCCGGGTGCTTTTTTCGAAGAAAGTCTCGTCCTTCAGCTTTTCCGGCTCCGGCCGCAGATAGAGATTGAGCATATCCGTGAGCTTGGTAAAATTCTTCAGCAGGAAGCCCAGCTTATGAAAGCCCTTTACCGGAATGGGGGTGACTGTGCCATCGATCAGGCCATTGAATTTCTCACAGCTGGAAAAGGGCAGCAGAACCTGGCAGCCCTTTACCCCGGGGAGCATGCGGCAGCTGCCGTCCTCGATCCAGAGCGTGCCGCTGGGGCCATCCTTCACCGAAAAGCCGATGGAGACCTTTTTCCCGGCGATCAGCTGCCGGGCGGCAGGCTCCAGCCGACAGAGAAATTCCAGGCTGCCCAAAACCGCAAACAAATTTATGTAAGCCAGTGTTCTTTGATCCATATCCTTCTCCTTCTTAAACA
>JAFSHU010000068.1 GCA_017440145.1 Bacillota bacterium
ACCGATAAATGCGGCAGCAGCTCCAAATAAAGCGGTAGCTACGGTGCAGTATGTCAATCGTTCATTCTCCACATGCCGGGCATGGTTCAGATTCTCCGAAAGCATAGCTTGAATAAAGCTGCTTGCATCCTCATCAATGGCATCAGGAGGTGCTGTTTCTTTTTTCTTTGTCAGCTGCCCCAAAAATGCCTCATCTTCATAGATATGCCGTACCGCCATAAACAGTCCCCTTTTCTGCGCATTTACCTAAATTATACACGAAATTCCCTCTTTCTGCAAATCCACCCACAAAAAAGCAGGGCCCGGAATTCCGGGCCCTGCCTGCTGCGCTATTCGTATATGTCCGCGGGAAAAGCCTGCCTTATGCCTTCTTGCCGTAGAAAGCCTTGAATACCAGGGCTGCCAGAACTGCACCCACCAGCGGAGCCAGGATGAATACCCAGACCTGAGAGAGAGCTTCGCCGCCGGTGAAAACTGCCGGAGCCAGGCTGCGGGCCGGGTTCACAGAGGTGCCGGTGAGCGGAATGCCGATCAGATGCACCAGCGTCAGGGTGAGGCCGATCACCAGACCGCCCATGTGGGAGGTCTTTTCAGAGCTGGTCACGCCCAGAATGCACATGACAAAGACGAAGGTGAGCAGGACTTCCACCAGCAGCGCGCCGGTCATGCTCAGGCCAACGCCGCTCAGTGCGCCAAAGCCGTTCGCACCTGCGCCGGAAAGCCCGGTGGAATTGCTGACAACCAGAGAAAGCAGGCCGCTGCCGGCAAAGGCGCCGATCACCTGCGCGATCACATAGCCGAAGAAATCCTTCAGGCTCATGCCGCCGTTCAGCAGCACGCCCAGGGAGACTGCCGGGTTCACATGGCAGCCGGAGATGGGGCCGATGGCATAGGCCGCTGCCACGATGGAGAGGCCAAAGGCCATTGCGATGCCCAGTACGCCCAGGAAGCCTGCGCCGGTGCCGCCGGTGAAGCCGCCGCAGACCACTGCGGTGCCGCAGCCAAAGAACACCAGAACCAGAGTGCCAAAGAGTTCCGCCAAGTATTTTTTCATGAGTCCTCCTTCCTGCGGGGGCAGCGCCCGGCCGCAATACAGTGTATGAATGTAAAAGAGATGCTATGCTGATCCGCTGCCCATTTTCAGGGGAGCAGAAAAAGCCGAATCAAAAAGCCTTATCCCGGGCATCCCGCAGCACAAAGCAGTTTTTCCCCTGCTTCTTTGCTTCATAAAGGGCAGCATCCGCCTCCCGGAAGATGCTTTGGTAATCCCTTTCCTGCGGGGAGACCATGCACAGGCCCAGGCTGCAGTGAATGGGCGGCTGCCCCTCCAGCTGAATGCAGGAGATGGCCTTCAGCAGCTGGAGGGCCTTCTCCCTGGCCAGCTGCGGCCCGGGGATCTCCTTCAGAAAGACGATGAATTCATCCCCGCCGATCCGCCCGATGATGTCCTTTTTGCGGAAGGAGGCCTTCAGCGCCTGCCCGCATTGCCGCAAAAGAATATCCCCCTGCAGATGGCCCAGACGGTCGTTGATCTGCTTGAAATCATCAATATCCAGCACCAGCAGGGCGCAATCCCCGCTGCGATGCTCTTCCTGCAGGTATCCTTCCACCTTTGCCTCCGCAGAGGTCTTGTTCAGCAGGCCGGTGCCCTGGTCGATCTCCGCCCGGTACCGCAGTTCCTGCAGCTGAAGAAAAACATCCCGCTCCTTCTGGATGTCCTTCACTTGGCCGCTGACCCGGGTGATGCGCCCGTTTTCATCTGCCTGCCCGGAAAAAACTGCCCTGTACCAGCGCCGTTTGTCCGGGGGGCCGATCTGCAGATCTGCCTGGGCGGGGCTTTCCCCGCTGCAGCCTGCCTGCAGTGCCCGGAGAAAGGGCTCCCAATCCTCCGGCGCGATGCGTTTTTTGTAGCGCTGCTGCTCCAGATAGGCTTCCTCCCGCAGCTCCCGGGGATCAAAGCCGGGGAAATTGATGTGGATGCACATCAGATCCTGCTCCGGCTGGTAATCAAAGGTGATGAATTCAAAGCTCTCGCAGAGGATGCGGTATCGCTCTGCCTCCCACTGGGTCTGCTGCTCTTTTTCCAAAGCCCCTGTGGCATCTGCGATGATGACGGAGCAGAGCCGCTGCCCCTGGGCGCTCTGGAAAAAAACCCCCGTGAGCCGCAGCGCCAGAACCTGCCCGCTTTTGTGTGGGAAGAAATAAACCAGCTCAAAGGCGTTTTCCTCCCCCCAGCTGTTCTCGATCTGCTGCTGCAGGCTGCGGCAGAGCTCCAGCCCCGGGAAATCCGCGGCGCTGCAGCCCAGCAGCTCCCGGACGCGCTCCCCGATGTAGAGGGGCGCTGTCGGGCTGGCGGTGGAAAAGATCACCACGCCCACATTCAGCAGATCCCGGATATTCCTTCGCAGCTGCCCATTCTGCGGCGGGTGCTTCTCGCTGGGCTGAATATCCAGGTGGCAAAGCAGGTATTTGCTAGGGGAAAGCCACAATACATGGAAGGAGACCCAGCCATATTCCTGCGTTTTCTGCTTATAAAGGCGGAATTCCAGGTGCAGATTTTCGCTGCCTGCATTTTCCTTGTGCAGCCAGGCCGCCAGGCTTTCCAAAAGGGGCTGATCCGCCGGATGCACCAGAGCCAGCCGCTGCAGCCAGAGCTCATCGGAGGGATAGCACTTTCCCTGCTCCTCCGGGGAAAGGCGGCTAAAAAGGATGCTGGCCTTTTTCTGGGAAAGGTCGATTTCCATGACCTCCTCAAAGACAGAAAACAGTGCCTCCGCATAGGCGGGGGCGGGGTGCTTTGCGATGTTTTCCATTTCCACGACCTTTCTTTCTTTCTTGCTGTGCCGGCCCGATTTCCGGCAGGGAATTGCCTGGATTCATTATATACCGAACACCTCTTTTTTGCAATCTTTGAGCTTTTTCCATGGGTCTTCCCAGACCTTATGCTGGGCTTTCTTTGGGTGAAAATTCTTTTCGATCTTTTTCAAAAAAAGCTTGACATTCTGCCGAAAATAAGGCATAATAGTAATGCTTTCGGGGTTATAGCTCAGCTGGTTAGAGCGCCACGTTGACATCGTGGAGGTCATTGGTTCGAACCCAACTAACCCCACCAGAACCTCCTGCTTCGGCAGGAGGTTTTTTTATGTTCTTTTATCAGGCTTTGCAAAGAGAAAAGCAGGAGCGGATGAATTTCTACTCCTGCTTTGTTTATCAGTTCAGATGGGTCCCACAGGTTCCGCAGAATACTGCTTCCCAAGGGAGGGCAGAGCCGCAGACCGGGCAATATTTGATTGAGGCACGCAGAGCAGCCAGCTCTCCGCCCTGGGGGGATTGCTGCCAGGGGCCGTTCTGGGCGGTCGCGGAAATGCTTGCAGGCATGGGGCCAGGTGCGGACTGGCTCTGCTGCAGCAGCAGAGAGATGGCGGGGTCGTGGATCAGGGAAGGATCCTGCTGCAGAAGCTTCTGCAGCGCGGCCTCTCTGTTTTGCTGCATGGAGGGGTAGCCCATGCCCGGTGCAGGTGCGTAAGCCTGCTGCGGCACATAATCCATATCCGGTGCAGGCGCGTAAGGCTGCTGCGGCGCGTACTCCATGCCGGGTGCAGGCGCGTAAGCCTGCTGCGGCACATAATCCATGCCCGATGCAGGCGCGTAAGGCTGCTGCGGCACATAGTCCATACCCGGTGCAGGCGCGTAAGGCTGCTGCGGCGCGTACTCCATGCCGGGTGCGGACGCGTAGGCCTGCTGCGGCACATAATCCATACCCGGTGCAGGCGCGTAAGCCTGCTGCGGCACATAATCCATGCCCGGTGCAGGCGCGTAAGGCTGCTGCGGCGCGTACTCCATGCCGGGTGCAGGCGCGTA
>JAFSHU010000069.1 GCA_017440145.1 Bacillota bacterium
ATGGTCATGCCCGGCGACAACATCGTCATGGATATCGAACTGATCACCCCCATCGCCATCGAAGAAGGTCTGCGCTTCGCTATCCGCGAAGGCGGCCGTACCGTTGGCTCCGGCGTTGTTACCGCCATCAACGAATAATCAGCAAGACAGCGCTTAACACAGAAAAGCTTGATCCGGAGAAGGCTGCTTTCGGGCAGCCTTCTCTTTTCGGAAAATCCCATAATAAAAGGCAAATCCCTATTGACAAGCGTTGACCAGGTATGATAATCTATTTAAGTGCCTAATTGTGGCTATATTTGCCTATGGCTATTTACAGCCATTCGACGGTATGGCGGTATGGCATGGCAATATAGCGAATTCAGATATAAGGAGGTGGCGGCCATGCGCGTAGCGGTCACTTTAGCTTGCACCGAGTGCAAAAGAAGAAATTATATCACCAGCAAGAACAAAAAGAATACGCCCGATCGTATCGAGATGAAAAAGTATTGCAGTTTCTGCAAAACCCATACCCTGCACAAAGAATCCAAGTAACTCTCTGTATAAAAAGTAAGGATGTGAAATCATGCCCGCAACTACCGCTGAGGCGCGTAAGCCTGGCCGGGTCAAGGCTTTTTTGAAAGGCGTTCTCGCTGAACTGAAAAAAGTCCATTGGCCTACCAAAAAACAGCTCATCAACTATACCGGCGTGGTCATCCTGGCTGTAGTAGCCATGGCTTTGGTCATCTCTCTCTACGACTGGATCGTCTCCACTCTGATTCAGTTCCTGCTGAGTCTGTAAAGGAGCGTCACCATGGCAGCTGACTGGTACGTTATCCATACCTATGCCGGTTATGAAAATAAAGTCAAAGCCAACCTGGAAAAGCGCGTTGAATCCATGAATATGGAAGAAAACATCTTCCGCGTCATCGTCCCCATGGAAAACGAAATCCAGATCAAAGGCGGGAAGCGGAAAATCACTCCCCGCAAGGTCTACCCCGGCTATGTCCTGGTGGAAATGAACCTCACCGATACCTCCTGGTATGTGGTGCGGAACACCCCCGGCGTAACGGGCTTCGTTGGCACCGGCTCCAAGCCTGTCCCCCTCCACCCGGAGGAAGCAGAAAAAATTCTGGAGCAAATGGGCTACATGGAGGATCGGATCAAGGTCGACTTCGCAATCGGAGAAAGCGTCCGCATCATCGAAGGGCCCTTTGAGGATTTCACCGGTCTCATTCAGGAAATCTTCCCCGAAAAAGGGAAGGTCCGGATCGCTGTTTCCATGTTTGGCCGCGAAACCATGGTTGAGCAAGAATTTTCTCAGATCGAGAAAATCTGATTTGTTCCCCGTTGTGGGAGGAACGCCATCGTTCCGTTTTACCACATTATATTATAGGAGGTCAATACAATGGCAAAAAAGGTAACCGCAGTCGTCAAGCTGCAAATACCTGCGGGTAAAGCAAACCCCGCGCCGCCGGTCGGTTCCGCACTGGGCCCCCACGGCATCAATATTATGGGGTTCTGCAAAGAATTCAACGAGAAAACCTCTAACCAGCCCGGCATGATCATCCCGGCTGAGATCACTATTTATGAAGACCGCAGCTTCAGCTTCATCCTGAAGACTCCCCCGGCAGCAGTTCTGCTGAAAAAAGCCGCCGGCGTGGAAAGAGGCTCCGGCAATCCGCTCCGCGAAAAAGTGGCCACCGTCACCAAAGACCAGGTCAGAGAAATCGCTGAGCTGAAAATGCCCGATCTGAACGCCAGCTGCGTTGAGACCGCCATGCTGATGATCGAAGGCACTGCCCGCAGCATGGGCTTCGTGGTCAAAGAATAGTCTCGGCACTGACTGTAGCGTAATTCGCAAGCAGTGGGAGGAGCTTTGCTCCGAATAACCACCAAGGAGGAAATGATATGCCGAAACATGGTAAAAAATATAACGAGATCGTAAAGAATACTGACCTCACTCTCTTCTATGAGCCCGCGCAGGCCCTGGAAATGGTGAAAAGCAACGCAAAAGCAAAATTTGATGAAACCGTCGAACTGGCTGTTCGTCTGAACCTGGATCCTCGCCAGGCTGACCAGCAGATCCGTGGCGCAGTCGTCCTGCCCCAGGGTACCGGTATCAAACGTACCGTTCTGGTCTTCGCAAAAGGCGATAAGGCCAAAGAAGCTGAAGAAGCCGGCGCTGAATTCGTTGGCGCTGAAGATATGATCGAAAAAATCCAGGGCGGTTGGTTCGGCTTTGACGTAGCCGTTGCCACCCCGGATATGATGGGTCTGGTCGGCCGTCTGGGCCGCGTTCTGGGCCCCAAGGGCTTGATGCCCAACCCCAAGACCGGTACTGTTTCCATGGATGTGGCAAAAGCCATCGCCGACATTAAAGCCGGTAAAGTGGAATATCGTCTGGACAAAGCTGCAAACATCCATTGCCGCATCGGCAAAGCCAGCTTCACCACCGAACAGCTGCTGGAGAACTATAACACCGTCATCGAGACCCTGCTGAAAGCCAAACCCGCCGTGGCCAAAGGCCAGTACATGAAGAACATCACCGTTTCTTCCACCATGGGTGTCGGCCTGAAGATCAACCCCGTCAAGCCCTTGGGCAAATAGTTCTTCGCACATCTTCATATATACCCTACCAAAGACAGTTGGTCCTTTTGGATAAGCGCTGCGCCAACCGAGGCAGGAACAGGAACACCAATTCAGGTGCTGCTATCCCCTGCTCTCGTGGCAGGGGATTTGTTTTTGTTCATCCGTTTACTGTTCTTTAGAACCTTTATTCTCTGGAAGGAGGTGTACTCATCTCAATGGAAATGGTAAAGAAACCCCAAATGATCGAGAAGGAACAGGAAGTCGCCGAATTGCAGGCTCTGTTTGAGAAAAGCCAGTCTGTAGTGCTGACCGACTATCGTGGCATCACCGTGGCACAGGACGTCAAACTGCGTGCGAAAATGCGTGCAGCCGGCGTGGAATACCGGGTCGCCAAAAACACTCTGATCAAAATCGCCAGCCACAACGCTGGTTATGATTGCCTGGATAATTACCTGGAAGGCCCCACTGCCATCGCATTCTCCGAGGATGCTATCGCAGCCGCTAAGGTCTCCGGTGATTTCATCCGCGAAAACAAGGTCACCAGTTTCAAAGCTGGTATACTGACCGGTGATTTCATCGACGCCGCCGGCATCGATGCTCTGGCCAAACTGCCCTCCCGGGAAGTTCTGCTCTCCCAGGTCGCCGCTTGCTTCAACGCTCCCATGTCCGCTGTCGCTCGTGCGTTCAACGCCTATGCGGAACAGCAGGGTGCTCCCGCCGCCGAATAATCGGCTCACTACAAAAATATCAATAGGAGGATTCCATCCATGTCTAAAGTTACTGACATTATCGATATCGTCAAGACCATGACCGTTCTCGAACTGAAAGAACTGGTCGACACTTTCTGCGAAGAATTCGGCGTAACCGCCGCTGCTCCCGTCGCCGTTGCCGCTGCTGGCGCTGGTGCTGCTGAAGCCGCTGCTGAAGAGAAGACCGATTTTGACGTCGTTATGACCGATTTCGGCGCTCAGAAAGTCGGCGTCATCAAAGTCGTCCGCGAAATCACCGGTCTGGGCCTGAAAGAAGCCAAGGAACTGGTTGAAGGCGTTCCTTCCCCCATCAAAGAAGGCGTCAACAAAGACGAAGCCGAAGCCATCAAAGCCAAACTGGAAGAAGCTGGCGCATCCGTCACCCTCAAATAGTTTTTTCCAACAAAGCAAATCAGCGGGATCTGTGTGCAAACACAGATCCCGCTTTTTTCATGCAAAAACGGAGCCTCCCGGCCCCGTTTTCTGCTTTTTTATGGAATTATTTTCTCCCGGCCTGCCGCTTCAGTACGATCGCCAGAATCACGCCGCCAAGCAGCAGCACCAGCCCGAAAATCAGCAGGAAGGTGCTCATGGCGAACATGGGGTTGGATCGCACCATGGCAGCCAAAGCCTCCGTCTCAGGCCCCGAAGAGAAACCAGCAAACTGCAGGCCAAAGATCCTGCTCACCATCTGGCGAACCAGCAGCCCCATGCCGACCACAGCTGCCCCACTCAGCGACAAATAAACACCAAACAGCCAGCCATAGCGGCGCAGCAGGCACCCGATCGTGCCCGGAATCCGCTCGATCCAATCCATATTCTCCTTCTCCCTTCTCTCTGCCCCCGGAAGAGGGCTTTCCCTTTGGGGTAGCTCCGGCTCAGAATCCTCCTCCGAAAGCAGCCAATCTGTGCTGACCTGAAAGGTCTGCGCCAGCAGACGCAGCTTGCTCAGCTCCGGCTGTGCGTCTCCCGTTTCCCATTTGCTGATGGCCTGCCGGGAGACACCGATCTTCTCTGCCAGCGCCTCCTGAGACAAACCTGCCTTTTTCCGGCAGTGAAAAATCTTCTCCTGTAAATTCATCAGGTTACCTCCTATATTTTCTGCCCTCAGTCTAGCAAAAAGCAGCTTGCAGCGCAATCCACAGATGCTGGCAAAAGCGCAACCAGGGGTTGCAAATAGGCAGATTTCCACAAAAAGAAACTTATGACAAGAGGGGAGCCCGTTTTGGGCTCCCCTCTTTTGGCAAGCATTCTTTATTCCTTATCGCGGAACAAGGCTTTTACATAATCCATAGGCTCAAAGTCCCGCAGATCCTCAATGCCCTCGCCCACACCGATCAGCTTAATGGGCAGGCCGATCTCATCCACGATGCCGATCAGCGCGCCGCCCTTGGCAGTGCCGTCCAGCTTGGTGACGATCAGACCGGTGAGCTGTACCACCTCGCCAAACTGCTTGGCCTGGGAAATGGCATTCTGCCCGGTGCCGCCATCGATCACCAGCAGGGATTGCAGGGCCGTGTTCTCCCCTTCCCGCTCAATGACCCGGCCGATCTTGGCCAGCTCCTGCATGAGGTTGGTCTTATTCTGCAGGCGGCCTGCCGTATCCACGATCAGAACATCGCAATTCCTGGCCTTTGCTGCGGCGATGGCATCAAAAACCACGGCTGCCGGGTCAGCGCCCTCTGCCTGGCGAATCAGCGGCACTCCCGCCCGATCCGCCCAGCCCTGGAGCTGCTCTGCTGCGGCTGCGCGATAGGTATCCCCAGCGGCCAGCAGTACATTCCGCCCTTCCTGCAGGTAGCGGGCAGCCAGCTTGCCGATGGTGGTGGTTTTCCCGGCGCCGTTGACGCCAGTCAGCAGCAGGATGTTCAGTTTTCCCTTCTCCAGCCGTAGACCGCCCTGGTTCTTATCCACGATGGACGCCATCTCTTCCTCCAGAGCCTGCCAAAGGTCATCGCGCTCCTTGATATGCTCAGATTTTGCTCTGGCACGCAGGTTTTCCGTGATTTTCATGGAGGTGTTCACGCCCACATCTGCTAGGATCAGGCGTTCCTCCAGCTCTTCGAAAAATTCCTCATCCACCTTACCGGAAAAAATGCTCTTCAAACCGCTGGTAAAGGTGTCTCTTGTCTTGGCCAGACCGGCCGCCAGTTTACTGAAAAGACCCATATCTCATTCCTCCTCTATCTTATGCGCCCAGCTCTGCCAGGTCGCTTAATTTCACACCCAAAATCTTGCTGACGCCCTCTTCCTCCATGGTCACGCCCCAAAGCGCGCCTGCCGCCTCCATGGTTCCCTGCCGGTGAGAGATCATCACGAACTGCGTTCCCTCCGATTTATCCTTCAGGTAAGCCGTAAAGCGGTCGATATTCGCCTCGTCCAGCGCCGCATCCACCTCATCCATGAAGCAGAAGGGGGTGGGCCGCACCTCCAGCGTGGCAAACATCAGTGCAATGCCGATCAGGGATTTCTCCCCGCCGGAAAGCAGGTTGTAATTGGAAACCTTTTTCCCCGGCGGATGCACGGAGATCTCCACCCCCGTTTCCAGGATGTCCTCCGGGTCAGAAAGGAAGAGAGAAGCCTCCCCGCCGCCAAAAAGCCGGTTGAAGCTGTCGTTGAATGCCGCGCTCAAGCGGATAAAGGTCTCCTTGAAGCGGGAAACCATGATCTGATCCATCTCCCGGATCACCGTATCCAGCTTTCCTTTGGCCTCCAGCATATCAGCCTGCTGCCCGGTGAGGAATTCATAGCGCTGGCTGACCTCCGCATATTCTTCGATGGCGCCCAGATTGATGCTGCCCAGGGCATTGATCTCCCGCCGCAGCTGATTCAGCCGCTGCCCCATGGCCGTCCGGGAAGGGATATCCTCTCCCAGCCTTGCCTGGGCCTGGGCCAGATCCAGCTGGAATTTTTCTGCCAGCTTGGCAGCTTCGTTCTCAAAATCCGCCTGCCAGCGTTCCCGCCGCAGCTGGGACTGGTGCAGCCCGGCCTTCAGCTGATCCTGCACCCGCAGATGCTCCCGGTCGATGCGCTCCAGCTCCTGCAGGCGGGCTGTTTCCGCCGCCAGGCCGTGGCGCTTGCCGCTCATCAGCTCTTCTGCCTCATGCAAAGCAAGAGCCAGGTCCTGCAGCCGGGATTTCAGCCTTTCCTTCTCTTCCAGCAGCTCCCCATGCTCTTTCCGGGCAGCATCCCGGTCGGCAGCCTTTCCTTCCGCTTCCCAGCGCAGATTTTCCAGATCGCCTTCCAGCTGCCTGAGCTGATTGTGCAGGCCATCCTGTTTCTCCCGTTTCGCTGCCAGGCTCATTTTCTGCTCTGTCAGCGTGTTTCGCTGCAGCTCCAGCTGCTCCTGAATAAGGGCCAGTTCCTCCGCAGCCACTGCTTTTTCCGCATCCAGCCCCTGCAGCTGCTGCCGCAGCTGTTTTTCTGCAGCGGCATCCTCCCGCAGGCTGCTATCCAGGCCGCTCAGATCATCTGCCAGCTCCTCCAGCTGATCCTGCAGAGCAGCAATGCGCTGCGACAAGCCCTGCAAACGCATCTGCTGCTGTGTGCTGCGGTTTTTCTGCTCTGCTGCATTGGCGGAGAGGATCCGCAGCTCTTCTCTGGCTGCCTGATTTTCCTCTGTGGCCTGCCGCAGCTCTTCCCTGCCCGCTTCAAGACGCTGCACATGCCCGGAAAGCTTCTCCTTTGCCAGCTCCAATTCCTTCCGCGCTTCCAGAAGCCGACTCTTCTTTCCCAGCAGATCTCCTGCCTTATTCTGCCTGCTGCCGCCGGAGACGGTTGCGCCGGGGCTGACCATATCCCCATCCAGCGTGACCACAGAGGAACGATATTGCAGCTCCTTTGCTGCCAGCAGGGCCGTGTCCATGGTATCGCAGAGCAGCATGTTGTTCAGCAGGAAATCCACTGCCTTCCGGTAAGCAGGCTCGCAGCTGACCAGCTCAGATGCTCGCCCGAATACCCCCGGCAGCGCCAGAGCCCGGCTGAAATCATAGGGCTCCCGTACCTTCAAAATATCCAAGGGCAGGAAGGTCGCCCTGCCCAGCTGATTCTTCTTCAAATATTCCACTGCCGCCTTGGCAGCCTGGCTGTCCTTGACCACGATGTTCTGGATATTTGCCCCCAGATAGCCCTCGATGGCTACCCGATACTGAGCCGGAACATCCATCAGCTCAGACATGACGTCAATAATGCCTCCCGGCGCCTTGCCCTTCCGGTGGGCGGTCATCAGGCCCTTTACCCCAGGGAAAAAGCCCTCGTAGCCTGCGGCCATTTCCTCCATCATATTGACCTTTGTCTGCAGGGAATGCACCTTATAGCGGGAATCCGCCTCTTCCGCAGCCAGCTCCTGGGTGGCAGCGGTCAGCTTTCGGATGGCAAGCTCCGTTTCATTTAAATGCTCGCTCAAGCGGCGGCTTTCTGCCATGCTTTCCGAAAGGGCCAGCTCAGCCTCTTCCAGCAGCTGATTTGCTTCCTCCTGCTCCTGAAAGGATTGCTGCAGCTCCACTTCTGTTTTGCTGCGGTTTTGCCGCTGCTTTTCTGCCTGCTCCTGCTGCAGGTCGATCTTTTTCTCCAAAACAGCCAGGGATGCCTGCAGCTCTGCCTGCTCCCTGCCCAAAGAGTTAAAGCGTTCCTCCCGCAGGGCAGCCAGACCGCGCAGATCGGCGCTGCTTCCCTCCCCGGAAAGCAGGTGGGCCTCCTGCTCCTGCAGCTCCTGCTGAATTTGGCTGAGCTGCTCCTGCAGGGCCTGGGCCTGAGCCGTCCTGGCAGCGATTCCTTCCTCCACAGCGCAGAGCTCCCGGCTCCAGCGCTGGAAATTCTCTTCTGCGTTCTGCAGATTGCTTTCGTTCAGCTTCTGCTCGCCGGCGAGCTTTTCCTGCTCCCGCTGCAGACGATGAAAATCCTCGCTGGCCTGGGCTGCTTCCTCATCCAGAGCCGCCAGTTGCAAACGCAGATCTGCAGCCTCCGCAGCAGTGGCCAGACGCGCTGTCTCATCCTGAAGCAAGGCCTCTTCCGCGCGATGAATCTCCTGATCATAGCTGCCGATCTTCTCCTCAGCCTCGCTCAGCACCCGGACAGAGATGCCCATCTCCATCCGATCCGCTTCTTCCTTCAGACGCAGATATTCCTGGGCCCGCTGGGATTGTAGCTGCAAAGGGCCGATGCGGCCGGAAAGCTCGCCCAGAATGTCACCCAGGCGCTCCAGATGCCGCTCTGTATCCGCCAGCTTCCGCAGAGCTTCCCGCTTTCGATCCCGATACTTAACGATGCCGGCCGCTTCTTCCACCAGGGCGCGGCGTTCATCCGGCTTGGCGTTCACCAGCTCATTGATGCGGCCCTGATTGATGATGGAGACCCCATCCACGCCCACGCCGCTATCCACGAAAAGATCCCGCACATCCTTCAGGCGGCAGGCCTGCTCGTTGATATAATATTCACTGCCGCCGCCCCGCAGGGCTCTGCGGCTCACGCTGATCTCACTGAAGGGCAGCGGCAAATAGCCATCACTGTTGTCCAGCAGGATGGAAACCTCTGCCATGCCCAGGGCCCGCCGCTTCTTGCTGCCGGAGAAGATCACATCCTCCATTTTTCCGCCCCGGATGGAGCGGGCGCTTTGCTCGCCCATGACCCAGCGCAGGGCATCCACAATATTGCTTTTGCCGCTGCCATTGGGCCCCACAATGCAGGAAATCCCCTGCTCCAGGCTGATCTTTGTCTTCCCGGAAAAGGATTTGAAGCCCAGCAGGTTGATGCCTTTCAAATACATAGTCTTCCTCCAGCTCATTTCCCGGCCGCCAGGCCCAGCAGGGCGGCGGCATTCTCCCCGGCGATGGCCCGGAACTGTTCTTCCGGCAGCGCCAGTTTTTTCAGTCCGGCCAGAGCCTCTGCCGGATGCTGCCAGGGGCAATCACTGCCCAGCAGGATGCGCTGCCAGCCATGCCGCGCAATGATGCGGCGAATCTGCTCCTCCTCTGCCAGCCCAAAGACGAAAGCTGTATCAAAATAGAGGTTCCGCCCCAGCAGATGGACTTCCACCTCATCCCACATCCGGTAGCCCCCCAGATGGGCAGCGATCAGGCGCATTTCCGGCAGGTCCTCCAAGCGATCCAGCAGCCGGGCGATGCGCTCCGGCGGCGCGTAGAGCGGCGGCGGCAGGCCCGGGTCATCCCCAGCATGAAAAAGCAGAGGCAGACCCAGCTCTGTGGCCAGGCGGATCATCCGCTCCACCCGGGGGTCATCGATATAGACCTCCTGATACTGGGGGTGGAATTTCACACCCAGCAGGCCCAGCTCCCTGATGCGCCGCAGTTCCTCCTCCAGATCTGCAGCAGCAGGGTGCACGGAGCCGAAGCAGAGGATATGCCCTCCGCAGCTATGGTTCACCGAGGCCACAAAATCATTCAGCTGTTGCTGCTGAGAGGGCTTTGTGGCGATGGGCAGAGCCAGTGCATGATCATAGCCCGCCTCCCGGGAAAGCCGCCAGGTATCGGCAAGCGTCCCATCTGTGCAGGGTATAAAGCCGCTGCAGGCCGTGAGCCGGGCCAATATCTTCGCGGCAGCCCGTTCTTTGAAAAAATGTGTATGAATATCGATCAGCATAGCATCACCTGCCCGGGATTCTTCGACAAAGAGAAAACAAAAGAAAGGGCAGGGTTCTGCGCCCTGCCCTGAGACTTGCATGCTTCCGAATCGGGAAAAGACCCGATCTCCGGCAGCCGGTGGCCTTTAGCCCACCTGGCGTTTCACGTTTTTCACCGGGATATTGGCCACCAGTGCGACACCATCATCATCCCGGGAAAGGGATACTTCCAGCGCCTCCTGGTCGATCTCCATGTATTTTCCGATGGTGGCGATCAGATCTGTACGCAGCTCTTCCATCATGGTTTCGGACATATCCAGACGGTCATGCACCAAAACCAGGCGCAGCCGCTCCTTGGCCATCGTCTTGGAAAGAGAGGATTCCTCATCCCGACCGAAAAAGCGCCCCAACATAGAGGTAAAGCCCATCTCAACACCTCCTATTCGGATTTGAACATGGCCTTCATCCGGCTAAAGAAGCTGCGCTTCTCTTCCAGATTCATCAAAGGAACCTCATCCCCGTTGAGCCGGCGGGCGATATTGCGGAAGGCCAGACCCGGGCGGGAATTGTCATCAAAGACAGTGGGTTCACCCTTATTCGTGGAGATGACAATGGCATCATCATCGGGAACGATGCCCAGAAGATCCACGGCAAGAATATCCAGAATATCATCCACGCCCATCATATCCCCGGTTTTCACCATATTGGTACGGATGCGGTTGATGATCAGGCGGGGTTCGGTGATGCCGGCCGCTTCCAGCAGGCCAATGATGCGGTCTGCATCGCGCACAGCGGAAACCTCCGGCGTGGTGACCACCACTGCCTCCTCTGCACCGGCAATGGCATTCTTGAAGCCATGCTCAATGCCTGCGGGGCAGTCGATCACGACAAAATCAAATTCCTCTTTCAGCTTGCTGCACAGCTCCATCATCTGATCCGTGGTAACGGAAGTTTTGTCCTTGGTCTGGGCGGCAGGCAGCAGGTAGAGATTCTCCAGGCGCTTGTCCTTGATCAAGGCCTGCTTCAGGCGGCAATTCCCGCGCACTGCATCAACCAGATCATAGACAATGCGGTTTTCCAGGCCCAGCACCACATCCAGGTTGCGCAGGCCGATATCCGTATCCACCATAACGATTTTTTTGCCCAGCATAGCCAGGGCAGTCCCCACATTGGCAGTGGTGGTGGTTTTGCCCACGCCACCTTTACCGGAGGTGACAACGATAACTTTGCCCATTCTATATCCTCCTAGCGCTAACCCGGAGCAGGCGAAAACGCCTCCCCAGGATAGTAGTTCTATGTATAGCAGCCGCGGCGAAGCTTAACGGGGCGGCTGATATTCCTCGATCACAACCGTATCATTCTGAATCCGCGCATATTCCGGCGGCTTTGCGCCTTCATCCACGTTGCCATCCGGCGGGCGGGTGATGTGGGACGCGATACGCAGCTGGGTGGGAGCAAAATGCAGCGCCGTGACAGTGGCATCTTCATCGCCCAGCGCCCCTGCGTGAACCAGACCACGCAAGGAACCCATGACCAGAATATGCCCACCGGCCACGATCTCCGCACCTGGGTTCACATCCCCCAGAATGACCACGTTGCCGTCAAAATTGATATTCTGCCCGGAACGCAGACTCTTTTCATATAGTACAGTTGGTTTATTGGCTAAAGCTGCCGACCATTTATTGACCATAGCACCCATCCTTTAGCACAAATTTTATTGCTTACATCTAATTTAATTTCTCTGCTTCCCTGCTATTTCCTGCCAAAAAGCCTTGATTTATATTCGCCAAGATCAGCGGGGATCCGCCAAAAATCAGGCCTTCAGCGCATTCATCAGGTATAGGCGCACATCCCCCAGCAGATAGAGGGAGCCGCAGACCAGCAGCAGCTCGTATTCTCCGCTGCGAAGCGCCTCCAAAGCAGCATCGCAGGCCTCCTGCCTGTCCTCAATGCAGTCCGCAGGGACGCCGCCTGCCCGGCAAAGCGCAGCCAGCTGCTGCCAATCCCCCTGCCGGGAAGCATAGGGGGAGCTGGTGACGATCACCCGGCTGAAATGGGGCAGCAGAGGCGCCAGAGCCTCCTCCTGCTGCTTGTCCGCCAGCATGCTCATAAGGCAGAGGATCTTTTTCCCCGGCCAGTAGTCCTGCAAGGCCTGGGCCAGCACCCGGGCAGCCGGTGCGTTATGCGCGCCGTCCAGCAACACCATGGGATCGGTGGAGAGCAGCTCCAGCCGCCCCGGCCAGCACACAGCAGCCAGCCCCCGGCGAATGACCTCTTCCGAAAAGCCTGCCAGCTGGGCAGCAGCCACTGCCAGAGCAGCGTTGGCCAGCTGATGCCGCCCCAGCAGGGGCAAAAACAGATCCGCATAGCTTTTCCCCTCCAGCTCCAGAGAAAAAGAAGAGCCTTCCGGGGAAAGTTTGCCGGGGAAGAGGCGAATCTCCCGCCCCAGCAGGAAAAGCCGGGAATCCTGTGCAGCCGCCACCTCTTCGATCACGGGAAGGGCTTCTCCCTCTGCTGCAGTCACAAGCTGAGAATGGGGCTTGATGATCCCCGCCTTGCAGCGGGCGATCTCCGGGATGCTGTTCCCCAGATAAGCCATATGATCCATGCCGATATTGGTGATGACCTGCAGCTTGCTTTCAATCACATTGGTGCTGTCCATATCGCCGCCCAGGCCCACCTCGATCACAGCCAGCTCCACCCGGGCTTCCGCGAAGTGCAGGAAGGCCAGGGCGGTGGCGGCTTCAAATTCCGTGGGGCTTTCCCAGCCATCCGCCTGCATGCTTTGGATGGCAGCCAGCACCTGCCCGAAGAGACGAACAAAATCCCCCTCCGGAATGGGCTCCCCATTCACCCGGTAACGCTCTGCATGACTATGCAGATGGGGCGAGGTGAAAAGCGCCGTACGCAGCCCGGCTGCGCGGCTGATGCTGTCCAGCATGGCGCTGACAGAGCCCTTGCCGTTGGTGCCCGCCACATGAATATAGCGGGGGACGCGGCGCTGGGGATCCCCCAAGCGCCGCAGCAATTCTTCGATCCGTTCCAGACCCGGCCGAATGCCAAAGGAAGTCAGGCTGTGCAGCCGGGTCAATGCTTCCTGATAATCCATTTTATTTGAAGAGCTCCAGATGCTCCCGGAGAGAGGCCAGCTTGGTCTGGTATTCCCCTTCCTTGGCACGTTCCTTTTCCACCACATCCGCCGGAGCCTTGGCCAGGAAGCCCTGGTTGGAGAGCTTGCCGGCCAGGCGTTTCAGCTCGTTTTCCGTATTGGCGATCTCTTTCTCGATGCGGGCGATCTCCTTATCCAGATCGATCAGACCGGCCAGGGGCAGATAGGCATCCACACCGCGGACATGGGCTTTTGCTGCCTTATCCGGCACCGGGCTGTCCGGGCTGACAAATTCGATGCTTTCCGCAGCAGCCAGCATCTTGATATAGCTTTCCGCTTCCTGCATTTGGCTGAGCAGCTCTTCCCCGGCGCTGATGATGACCGGCGCCTTTTTGCCGGTGGGAACATTCATCTCCGCACGCATATTGCGGATGGCGCGGATCAGATCCATCACGGTCTGCATCTGTTTTTCTTCCGCTTCATAAAGCGTGGCGCCCTGGCCGTTGGGGTATTTCACCAGCATGATGCTGTCCCCTTCATGGGGCAGCTGCTGCCAGAGTTCCTCAGTGATGAAGGGGGCGAAGGGATGGAGCAGCTCCAGAATGCCCCGAAGCACCGTGGCCAGAACGGTCTGCGCCGTGTGCTTCTGCTCCGGCGTACCCTTATAAAGCCGCAGCTTGGCCAGCTCCACATACCAGTCGCAGAATTCATCCCAAGCGAAATCATAGATGGCGCGCAGGGCCTCACCCAGCTCGTATTTTTCCAGGTTGGCGTCCGCATCTGCGGAGACCCTGGCCAAACGGGTCAGCAGCCACTTGTCCGCCAGCGTCAGTTCCAGCGGGTAAGCGTCCGCCTGGTAATCCTGCAGGTTCATGAGAGCAAAGCGGGTGGCGTTCCACAGCTTGTTCATGAAGTTGCGGGCGCCCTCCAGACGTTCCTGCTGGAAGCGCATGTCATTGCCGGGGCTGATGCCCGTGACCAGAGTGAAGCGCAGGGAATCCGCGCCGTACTGATCGATGATCTCCAAAGGATCAATGCCGTTGCCCAGAGATTTGCTCATCTTCCGCCCCTGTGCATCCCGAACCAGACCATGGATGAACACATCGGAGAAGGGATTCTGCTTCATCTGCTCCATGGCAGAGAACATCATGCGGGCAACCCAGAAGAAAATAATATCATAACCCGTCACCAGCACGTTGGTGGGGTAGAAGGTTTTCAGAAGTTCCGTATCATCCGGCCAGCCCAGGGTAGAGAAGGGCCAGAGGCCGGAACTGAACCAGGTATCCAGCACGTCCGGATCCTGTTCCAGATGGCTGCCGCCGCATTTGGGGCAGACCGTGGGGTCTTCCACCTGGCAGATCACTTCGCCGCAGTCCTGGCAGTACCAGACGGGGATGCGGTGGCCCCACCAGAGCTGGCGGGAGATGCACCAATCCCGGATGTTTTCCAGCCAGTTGGTGTAGGTCTTGGTGAAGCGGCTGGGGACGAAGCGGGTCTCCCCATCCAGAACGGCCTTGATGGCAGGCTCCGCCAGGGGTTCCATTTTCACGAACCACTGGGGAGAAACCAGGGGTTCCACCACAGTGTGGCAGCGATAGCATTCACCCACAGAGTGGCTCAAATCCGTAATATCCTCCAGCAGACCCAGCTCGCGGAATTCCTCCACCAGCTTGGCCCGGCATTCCAGCATATCCATGCCCGCGTATTTGCCGGCGTTCTCGTTCATTTTGCCATCCTTGCCGATGACAGCGATCTGCTCCAGCTTGTGGCGCAGGCCGATCTCAAAGTCATTGGGGTCATGGGCAGGGGTGATCTTCACCGCGCCGGTGCCGAATTCCCGATCCACATACTCATCGGCGATGATGGGGATCTCCCGGTTCATCACCGGCAGCAGAACGGTTTTGCCGATCTTATCGGTGTAGCGCTCATCCTCCGGATGCACCGCCACCGCCGTATCGCCCAGCAGGGTCTCCGGGCGGGTGGTCGCCACCACCACATAGCCGCTGCCATCCGTATAGGGATAGCGCAGATGCCAGAGATGGCCGTCCCGCTCGGTATGTTCCACTTCGATATCGGAAATGGTGGTCTGGCAATGGCTGCACCAGTTGACGATGTAGGAGCCCCGATAGATCAGGCCCTTATTATATAATTCCACGAAAGCTTCCCGCACAGCCCGGGAGCAGCCCTCGTCCAGCGTGAAGCGTTCCAGCTCCCAATCGCAGGAGCTGCCCATCATGTGCATCTGCTCCACGATGCGGTCATGGTAGCGATGCTTCCATTCCCAGGTCTTTTCCAGGAAAGCTTCCCGGCCGATGTCATATTTGCTGATGCCTTCCTTGGCCAGGGCTTCCTCCACCTTGGCCTGGGTGGCGATGCCCGCGTGATCCGTGCCGGGCAGCCAGAGTGTGCGGCGGCCCTGCATCCGGCGCCAGCGGGTCAGCACATCCTGCAAGGTGTTATCCAGGGCATGACCCATGTGCAGCTGGCCGGTGACATTGGGCGGCGGCATGACGATGCAGAAGGGTTCCCCCTCCGGGTTGATCTTATGGCTGAAATAGCCATGCTCCAGCCAGAATTTATACCATTTCTGCTCCACATCCTGGGGCTGGTATACGGTAGGGATGGCCGGGCTCTGTTTGCTTTCTTCCATATTTATACTCTCCCTGCTATAATATCTATGCACATTGATGGCAGGCCAAAGCCTATTCAGCCATCGTATCTAATTATTTTAACACAGGGAAGTGCATATATCAAGTATGCAGGGGAAATCTCTCATTCACGATGGCTCTCCATTCTGCCGAAGCCGCTTTTGCCGCGAAAAAAGCTCCACCTGCGTGGTGGAGCTTTTCCTTTGATCGCTATTAAAATTACAGGCCTGCTCAGCAGATCGACGCGCCCAGGGCCCGGGCTTCCTCCAGCTTCTCGTTTCCTTCGATATCCCCGATCCCCATAACGCCGCCGCACAGCACCTTGCCAAGGCTTTTCCAGCCCAGATGCGCTTCCAGATTCTCATACCAATACAGCGTTTCCTCAAAAGCATTTCCCCCTGCTGCCATCAGCAGAATGCTTTCTTTGATGGGTCTTTTATGCTCCGCGCTGATCTCCGTAACAGCATACAGCCGATCCAAAGCGCACTTCAGCTGACCGCTGATAAACCAATAATACAGCGGGCTGGCCAGAACCACGATATCCGCTTCCATATAAACGGGGTAGATCTTCTCCATATCATCCTTCTGCACACAGGGGCTTTCCGGATCCCTTCCCCCACCGGAGCAGCCCCTGCAGCCGTGGATATTCATCCCATCCAGAAAGAATTCACTGACGATGTTTCCGGCACTTTCCGCTCCCTCAGCAAAAGCCTTCACCAAAGCAGCGGTGTTGCCGTTTTTGCGGGGACTCCCGTTCAGAATCAGAATTTTTTTGCTCATAATTAAGAACCTCCTGCCTGCGCGATTATTTGCCTCTGTTTTTTATTATATCAATTCTCCATTTTTTTACAAGTACGCAGTTCCTTTCTCCAATGGTGAGGGACAAGCAGAGCGAAAACCCATCCACTGGGATTGCCCGCCGCAAATCTTGCAATCCGAAACGGAAAGATGTAGAATAAACATAGATTTGCACGAAAAACGCAAAAGGAGATGCCGCCATGAGTACTTTACATATCGTAGATCACCCGATGGTTCAGCATAAGCTGAGCATGATGCGCTGCAAGGAGACCACCACCAAGGATTTCCGCCAGCTGCTGAACGAAATTTCCCTGCTCATGGGCTATGAAGTCACCCGTGACCTGCCGCTGGATCCCATCGGGATCGAAACGCCCCTGGAAAAAATGACCGGCTATGAGATCTCCGGCAAAAAGGTTGCCATCGTCCCCATTCTCCGGGCGGGTCTGGGCATGGTGGATGGCCTGGTCAGCCTGATGCCTGTGGCGAAGATCGGGCATATCGGCCTTTACCGGGATGAGGAGACTCACAATCCCGTTTTCTATTACTGCAAGATGCCCCCGGATATCGATCAGCGCTTCGTCATTCTGGTTGACCCCATGCTGGCCACCGGCGGCTCTGCCTGCGATGCCATTGCCAAGCTGAAAAGCTATGGCTGCAAGAATATCCGCATGATGTGCCTGGTGTCCGCCCCGGAAGGCGTTTCCCGCGTGCAGGAGACCCACCCGGATGTGGATATTTACACCGCAGCTCTGGATAGATGCCTGAACGAGAACGCCTACATCCTGCCCGGTCTGGGGGATGCCGGCGACCGCATCTTTGGCACCAAATAAGGCGCTATGCTGCATATCCTGATCGAAAAAGCCAAGCGGCAGCTCAGTCTCTTTGATGGGGCTGAGCTGCTTTTCCGCTGCCCCATCGGCCTGGGCCGCTCGCCGGAAGGCCATAAACAGCAGGAAGGGGACGGCCGCACCCCGGAGGGGGAATACTTCGTCTGCAGCCGCAACCCTCAAAGCCGCTTTCACCTCTCTCTGGGCTTGAGCTACCCCAATGCCCGGGACGCAGAAGCTGCTCTGGCAGAAGGGCGCATCTCCCCGGAGCAGGCAGCAAGGATTCGGGAAGCGGAGCAGCTGGGAACCCGTCCGCCCTGGGATACCAGCCTGGGAGGGCAGATCATGCTCCACGGGCAGCGTCCCGATGCACCGGAAGCGGTGGAAAAGGATTGGTCTGCAGGCTGCATCCATCTTCGGAACGTGGATATGGAGCAGCTCTGGCAGCTTTGCCCCCTGGGAACAAGGGTCAGCATCCGGCCGTGAGCCGCCACCACAAAGCAGAATTGCATATATGACGAAAGAGGCTTGCTTCCGGCAGGCCTCTTTTTTGTTCGGGCAAGGTGGGAAAGAAGAGCAGCATCCCCCTGCCCTCCCCACGCACAAAAAGGCAGCTTCCAAAAAGGAAGCTGCCTTTCTTCTGTCCTATATCAAACTTCTCTCTTATATCAAGCTTACCTGCTGCTTAGCGGCTGAAGCCGTTGGCCTGATCCTTCAGCAGAACGTCATGGGCGCCGCCCTCCACGATGCTGACAGAGCTGACCAGGGTCAGCTTGGCACGGTCACGCAGCTCGGGAATGGTCAGCGCGCCGCAGTTGCACATGGTGGAGCGGATCTTCGCCAGGGTGGTAGCCAGATTGTTATGCAGGCTGCCTGCGTAAGGAACGTAGGAATCCACGCCTTCCTCAAAGCTGAGCTTGGCTGCGCCGCCCAGATCGTAACGCTGCCAGTTCCGGGCGCGGGCAGAGCCTTCGCCCCAGTATTCCTTCATGTAGCTGCCATTCACCAGCACCTTGTTGGTGGGGCTTTCGTCGAAGCGGGAGAAATAGCGGCCCAGCATGCAGAAATCCGCGCCCATGGCCAGTGCCAGGGTCAGATGATAATCATGGACGATGCCGCCGTCCGCGCAGATAGGTACATAGATGCCGGTTTCTTTGAAATATTCATCCCGGGCCCGGGCCACATCGATGACAGCCGTGGCCTGACCGCGGCCGATGCCCTTGGTCTCACGGGTGATGCAGATGGAGCCGCCGCCGATGCCCACCTTCACGAAATCCGCACCGCAATCCGCCAGGAAGCGGAAACCGGCTGCATCCACCACGTTGCCGGCGCCGATCTTCACGCTGTCCCCATAACGGCTGCGAACGAATTCCAGCGTCCGCTTCTGCCATTCGCTGTAGCCTTCGGAGGAATCGATGCAGAGCACGTCCGCGCCTGCTTCCACCAGAGCGGGAATGCGTTCTTCATAATCCTTGGTGTTCACACCGGCGCCCACGATATAGCGCTTGCTGCTGTCCAGCAGCTCCAGGGGCTGCTCCTTATGGGCGTCATAGTCCTTGCGGAAAACGAAGGAATGCAGGGTGCCATCCTCCCGCAGCACGGGCAGGGCGTTCAGCTTATGCTCCCAGATGATGTCATTTGCTTCGGAAAGAGTAACGCCTTCCCGGGCATAGATGATCTTTTCGATGGGGGTCATGAATTCCTTCACCGGCAGATCCGGGGACATACGGCTGACGCGATAATCGCGGCTGGTCACCAGACCAACCAGCTTGCCGCTGGCAGTACCGTCGCTGGTCACAGCCATGGTGGAATGGCCCAGACGGGCTTTCAGCTCCAGCACATCCGCCAGGGTGGCATCCACCGGCAGGTTGGCGTCACTGGTCACAAAGCCGGCCTTGGCGTTCTTGACCTTGCGGATCATTTCTGCCTGCTCCTCGATGGGCTGGGAGACAAAAATGAAGGAAACGCCGCCCTCTTTCGCCAGGGCAACTGCCATCGTGTTGTCAGAGACCGACTGCATGATGGCAGAAACCAGCGGGATGTTCATGCTCAGGCTGGGCTCCTCCCCCTGCCGGTAACGAACCAGGGGTGTCTTCAGGGACACATTGGTCGGAATGCATTCCGCGGAGGAATATCCGGGAACCAGCAGGTACTCACTAAAAGTATGGGACGGTTCATCATAATAAAAAGCCATAAAGACAACCTCCTAAAAAATAATAAAAACATCAAAAGCCATTTCCTGCTTTGTTTTCCGGGCTGCAGCCCGGCAGGGAGCTTCTCTTCCGCAGCAAAAGCAGAAAACCAGGCAAACACAATGCAATGCAGAAGGCCGGGACGCACTCTTTCTTTTTCAGGAAAACAATTCAGGAAAACAGCCAAAAAATCAAAGTTGTGTATTTGAGTAATTATAACATATTTAGAAATGGAAAGGCAATTCCTCCCAATAGAAATTATCCTGGAAAATTCTTTCTCAAAAAGCTTTTCTATCCTGCCTGTTTGGAGGATATTTGCGCTCTAAGGCGAAATAATACAGTTGAATATAAGTGTGAAAAATATGGAGGAAGAATATGACAAACATTTTGAGAAAAAGCCTGGAAATCGCAGGGCGTACTCTGACCCTGGAAACAGGCCGTATGGCAAAGCAGGCCAGCGGCGCTGTTTTTGTAAGTTATGGGGATACCATGGTCCTCTCCTGCGCCACAATGAGCGAAACTGCCCGGGAAGGCATTGATTTCTTCCCGCTGCAGGTGGAATTCGAAGAAAAAATGTATTCCGTGGGGAAAATCCCCGGCGGCTTCATCAAACGGGAAGGCCGCCCCAGCGAAAAAGCGATCCTCTGCTCCCGCCTGATCGACCGTCCCCTTCGCCCCCTCTTCCCGAAGGGCTTCCACAATGACGTGCAGGTGATCAATACCGTCCTCAGCGTGGATCAGGATTGCCAGCCGGATATGGCCGCCATGATCGGCGCCTCCGCCGCTGTGCATATCTCCAAGATCCCCTTCAACGGCCCCATCGCCGGTGTGACCATCGGCCTGATCGGGGACGAATATGTGCTGAATCCCACCCAGGAAGAGGCAGAGCAGTCCGAAATGCACCTCTCCGTCGCCGGTACCGCTGATGCGGTTATGATGGTGGAAGCCGGTGCCAACGAGATCCCCGAAAACGTGATCCTGGAGGGCATCATGTTCGCCCATGAGGAGATCAAACGCATCGTGGCCTTCATCGAGGAATTCCGTGCCGAAGCCCTGGCCATGGGTCTGGCCCAGGAAAAGATCCCCTTCGAAAAGCCCACTCCCGATCCGGAACTGGAAGCGGCTGTCCGCGCCTCCGCAGGCGAAGCCTTCCGGGAAGCCATGAAGCGCTGCTCCGAAGAACGCATCGCAAAAGAACCCAGAGAAGCCATGTTTGCCGAGATCAACCAGCGTGTCCAGGATGAGCTGGCAGAAGCTTTCCCCGAGCAGCAGGCTGTCATCGGCGATATTCTCTATACCATTGAAAAAGAAACCATGCGCTCCCTCATCGCCAAGGATAAGATCCGCATCGATGGCCGCAAGACCACGGAAGTCCGCCCCATCAGCTGCGAGGTCGGCGTGCTGGCCCGCACCCACGGTTCCGCACTCTTCACCCGTGGACAAACCCAGATCCTCAATGCCCTGACCCTGGGCATGGTCTCTCAGGAACAAATCCTGGACGGCATCGCGCCGGAGACCTCCAAGCGCTATATGCATCATTACAATTTCCCGCCCTATTCCGTGGGTGAAGCCCGTCCCGTCCGCAGCCCCGGCCGTCGTGAGATCGGTCACGGCGCTCTGGCGGAACGCGCACTGCTGCCGGTGATCCCGGATGAGGATCAGTTCCCCTATTCCCTGCGCCTGGTCTCGGAAGCCATCGAATCCAACGGCTCCACCTCCATGGGCAGCGTCTGCGCCTCCACTCTGGCGCTGATGGATGCAGGTGTTCCCATTTCCGCACCGGTTTCCGGCTGTGCCATGGGCCTCATCAAAGAGGGCGATGA
>JAFSHU010000004.1 GCA_017440145.1 Bacillota bacterium
AACTACATCGGTATTCTTCCCGCCAATTTACTCTATGACATTCAAAAGGGAAAAACGGCATGACGAATCATGCCGTTTACCCAAAACTTATTATACTGTCTTATTGGAACACACCCTCAGGAGGGCTCTTTTTTGTGTACCTTAAGTGTACACCGATACAGACAAGTGTTTTCTTGTTTCTTCTTTTTTAAAAAGCAGAAAGGTTTTGCTTTAAAATTCCTGCTAAACCCTCCTTTTCTTGAAAGAAAAGGAGCAAAACAGCTTTCAGTCTCTGCCCTCCCCGCCTCGATCAGCAGAAAAAAAGAAAACACCCTGCTTCACAGCAAGGTGTTCTTTTCGTATAGGTAAGCGGCGGATTACAGGCCGTATTTCTTACGGAATTTATCGACACGACCGCCCTGTTCTACCAGCAGGCGCTTGGAACCAGTATAAAAGGGATGGCACTGGGAGCAAACTTCCACTTTAATCTCCTTTTTCGTGGAACCGGTTTTAAAACGATTGCCGCAAGAGCAGATCACTTCTACCTCTTGGTACTGGGGATGGATACCTTTCTTCACGATGGTCACCTCTTTCCTTACTGGCTTGGCTCACTCAATTATAAGGCCAGCCTAGATATTCTATCATGTTCTCCCGCGTTTGTAAATAGCTAAAAAAGATTTTATTCCGCGGAATTTTCTTAAAGCCGATTGAAGCTTAGCGTGCCTTCTTCGGCGCCGTATGGATGGAGCGGTTCACCGCAGCCTCCACAGCCTCGGTCACAGCCTCGTTGAAGGTAGGATGGGGGCGCACCACAGCCGCCAGCTGGTGGATGCTCATGCCCTGGGCAATGGCGGTGGTCAGCTCGCTCAGCATGTCCGTAGCCCGGCAGCACATCATGGCCGCGCCCAGCAGAACCTCCGTCTCCGCGTCAAAGACCAGCTTGATGAAGCCGCGCTCGCCCATGGCGATCTGGGTCTTGCCGTTGGCGCTCATCATGAATTTGCCGATCTTCACAGCCCGGCCCTGCTCCTTGGCTTCCGCTTCCGTCAGGCCCACGCAGGCGATCTCCGGATCCGTATAGATGCAGGCGGGGATGAGATCCAGCCGCACATCCGGCTTCTCCCCGGCGATGATGGCCACCGCAGCCTGGCCTTCGGCCTCTGCCTTATGGGCCAGCTGCATGCCGCCGATCACGTCACCGATGGCGTAGACACCGGGCAGGCTGCTGCGGAAATTCTCATCCACCAGGATCAGCCCGCGCTCCATATTCAGCTCCACGCCCTCTGCCAGCAGAGCAGCAGTGTTGGCCCGGCGACCGGTGGAAAGCAGGATCAGATCGGAAGCGACCTGCTCCTCCCCTTTCTTCCCTTCAAAGGTGCAGAGCAGACCCTCATCAGAAGGCTCGATCTTCGTGACCTTGCTGGAGGTATGCACCGCCACGCCCCGTTTTTTCAGGATCATGGAAAGATTCTGGCTGATATCCTTATCCACCGTGGGCACGATGCGATCCATGAATTCCACGATGCTGACCTGGCAGCCCAGGGCGCTGAAAACCCCGGCGAATTCGCAGCCGATCACGCCGCCGCCGATGATGCACAGGCGCTGGGGCAGCTTGCCCTCCTTCAGGATGCCGCCGCCCTCCAGCAGCTCATCGCTGGTGACAACACCCGGGCAATCCGCACCGGGGATGGGCAGGCGGGCAGGCACAGAGCCGCTGGCGATGAGGATATTCTCTGCGGAGAGCTCCTGCTCCTCCGCAGCCTTCACCAGAACTCTGCCCTGGCCCAAAATCTGGCCATGGCCGCAGTATACGTCGATCTGATTGGCCTTCATCAGCTGTGCCACGCCATCCCGCAGCTGGGAAACCACCTGCTCCTTCCGGGCGTAGAGCTTCTCGCCGTCGTAATCCAGTCCGCTGAGCTGAATGCCCAGCTCCGAGAAATCATGTGCCGCCGCGTGGTAAAGCTCCGCTGTATGCAGCAGCGCCTTGGTGGGGATGCAGCCCCGGTTCAGGCAGGTGCCGCCCAGATCCCGTTCTTCCACCAGGGCAGTACGCAGGCCCAGCTGGGCAGCGCGGATGGCCGCCGTATAGCCGCCGGGGCCACCGCCGATGATGATCAGTTGATAGCTAGTCATGTGATCCTCCTTGCTATGTCACTTAGATTGTCCTAGTTTGAGGGTGAAAACCGCCCTTCTTTGAAAAGAAGGGCCAAGAAACTTTTGCTATCTGGACGCTGCCTTCGATCAAAACGATCGCCCAAATATAAGTGTTTTTTGACCCACTTTTTTCTAAAAAAAGTGGGGGGTTGCTTTCTCTCTTAAAACCCTTCTTCTTTGAAAAGAAGAAGCAAGAAACTTTTTAATTTTGGGTCCTATTTCTAAATTCCGAGTACCGGCCCAAGGATCAAAGTTCTTTGACCCACTTTCTTTCAAGAAAGTGGGGGGTTGCTTTTCACGCACTTAAAACCCTTCCGCCTCCACCAAAGCAGCCAGATCCTCCAGCTCCTGCCGGGGGCCATCCAGCTGCCGCAGAGCCGGGGCGATCTCCCGGCTGGAGAGGGGCAGCCCGGCCAAAGCTGCTTCCACCAGCTCCGAAAGGCCGCTGTGCAGCGCATCCGTGAAAAGCTGCACCCGGCTGAGCTTCTTTCCCTGGGCTTGCAGACGCAGCTCCACCTCGCCCCAGGGAAAACGCGCACTCAGCGTGATCTGGCAGAGGATGGGCCGCCCCAGCCGCCAGTCCGCATCCGCGAATTCTGCCTCCAGCTGCTGCAGTCGGGCTTGATCCAAATCTCCGGGGAGCAAGCTTTCCGGGCTTTGTCCGCATTCCGCGCCCAGTGCAGCGATCAAAGCCTCTGCCATACGCTCGGTGTTCAGGCCGGGGCAAAATTCCTGCAGATTCGCCACCCGGGAGCGCACAGAGGAGACCCCCTTGCTGGCCAGCTTTCTGGCAGAGGCCTGCAGATAGCGGGACATCCGCTCCTTATCCACCCCGATCAGCAGGGTGCCGTGGTGGAAGCAGGTACGCCCCTCATAAAAGGCATTCCCGGAAACTTTTCGCCCCTCCACCGTCACATCGTTGCGGCCGCTGATCTCTGCCCGGATGCCCAGGCTTTCCAGGGCGCGGACGATGATCCGCAGATTCCGTCCCACATCGTAATGCTCTGCCCGGCAGAGGAAGGTGAAATTCAGATTGCCCAGGTCATGATAGACCGCACCCCCGCCGGAGATGCGCCGGGCCAGAAAGCCGCCATCCGCCTCCAGCTCCGCCACCTTACATTCCTGCCAGGCGTTCTGGTTTTTGCCGATGACCACTGTGTTCCGATTCTGCCAGAGGTAGAGGATCAGCTCATCCTCCTGCACCAGCTCCAGCAGGTGTTTTTCCAGCGCCTGATTGGCATAGGGGCAGCTGTCCTCAGCGAAGATATACAGGGGGCGCAGGGGCGCGAAAAGGGGCTCTGTCATAGGAAATCTTCCTTTTTTCTGTTCTTTTCTCTGTGCTTTTCTCTGTGCTTCCTTTGCAGCGGATCGCCGAAACAGCGCAAGCGCTTTCCCCGCTGTTCGCGGCCGGAAGCCCGGCCAAGCGCCCCGGCAGCAGAAAAGGGCCTATTCGCTTCTTTCACAAAATCGTAGGGCAGAGGGGAAAATTCACGCAGCCTTGCCCATTGTGCAGAGGGGAGAGCTGCAGCTCTCCCCTTCTACAGTACCACTCGCCCATCAACCAGAAATGGGCCTTACTTTGGCAATTTCAGTCCCGCTTTATTCCGCCGGAGCAGGCTCAAAATCATATTTCAGCACAGGCGT